>JAZUDQ010000053.1:0-6244 GCA_045639745.1 Lachnospiraceae bacterium | reverse complement strand
ATAGCTATTGCAGGTGTTCTTGCAATGCATCCCAAATGTATTATTTTGGATGAAGCAACAGCTATGTTGGATCCGCAGGGCAGACAGGAAGTTATAAGAGCCGTTAGAGGTCTTAATGAGGTTGAAAAAATTACAATAATTCTGATTACTCATTATATGGAAGAAGTAATATATTCAGATAAGGTGTTTGTAATGGATAAAGGAAAGATTGTTACCAGTGGCACACCTAAGGAGATTTTTTCTCAAATAGAACTTCTGGATGAATTAAGACTTGCAGTTCCGCAGATTACGCGTTTGGCATACGAATTAAAATTAAACGGAATAGATATTCCTCGTGGTATTTTAACTCGTAAAGAACTTATTGAAGAATTGAAAAAAAGCAAAAAAAGATGAAATTGATAGCAGATCATTTAACATATGAATATAATAAAGGCGAAGTTGGGTCGGTAAAAGCTCTGGATGATGTGAGTTTCGTTATTAATAATGAAGATTTTATCGGAATAATAGGACACACCGGTTCCGGTAAATCAACGCTTGTTCAGGTTTTAAACGGATTGTTGAAGCCATCATCGGGAACTGTGTATTTTGATGGTGAAGACGTATTTGAAAAGGGATACGACAGAAAAAAACTTCGCAGCAAAGTGGGAATTGTATTTCAATATCCGGAACATCAGCTCTTTGCGGAAAATGTTTTTGAAGATGTATGTTTTGGACCGCGTAATATGGGTGTTTCAAAAAAGGATACACAATTACGCGCTTATGACGCATTAAAAACAGTAGGTCTTGAAGATGAGTATTTTTATCAATCACCGTTTGATTTGTCCGGCGGACAAAAACGACGTGTAGCAATAGCAGGTGTTCTTGCAATGAAGCCGGAGATTCTTATTCTTGATGAGCCTACCGCAGGACTGGATCCAAAAGGAAGAACGGAGATTTTGGATACAATAAAACATATGCATGAGAAAGACGGTATTACAATTATTATCGTATCACATTCAATGGATGACGTTGCTGAATATGTGAATCGGGTAATTGTAATGAATAAAGGAAAAGTTGAGTACGATGATAAGACGGTAGCTGTATTTGAAAATGTTAAACGGTTGGAAGAAATGGGATTGGCCGTTCCCGAAGTAACTTATTTTATTAAAGAATTGAATGAGACCGGCTTGTTTGAGTGTGAGAATGCTATTACAGTTGATCAGGCAAGAGAAAATATAATTAAGTGTTTGTTAAAGGAAAAATAATTGATTAAAGATATTACATTAGGACAATATTATCAGACTGATTCGGTGATACACCGTATGGATCCGAGATTTAAACTAACTGCAACTTTGATGTATATTATATCTTTATTTATATCAAGGAGCCCGTATGTTTATATTGTTGCATTATTGTTTTTAATTATTGCCATCAGTGTATCGAAAGTCCCTTTAAAATTTATCCTGAAAGGCATGGGGGCTATATGGTTTTTAATGATTATGACAGTCATTTTTAACATGTTTTGGGGCAGCGGTGAAATTCTTGTGACGGTGTGGCGTTTTTCGATTACAAAAGATGGTTTAATTAATGCTGTTATGATGTGTTCGAGATTAATTTTACTGATAATTGGTTCGTCAATAATGACATTAACAACAACTCCTAATTCGTTGACAGACGGACTTGAACGATTGTTGGGACCTTTGAAAGTGTTTAAGATACCTGTGCATGAAATGGCAATGATGATGTCCATTGCGTTGAGGTTTATTCCGATTCTTATGGAAGAAACTGATATAATAATGAAAGCTCAGCTTTCCAGGGGCGCTGATTTTGAGAGTAAAAATGTTTTAAAAAAGGCAAAAAGTCTTATTCCGGTTCTCGTACCATTGTTTGTATCCGCATTCAGAAGAGCATCAGATCTTGCGATGGCAATGGAGGCGAGATGTTATCACGGAGGAGAAGGACGAACGAAAATGAAACCCTTGAAATATCATTTTCGTGATTTAATTGGATATATATTTTTGACAATATATTTTGCGGGAATTATTTTAATGAAAATTTATTTATAAGATTAAGTAGTTTATCAGAACAGATGATGGTGTTAAAACAATGAATAAAAGAATATTGATAGAAGTTGCATATGACGGAACAAACTATCATGGATGGCAGTATCAGGAGGGCCTGACAACTGTTGAAGGTGTTTTAAATAACGTTTTGTCGGATTTTTTTAATTGCGAGATTAAAGTTATCGGAGCAAGCAGAACAGACGCGGGAGTGCATGCTGATGGAAATGTGGCAGTATTTGATGTTGAAACAAGAATGCCGGCACAAAAAATACCGTATGCAATTAACAGAAGACTTCCCGATGATATTCGAATAGTGTCGGGCAAAGAAGTTCCGTTGTTTTTTCATCCGAGGAAAACAGAAACCGAAAAAACATATGAATACAGGATTATTTCTTTTTCTTTCTCCAATCCTACGAAGAGGTTGTATGCATATCAAATAAATCAGAAACTTGATATCGTGAAAATGAACAGCGCTGCGGAATTGTTTTTGGGTGAACATGATTTCGCCGGGTTTTGCAGTTCCGGAAATCAGACCGCAACTACAATAAGAACCATATATCGGCTTACAGTCGTTAATCATGATGATGAATACATTATTACCGTAACGGGAAACGGATTTTTATATAATATGGTCCGTATTATAGCAGGTACCCTTATTGAGGTTGGACTCGGAAGACTCAGTGAAGAGGATGTTAAAAGGGCAATTAATGATAAAGATCGAAGAAGTGCAGGACCGACAGCCCCTGCTCACGGTCTTAAACTTGTAAAATACCATTTCCCGGTATTAAATTACGGCTTGCTTGGGGAGAAACTTGCCCATAGTTATTCTGTAGAAATCCATAATAAGATGGGAAATGAGAATTACAGTCTTATAGAAATCCAACGGGACAAATTGGAGCAATTTATAGGAAAACGTAACTATACCGGATTGAATGTAACAATTCCTTATAAAGAAACCGTAATTGGCTTATGTGATGAAATAGATGAAGTTGCTTCGCAAATCGGAAGCATTAATACCATTGTAAATGATGGGGAATGTTTAAAAGGATATAATACCGATTATCTTGGATTTATGTATATGGCAAAATGTGCCGGAATTGAATTTAAAGACAAATCGGTTCTTATTCTCGGAACCGGCGGCACATCTAAAACAGCAGGTTATTGTTGCCGAGCCGGGGCAGCCGGCAAAATCCGTTTTGCAACCAGAAACAGAGATTCTCTTAATGAAAATACCGTAAAAGCATTGACTCGATACGGAGAAATATTAGAGTATTCTGAAATAGATTATTCGGATAAGATTGACATAGTTATAAATACTTCCCCGGTTGGAATGTATCCTAATATGGATGCAGAACCGATTGACATATGTAAAATAAAAAATCTGGAGGGGGTTCTTGATGTCATATATAACCCGTTGAGAACAAATCTTCTGATTAAAGCTAAACAAATGAATGTGCGCTACAGTTGCGGTTTGCCAATGTTGGTGGCTCAGGCATATTATGCGGAACGTCTTTTTATGGGAAAGACTTGTATTGCGGATGGTGTGGATTCGGAAATCAAAAATCTGCTGACAGATTTGGAAAAAAGGCTGTGTAATATTGTGTTGGTAGGTATGCCGGGATCCGGTAAAACGACACTGGGGAAATTATTGGCAGATAAACAGGGAATGCCATTTATGGATACAGACAAAGTGTTTGAACAGGAATATATGATTACGCCCGCGGAATGTATAAAAGTATACGGCGAAAATGATTTCCGAGATAAAGAGGGATGTATTATAAAAAAGGTCCTGGCGGAAAAGGGAGTTGTAATTGCAACAGGCGGAGGAAGTATATTGCGACAGGAAAACCGCCTTGAAATGATGAGAAACGCAACAATTGTGTATATCTCCAGGGACATTGAAAAATTATCGGGAGCAGGACGACCATTATCTTCGTCAAAAGAAAAAATAAGAGAATTATACAATCAAAGAAAAGATATTTATGAAGGAATATCGGATTATGTATGTACTGTTACCGAAGATAAAATAAAAAATACATGTAATTCTATTATAGAATTGTTGAATGCGAGGAATATGAATAAATATGAAAATACTGATAATTAACGGACCGAATTTAAATATGCTTGGGATTCGAGAACCCGATATTTATGGAAAGAAAACATATGATGATTTGGTTGAATTCTGCAAAGAATCAGCCGAGAGACTGGGTGTGCAGGTTGAGTGTTTTCAGTCCAATCATGAAGGTACAATTATTGATAAGCTTCAGGAAGCATACGGAGTGTTTGACGGAATTGTAATCAATCCCGGAGGTTACACACATACAAGCATTGCTATTCCCGATGCAATTAAAGCAGTGGGAATTCCTTGCGTAGAAGTGCATATTTCGGATGTGGCATCGCGAGAAGATTATCGTCAGATATCATATGTTAGGGATGCATGTAAAGCAACCTTCATGGGAATGGGCTTCGAAGGATATAAAAGAGCAATGGAAGAGCTTATTGAAAGTAAAAATTAATTGTTAAATAGGCTTGACACATTTTCGGAAATACAATAAAATATTTTCTTGTGGCAGTGGGTTTTGTACTTTCCAGCAGATTCACGGTCAATAGTTAGAATTAATTTGTAAATATGTGCCCGGACATCACATAGAAGCATATTAATTGTAAAGTTTATTAACATTATGGAGGAATTTTCAATGAAGACATTTATGGCTAGCCCTTCGACAATTGAGAAGAAGTGGTATGTTGTTGATGCGACAGGATATACATTGGGACGTTTGGCTTCAGAAGTTGCCAAAGTTTTAAGAGGAAAAAATAAGCCTACATTTACACCTCATATTGATACAGGTGATTATGTAGTAATCGTAAATGCAGATAAGATTAAAGTAACAGGTAAGAAGCTTGATCAGAAGATGTATTATCATCATACAGGTTATGTTGGTGGTCTTAAAGAGATGACTCTTCGTGAAATGATGGCAAAGGACCCTGTAGCAGTTGTTGAACAGGCAGTTCGTGGAATGCTTCCCAAGGGACCTCTTGGAAGAGAGATGTTCACAAAGCTTCATGTATACGCTGGACCTGAGCATGCACATGCAGCACAGAAGCCCGAAGAATTAAAGTTCTAATTGGAAGGAGAAAATAAAATGGCAAAGAAAGCAGCTGCAAAGAAATTCTACGGAACAGGTAGAAGAAAAAGCTCAATTGCAAGAGTATTTTTAACACCCGGAAAAGGTGAGATAGTTATAAATGGAAGATCATTAGATGAATATTTTGGTCTTGAGACTCTTAAAGTTATCGTTCGTCAGCCTCTTGTTGCTGTAGATGGAGCACAGAAGTTTGATGCATATATCACAGTTAAAGGCGGCGGATATACAGGTCAGGCAGGAGCTGTAAGACACGGTATTTCAAGAGCACTTCTTCAGGCAGATTCAGAATACAGACCTATTCTTAAGAAAGCAGGATATCTTACAAGAGATCCTCGTATGAAAGAAAGAAAGAAATACGGTCTCAAAGCCGCAAGACGTGCGCCTCAGTTCTCAAAGAGATAATGCGCGAACTACAAGCGGTGCAAAACAACCAAATACAAAACTCCGTGGATGCTTGCATCCAAGGGAGTTTTTTTATTTGCGAAGTTTTATAGCGCGCCAGCGCGACATGAGCGAAACGAAGTGTAGCGAATGGTGCAACGCGTTTATAGGGCGCTAGCCCGCTTTTGAATAGCCCGAAGGGCTATGAATGAGCCCGGCAAGTAGCTTGTTTATATATATCGCCAGCGCGACATGAGCAAGAAGCAAAGCTTCTGCGAATGGTGCAACGCGTAATCGAGGTGCTATTGTGGCTTCACAGCAATGTGGAGCTCTTTTTTATCTGGATGAGGAGGAGATAAGTGAAGTAAATTTTACTACGTATAAGTTGATGTGTTATGATATCTTCGTAGGAAAGTTAGTCTTATAGCATAATGTATTTTGATTTGGAAATATGAAGATTACGGAGTAAAATATTCCACAGGCTATTATAATTATTGTAATAGTTAGAGCGATATGATTTGAGAATACGGGCTTAGTGGTCCTCTGTCAAGATTTAGAACAAATTAAAATGGGAGATTTCTCATATTAACTCACTTTCTTCTGTACGCCTTCTTCGGCTACAGACAGATATAGATTTTCGAATTCATTAGGCGACATATAGTTATTGTGGCTGTG
>JAZUDQ010000052.1:0-79849 GCA_045639745.1 Lachnospiraceae bacterium | reverse complement strand
TGTGTAAAATGTGATTATGTAATTAACACTCATAAACGCCTAAAAATAAGGATTTTTTATGAATTAAAAAAAGTTATAAACATTTTATCCACATTTTGTTGATAAAATTATGTTAATGATTAACATGTGTTGATAAAACTATCAACATTCCTATTTAGTGTTATGATAAAAATGTTATCCACAATATGTTGATTTCTTGTTGATAAAAATAAATATTAATAAAATATTATGTCTATACATAATTTCAAAATATTTTAAAAAACCTTGATTTTACTTGACTAAAGAGTATTTCTTTATTAAAATCAAAACTGATTTTCTAACATTAGGATAACCGGAAATAAGATATAGAAAGTGAGGTGTATCTGACATGAAGATGACATTCCAGCCTAAAAAGAGACAGAGATCAAAAGTTCATGGTTTCCGTTCAAGAATGAGTACTTCTGGTGGAAGAAAGGTTCTTGCAGCAAGAAGAGCAAAAGGAAGAAAAGTATTATCAGCTTAAAAGGCCGTAAGGCCTTTTTTTCTGATTAATAAGATTTATTTATTAACATTTTCTTATTAATAATATGAAAAATACAGAAACTTTAAAAAAACATGAACAATTTCAAAAAGTTTATGAAACGGGTAAATCCTATGCCAACAGATATCTGGTTATGTATGTTATGGAAAATCAAAGCGACATTAATCGCATAGGTTATACCGCAACAAAAAAAGTTGGTAACAGTGTGATTAGACATCACCTGAAACGTTTAATGAGAGAAAGCTACAGATTAAACGAAGAAATGTTCAGTAGTGGTCTGGACATTGTAATTGTCGCAAGACAAAGTGCGGCAACTGCGAATTTCTGTGAAGTCCAAAGTGCTGTTCTGCATTTGGCAAAACTACATCATATTTTAAGATAATTATTAAAATGATATAGTTTCTTCTTATTAAAATGTGAATTATGAAAAATATATTTATTTGGCTTATAAAATTTTATAGGAAATATTTATCACCTTTAAAGCATACTAAATGTCCTTATTATCCAACCTGTTCACAATACGGATTGGAAGCAATAGAAAAATACGGAGCATTAAAAGGAGGATTACTTGCGTTGTGGAGAATATTAAGATGTAATCCTTTTTCAAAAGGTGGATATGATCCTGTGCCATAATCGGAGGTGTAAAGATTAGGTGACAGATATGATGCTATTAACTAAGCAGGGAGGTATTTTAAAACCCTTTGCTACAGTTCTCGGATGGATAATAGAAGGTATCTTCTGGGTATTAAATAAATTAAGTATTCCAAATATCGGATTAACTATTATTCTTATTACTTTTATAATTTATTTATTGTTACTTCCTTTAACAATAAAACAGCAGAAATTTTCAAAATTATCTGCAAAAATGAGTCCTGAATTAAATGCAATAAGAAGTAAATACCAGGGTAAAAACGATCAGGAATCAATGCAGAAAATGAATATGGAGACACAGGCCATATATTCAAAATACGGAGTAAGTCCTACAGGAAGTTGTGTACAGTTACTTATTCAGTGTCCCATATTATTTGCGCTTTATCGAGTAATTAACAATATGCCCGCTTATATTACTCAGATAAAAGATGCTTATACCGGTGTAATAAACGGACTTATGAATAAAGCTGATGCTTCAACAGTTATTCAAAGTTTGTCCGGAGCTGCCGGATATACAAAACAGTTTAACAATGAGAGTTTCGGTTTATTACCGGAATATACATCAAATACTTATATTGATGTATTGAATAAAGCAAGTACAGGAGACTGGGATTTATTAAAAACCACATATCCCGATTTAACCCAAAATATTAATAATACTCTTTCGCAGCTTGACAGATTTAATAATTTCTTTGGTTTAAATGTAGCCAATTCACCTGCTTTTAATGTAAAGACACAGTGGGATTTATCGTCAAGAAATTGGGGAATAATTATTTTTTCTTTGCTTATTCCTCTTCTTGTATATGCAACACAGTGGATTAATACAAAGTTAATGCCTCAACCTGATACAGGCAATAAGAAAAAAGGTGAAGAAGATGCAATGGCTTCTTCAATGAAGACAATGAACCTTGTATTTCCTCTTATGACAGCATTTTTGTCATATACGCTTCCTTTTGCTCTTGGTCTTTACTGGATTTCCGGATCTGTAATAAGAAGTATTATTCAGATTTTAATCAATAAAAAGATTGATAAAATTGATATTGATGAGATGGTTAAGGCAAATGTTGAAAAAATGAATGCGAAGAGAGCTAAAATTGGTCTTCCTCCTCAGCAGCTTGTTACAAATGCTACAATCAATACAAAAAAAATTGAAAACAGAAATGAAAAATCTTATGAAGAGAGAGAAAAAGAAATTAAGGAATCTACCGAGTATTATAAAAATGCAAATATAGGTAAAGAAGGTTCTCTCGCATCAAAAGCATTTATGGTTAAGCAATATAACGAAAAAAATAATAAGAATGATTAATTTGGAGGCATAAATAAATGGAATTTACAGAATTTACAGCTAAAACTGTTGAAGATTGTATTACAGATGCTTGTACTTCTCTTTGTGTTCCCAGTGACAAGCTTGAATATGAAATAGTTTCCGAAGGTTCTTCCGGATTTATGGGAATAGGTTCTAAACCTGCAGTTATTAAAGCAAGAGTTAAGAGTGAAGAATCAGAAGCTGTAGCTGTTACAGAAACAGTAAAAGAAAATGAATCGGTAAAAGAAGAAGTTAAAACGGAAAAAGTTGAAACAGTAAAAGATAATACCGATAAGGAAATTAAATCTGAAACAAAACATACAAAACCTGTTAAGAATATTTCCGCAGAACAGATTGAGGAAATGAAAAAAGAAGCAGTAAAGTTTTTAACTGATGTATTTAAAGCAATGGATATTGAAGCTAACATTGTTTGTGATTATGATGTGGAAGATTATACACTCAGTGTTACCATTGACGGCGGAGATATGGGTGTATTAATCGGAAGAAGAGGACAGACACTTGATTCACTTCAGTATCTTGTATCACTTGTTGTTAATAAGGGTACCGCAGAGTATGTAAGAGTTAAAGTTGATACGGAAAATTATCGTGAAAGAAGAAAAGCTACTCTTGAAAATCTTGCCAAGAATATGGCATTTAAGGTTAAAAGAACAAAGAGAGCAGTATCTCTTGAGCCCATGAATCCTTATGAAAGACGTATAATTCATTCGGCACTTCAAAATGATAAATATGTTACAACTCATTCAGAGGGTGAAGAACCTTACAGAAAAGTAGTTATTACACTTAAGAAGAATTAATTAATTAATTAGTGTGCCCGGAGTTATTCTCCGGGCCTTTTAAAAACAGGAGTTAGAAATGGCTTTTAAATCAGTTAATGAAATTTATAATTTTGATTTTCAGGATGCTCAGATTGTTGATTTTAAGCAAAATAATGAAGGAATCAACTTTAATATTGAAGCACTGATAATTGAACCGGAAAATTCACAAAATGAAAATTATACTAAGAGTTATGCGGATACGGTAAGAGTACATCTTGCCAATGCCAAGATTATCAGTGCGGTAAAGTGCGGATATAAGAAATATGATGCCAATAACAAACTTGTTGAAGAAGTACCTGATAAATTAATTGAAAATGAGGCTTTAAAAATAATATTAAAAGCATCTGTCGGAGCGTATCTTTTTGCAATGGATGCCAATCCTGAATCGAATGAAGAAATGTTTTCATATGATATAAGTTTGGAATTTCCGTCAAAAGAAGAATATGACAATATAGGAAGTCAAATATATACAATAAAAGTGAACTTTACAAAATCCGTTTTTGAATGGGACAGATATAAAAACCGTGTTAATTAAGTTTTGAAATAACGGCTTTCTCTATTATTTCCGCAGAAATATTATGAGAAATAATGCCCGGGTGAAGTCTTGAACCGAATCCTTCACCTTCCGTTTTGTTAAGTTCAATAAATACAACTTCATCATTGTTTTTATTATTGTATTCGGTTATTGAATCTTTAATATCCGAAAAAAGATTTTCTTCAAGTAATCCGTAAGCCCAGAAAATATGAGCTTTCGGATTATTTTTTCTTACTGTTTTAAGAAAATTCTTACATGAATTTTTTACATGATTAACGTCTTCCCGGTTGTAAATACCGTCTTCTGAACGAAACTTATATGAAATTCCGTTTTCATCAATATAAGCATCATTATTAAAAGCACCGTTGTCATTTGTGCCAAGGTTAATAATTATGGCATCCGGTTGCCATTTTTCAAAATCATTTTTCTTGTCAAAGCCTTTATTCTTAAGTTCACCGTCGGGAATAAGGGAACAAATATCTTCATAATAAAGAGGGATAGCGTTTGTCGGTATGTTATTCCATGATCTGCTTACTCCCCAACCGCTTTGAGAAAATACTCTGTAATCTGCATTTAATTTTTTGGAAACCAAATAAGGATAGCTGTTTGTATGTGAGAAAACCATTGATATCCAATCCATTTCCTCATGAGCACCCATACAGCCTTCTCCGCTTGTAATACTGTCTCCGATAAATTCAAATTTATAAGGTTTTTCGGGAACATCTGACAGTGTTCCGTCTGTTTTGATTTCATAATAATTAATACAATGGGCAGCATCGGGATTCATTGCCTGAACCTCGGTTATTATTCTTACATGCTTTTCTTTTGTCGGATCCATCATTCTGAAAATCTGAATCCATTCTTTTTCTTTATTCAGAGGTCTTCTTGAAATAATTTCTCCGTTTATTTCTATAGCTATCCAGTTTTCAAAATTTTCAAATGGTCCTTCTGCAAGAATATACAATTCGGAAGCGGTAATATTCATTTCCAGTGAACTGCCGCTCCAAATAAGAGTAACCGGATCTCTGTTATCAACAGTCCTTCCGTTTACTTTTATTTTATTTTCCTCAGAGATTTTAATTGTTTTCAATTCAGATTCAAACATATTCTATTTACCCATACAAAATTTACTGAATATTTCATTAACAACATCGTCATTAACTTCTTCACCTATAATAAACCCAAGATGCATATAAGCATTTTGAAGATCTATGCTGAAAAAATCTTCAGGCATATTGCTGTCTATGGAATTGATAACCATTTTGAGGCTGTTAAGACTTTCACTAAGTTCATTTTTCTGTCTTTGGTTCGTTATTACAGCTTCATCGTTTATTTTAAGATTTCCGGAGAAAAACAAACGTTTTATTGCGGAAGAAAATTCTGCAAGACCGTCTCCTGCTTTTGCTGAAATGCTGATTATATCAACATTTTCCCCAAAAATGTCTTCTATTTCCTGTTTAGACACACAAGTTTTTAAATCGGATTTATTCATAAGAACAACAAATTTTCTGTTATTCAAAAGATCTATTATTTCATCATCATTTTCATCAAGAGGAATTGAGGAATCAACCATATATATAAGCAAGTCTGCATTCTCAACGTATTTATATGCCTTTTCAACACCGATTTTTTCTACTTCGTCATCCGTTTCTCTTATACCGGCGGTGTCAATAATATTTAATACTATATCATCCAATTTTACCGATTCTTCAAGAATATCTCTTGTTGTACCTGCATGTGAAGTAACTATTGCCCTGTCTTCACCGAGAAGGCAATTCATAAATGATGATTTTCCGGCATTTGGCTTACCGACTATAACTGTATTAATTCCGTCCTTACGTATTTTTCCATTGTCAAAGGAATCTATGAGTTTTGTAATTTCGGAGCATTCAGATAAAATCCTGGTCTTTAATTTGTCCGGATATTCGTTCAGATCAAAATGTTCCGGATCATCCAATGCCGATTCAATAAAAGCAATTTCATATAACAATTCTTCTCGTAATTTTTTAATTATGTTATAGATATTGCCATTTAAATGTTTTATTGAATTGTTCAGTGCAAATTCATTCTTTGACGAAATCAGATCCATTATGGCTTCTGCTTTTGAAAGATCGATTTTTCCGTTAAGAAAAGCACGTTTTGTAAATTCTCCCGGTTCGGCGGGTCTTGCACCGTTATTTATAACGGTTTCAAGAACTCGACTTATTAAATACATACTTCCGTGACAGTTTATTTCGACTGTATTTTCACCCGTATAACTGTGGGGTGCTTTCATAATTGAAACAAGAGCCTCATCAAGCATCTGATCATTATCGTAAATATAGCCGAAATGCATCGTATGAGAAGGCTGCTCTGCCAGTATTTTATTGGATTTTGATTTAAAAATACTGTCTGCAACGGTTATTGCGTTTTCTCCGCTTATTCTGACTATACTTATTCCTGCGTCAGTCATGCCTGTTGCAACAGCTGCTATAGTATCGTTTATCATAAAATAATTATATCATGAGACCTTTGCATTTCAACTTATCGTTGTAATAAAAAGTGATATACTGAAAAATATGTAATAAATAATTAATATCAGATGTTGAAGACATATAATAAAAATGATAAAGTCGATTATTGGAATCTTCCTATATCATATTAAAAGGTGGAATTGAAATTGGAACAGATTAGTAAAAATAATGGAATAACCGGAAGTACATTGAAAATAGTAGCAATAACGGTAATGCTGATTGATCATATAGCAGCTTCCGTGCTTGATTATTATCTTGCTACATTTTCCGAAAAGAGTAATGCTTATTATTTATTAACATTATTAGACGGATTTATGCGTCTTGTCGGCAGACTCGGATTTCCGATATTCATTTTTCTTCTTGTGGAAGGATTTAAATATACACACAGCAGGCTGAAATATGCACGTAATCTTCTGATATTTGCATTTATTTCGGAAATACCGTTTAATTTGACATTTTGCGGTGGAAAAATATTGTGTCCGGAATATCAGAATGTATTTTTTACTCTTTTCCTCGGACTTGTATGTATATGGTTAATTGATATTGTTAACAGAGATGAAAAGAAGAAAATACCGTCGGTATTTGAATACCTGGGACCGGTTTTTGCAGGTCTTTTGGGAATGCAATTATTCAGTAATTGTGTTTTCAGCGGAATTGTAATAGGTTTTTTTAGTGAGGAACCTTATTATTTGTCAGGATTGGTATTGGTAAAATTCTTTACACAGGCACCGATTTATTTTCTTGCGTTATGTACTCTCGGAGGAATAGCGGCTTTAATTTTTTGTATAGTATTTTTTAAAAAATCGGAAAAAGAAAAACGTTCAAAATATGGTTTATCATTGCTTGTGATATGTATATTTGTTTATATTGCGGAAATAATGATGACTGACTACAGCGGATGGGGAGTAGCTGCAATTGTTGCCGGATACATATTCAGAAATAATAAAGTTAAATCAATTATGGCAACCGTAGTTTCTCTTGTAGTTAATAATCCTATTGAATTTTCTGCTTTTATTACAGTTGCACTTGTTCAGAATTATAATGGGAAAAGGGGTATAAATATGAAATATTTCTTTTATGCTTTTTATCCCTGTCATATTCTTTTATTATACGGAGTATGTCATCTGTTAGGACTATTATAGAAAGAATGGAGTTATATGAGTGAGATAACCAGTAAAAATACTATTCATGAAAAAGTAGATGCGTGCGTAATAGGTGCCGGTCATGCAGGCTGCGAAGCGGCATTGGCACTTGCCAGACTTGGTCTTGAGACTGTAATATTTACAGTAAGCGTGGATTCTATAGCATTAATGCCATGTAATCCCAATGTAGGCGGTTCTTCGAAAGGACATCTTGTCAGAGAACTTGATGCAATGGGCGGAGAGATGGGTAAAAATATAGATAAGACATTTATTCAGTCAAAGATGTTAAATGCATCAAAAGGTCCCGCAGTTCATTCTCTCAGAGCACAGGCTGATAAAGCAGAATATTCAAGAGCAATGAGAAAGGTTCTTGAAAATCAGGATCATCTGACTGTTAAACAGGCAGAGGTATGTGAGATTATTACTGAGGGAGAACCTCAAAAAATAATAGGTATTCGTACCTATACCGGTGCAGTATATGAATGTAAAAAAGTAATTATTTGTTCCGGAACATATTTAAAAGCAAGATGTCTTTGCGGTGAAGCGATTACGTATACAGGTCCGAACGGTCTTCAACCTGCCAATCATCTTACACAGTCACTTACCGAACACGGAGTGATGCTGAGAAGATTTAAGACCGGTACTCCTGCGAGAATGGATAAACGCAGTATAGATTTTTCAAAAATGGAAGAACAGAAAGGCGACGAAAGAGTAGTACCTTTTTCATTTTCCACGGACCCGGAAAGTGTACAGATAGAGCAGGCAAGTTGTTATCTTACTTATACAAATGAGGAGACACATAAAATAATTAGAGCCAATCTGGACAGATCTCCAATTTATGCGGGTATTATTGAAGGAACCGGACCGAGGTATTGTCCGTCTATAGAGGATAAGGTTGTAAAATTTGCGGATAAAGAACGTCATCAGGTATTTCTTGAGCCGGAAGGACTTCATACCAATGAGTGGTATGTGGGTGGAATGAGTTCATCATTACCGGAAGATGTTCAGCTTGCAATGTACAGAACCGTACCGGGACTTGAAAATTGTAAAATGGTAAGAAATGCCTATGCAATAGAGTATGATTGTCTATGTTCCAAACAACTTAAGCCTACCCTTGAAATAAAGAATATAAGCGGATTATATGCTGCAGGACAATTTAACGGTTCGAGCGGATATGAAGAGGCAGCGGTTCAGGGATTTATGGCAGGCGTAAATGCTGCAATGAGTATTTTGGGTAAAGAAGAGATTGTTCTTGACAGAAGTGAAGCGTATATCGGAGTACTAATAGACGATTTGGTTACAAAGGATAACCGAGAGCCTTACAGAATGATGACAAGTCGTGCGGAATACAGACTTCTTCTGAGACAGGACAATGCAGATTTGAGATTGAGAAAATACGGTCACAAGATAGGCCTTGTTGATGATGAGACATATAATGCGACGTTGAAAAAACAGGAGCTTATTGACAAAGAGGTTAAAAGAATGTTTGAAACGACTGTCGGAGCCGGAAAAGCAATTCAGGAATTTCTTGTCAGTCACGGGTCCGCTACAGTTAAAAAAAGTACCACTTTGGCGGAATTAATCTGCAGACCGGAGCTTGATTATGACGTTCTTGCCGAAATAGATTCCGAGAGGGACGTATTCTTTACAACAAAAGAAGCGGCTGAGATTGTAAATCAGATAAATATTAATGTAAAATATGATGGATATATAAAACGCCAGGAACAACAGGTAAATCAGTTTAAAAAGATGGAAACCAGAAGAATTCCGGAAGATATGGATTATGACAAGGTTTCATCGTTAAGACTGGAAGCAAGACAGAAATTAAAGGAGTTCAGACCGGTCAGTGTCGGACAGGCATCAAGAATAAGCGGCGTAAGTCCTGCGGACATATCGGTTTTGTTAGTATATTTAGACAGTAGAAACAGAAGTGTATGAAAAGAGTAATTGAAGATTTTGATTCGGAAAAGATTGCTTTAAGCGGTCAGTGTTTCAGATGGAAAAAACTTGATTATGGGAAATTTGTAGTTCCGGCTTTCGGAAAAGTTCTTGTTATCAACAGAGAAAATGATTATTCTCATGAAGTAAATCTCAGTTGTGACATGAAAGATTGGATTAATACCTGGAAACCTTATTTTGATCTGGACACGGATTATTCGAGAATCGGGGAGCTTATAGAAAGCAGCAATGATGAACATTTGAAAAATGCATATTTGGTAGGAAAGGGAATAAGAATACTCAGACAGGATTTATGGGAAGTAATTTTCTCTTTTATGGTTTCTCAGAATAATAATATTACAAGAATCAGTAACAGTATCGAACAGTTTTGTGAAAAAGTTAATGCGGGATTTGTTGAGGTGGAAGGAAAAAAATATTATGCATTTCCATCGGTTGAAAAAATAGATCCGGCCATTTTTGACGATAAATCCCTGGGTTTTGGTTACAGAGCTCCTTATCTTAAGGAATTATGCGAATACGTTTCTGACAATCCGGATTATCTTGATCGCCTGAAAGAAGCGGATTATGAAACGGCATACAATATGTTGACAGAGAGAAAAGGAATAGGGGCAAAGGTTGCCAATTGTATATGTCTTTTCGGACTTCATCACACCGACAGCTTTCCCAAGGACACTCATATAAACAGTATTTTGGACAATTATTATCCGGATGGTTTTGATTTTGAAAGATATGAAGGTGTATCCGGAATAATTCAACAGTATTTGTTCTTTTATGACCTTTATTATGACAATAAGTGATAAGAATATGACAAAAATAAATGATTGCAATATTCCGGTTTACCTTGCTCCGATGGAGGAAGTAACGGGATACGTATTCAGAAATACATTGGAAGAGATTTACGGAGGCGTGGATAAATATTTCACGCCTTTTGTTTCACCCAATCAGAATAAAATAATGAAAACCAAAGACGGCAGGGAAATGTCATTGGAGCATAACAGCGGAAAAAATGTTGTTATTCAGATTATGTCGGTCAGTTCTAAAGAAACATTAAAACTTATAGATTTACTTGTCTCTCTGGGATACGGCGAAATCAATTTTAATTTCGGTTGTCCTTCAAATACGGTAGTAAAAAAATATCGTGGAAGCGGTATATTCAGGGATCTTAGTATACCGGATTCTTTTCTTGATTCGGTTTTTGAGGGAACTCGGAAATACACCAATTTAAAAATATCGGTAAAGACGAGAGTTGGATTAAATGATACGGATTTATTGCCGGATGTAATAAATATTTACAATAAATATCCTCTTTCGGAGTTGATAGTCCATCCGAGGATTCAGAAGGACTTTTATAAAGGTGAGCCTAATATGGAGGCATTTGATTATTGCTATAAAAATGCGAAAATGCCTGTCTGTTATAACGGGAATATATTTTCAAAAGAGGATTATTTTAAGATAGTCGGACAATATCCTAATCTTTCCGGAGTAATGATAGGCAGGGGAGGAGTTGCCAATCCTGCGATATTTAGAGAAATCAAGGGTGAAGAGGTAACCGTGAAAGTAAATGAATTTCAGCAAAGTCTGTGTAATCTTTATTTTAAAGAATTTGGTGAAAATGACGGTGTGTGTAAAATGAAGGAATTCTGGACATATTACAGAAACAATTATAATATGACGAACAGAGATTACCTGACATTAATGAAATCCAAATCACCTGCGGAATATACGGCAGCAGTAAGTATAATTAAAAATACTCTTCGATAGTGGTTTCAAAGACACGGTAATTATTTTTCAGAAGCCATATTCGTAAAAGACGTTCACTGAGAAAGCCATAGAGTCTTGCCTGATAATCATCATAGTTGCTTATATCCGTTTGTTTTTCTGTTTCAAATAAAATAGGAAAGAGCCATTCGCAATATTTGTCGAACAGGCTTTTTTTTGTGATTATCATATTTCCCACGGAAAAAAGGCGACAGTTGGTACACAAGTCGAAGGCATCAAGATAATCCGGACACAAATCGGATATAGTTTTTCGAAGCGTATCAAGATCTTTTATCCAGTGTTTTTTATTAAAATGAATATAAACGGTAGGGTATTCACATACCATGGAAGTCGGTAAAATACAGTCATAAACGGAGAGAAGCTGTTCTATCTTTTCTTTATTCATTATCTTACCGTTATCCGAAAAAAAGCGTCTGTAATGGCAAATGCCGACATTATCGCAGGAAACGTTTTTCCAAACCCAATATATTCCGGTCAATTCACAGTAATTTTTATTTTTTTCGGAAATATTTTCACCGGTATTATCTGTTTCATATCCCAGATCTTTTGAAAGAGCACGTCCCACATGAAGAGAATGAAACGACTCGTCATTTATCTCATTATATTTTTTGTGTGTCATTACATATATTCTTGTATCAGCCATTGTTGTCATCCGTTTCTGTTATACCTGTAACATGTGTACCGTGAGACAGGCACCAGTTTTTTATTTTATCGAAAGTAGCGGAATCAAAAAATCTTTCTGCCTTAATAAGAAAGATTAAATCGTAATGAACAGATGATTGTTCATTTTCAATTAACCGCAAAAAGTCAAAAGGAGTAAAGATTTTTTTATAAATTGTACTGTATATTTGAGCATCTGTCTTAGGCATTACATCTACTCCGTCCAACAGAGTTGTATCTGTATCTATTGATACACCTGCATAACAGGGTGAAATAAAACCGCTTCTTTTAAGAAACATTCCGACATCAAGAATCGAAGAAGGTCTGTAATCCCTGATAGCTGTAAAATATTCGGTATAATCATTTCGTTCGCAAAGAGTGCATCTTATTGTCTCCGTAATTTCCCGGAAATTGTCAATTTTGTCCGTCGGAAATGGATTTTCGTCTATAAAATAGTTATAACTCTCTGTTCGTACTTTATTGAGAATGGATTCTCTTATAACGGAAAAATTGGATTCAGCAGGTTTTTCATAAGTAACGAGAGTGTGAATTATATAAGGTTCAAGAAGGTTATACAGTTTATTGTCTTTGGTAAAATCATAGAAATAAAAATGATCGGTACCGAGAGATAATTTTTCTTCCATATATTCTTCAAGACGTTCCGGAAGGTAATATAGCGGAACGATTAAGACTTCATTGTAATCCGTAACAGGTATATTTTTAAGAAAATCCTGATAAAGATTATCGAGAATATTAAGAATTTCTTCCTGATGTATTATATTATTATCCGGCGATTTTGCATATTCGTATAATATTTCGCAGATATTTTCCAGTTTATGAATTACTTCATTTCCGTTAAGAGCGTAATTCTCTTCAAGAGAATTACCGAAAGAAATAATAAGCTCCTGAAATTCCTGCAGAATAAGCGGATTATCCAGATTTTCTTTATTTGAAGCGATTTCTCTAAATGAATCGACGGAAGATTTGAAAAGTTTGTTTAACGGTACATATATTTCTTTTAACACTTAGGGCCTCTGATTTGATGTAATTTAATTTAAACGGTATGTATAATATCGGTTTTTTGATCCGGTTTTGTATATCAGATTTAATTCGCAAAGTATGTTAATCAGTATACCTGCGTTTCTTTTATCAATACCGCAGTATTTAGCAAGTACTTCGGAAGTAAAATCCTCATAGTTATATGAGAAGTCTGTCTGACGGCAGTTCTCAAAACCCGGAAGAAAATTCAGATATTCTTTTATCGTATTAATCCGGAATTCTCCGATTAATTTTGTGGGAACCCGGTCTGTCTTGGTGCATTTTATTTTTTTGTCTTTGCCGTATCCGTCAAGAAGACGAAAATCCTCGGTTTCCATAAATGTTATAATAAGATGAAAATGAGGATTATTCAAAAACATTTTTAAGGAATAAAGTTCCGGAATGATTGTATATAAATTACCTTTTTTGCCGGAACGTCTTTTTTCTTCTACTTCGCCTGTATTCGTATTTATGTAATGAATATAGTCTACCACCGCAACGGGATAAATAACAGTTACCTCGTAGGAATCAAGAAACTCCGTAAGTTTATGACGAAGGTAATGAAACGACCGGGATTGAATCTCGTATATTTCCCCGTCTCTGCAAATATCGGCAACACTCTTTCCTATCTTGATTTCATGATATTGTTCATTCGGTGAATAATAATACTTCAGTGTAGCATGAACGGTTTTTTCCGATAAAGTTCCGATTCCGTTTTCACCCTGTGTTCTGCCGATATAGTAGTTTATTGATTTTTGAAACAGCTTTTCATCAATACAATCACGGCTGATTTTATTTTCGGTTATGAGTGTCACGGTGCTTTTTTTCATAACATAATAATAGATTTAAAAATAAAGGTGTGCAATGAAATTTTAATATTAAAGCAAATTATCGTTAAAACGCACCTTGAAAAATGTTAATAATAGGTATATATTTTCAAAGTTGATGGACTAATTCGTTGTTGAATATAAAGGGAAAAAATAAACGGAGAATTAAGTAAATAATGGAATCATATTCAATATTAAGAGATCTTGCAATTGTAATTGTATTTGCCAAATTTTTCGGAATAGTTGCAAAAAAATGTAAAGCCCCTATGGTAGTAGGTGAAATAATTGCCGGACTTATTCTTGGTCCGTGTCTGCTCGGATGGGTTACGGAATCGGATTTTTTATCAAATATGGCGGAAATAGGAGTTATTCTTATTATGTTTTCTGCCGGTCTTGAGACAAATCTGAAGGAACTCAGGAAATCGGGAATTTTGGCATTTATTATAGCATGTATGGGTGTGTTTGTTCCGCTTGTGGGAGGAACTCTTCTTTATATAGGTTTCTACGGTATGGACGGATTCGGATCGGACAGCTTTTTTAAAGCGGTATTTGTCGGAACAATTATGACAGCCACATCGGTAGGTATAACAGTAGAAACTCTTAAAGAGATGGGATATCTTAAAGGTAAAGTCGGTCAGACAATTTTGAGTGCAGCCATTATAGATGATGTTATCGGTATTATGGTGCTTACCTTTGTAATCGGATTCAGAGATCCTGAGGTTCAACCGTTAAATGTAGTATTTAAGACAGTTCTTTTCTTTATATTTGCAGTACTTGGCGGTATCTTAATATATAAGATTTTCAAAAAAATTGACGCAAGATATCCTCATCAAAGACGTATACCGATTATCGGATTTGCACTTTGTTTTGCATTTGCTTATCTTGCGGAAAGATATTTTGGAATAGCAGATATTACAGGTGCTTATGTTGCAGGTATTATTTTATGTAATGTTCATGATGCAGATTATATAGATAGAAAAGTTACGGTTAGTAATTATATGATTTTTGCACCGATATTTTTTGTGGGTATAGGATTAAAGACAGATCTTTCCGCAATGAACATACAGATTTTATGGTTTTCACTGGCATTTGTCGGAGTTGCACTTATTACAAAGATAGTCGGATGTGGTTTGGTTGCAAAATGTGCCCACATGAAAAATGTGGATTGTCTTAAGGTCGGTGTCGGAATGATGACAAGAGGAGAAGTTGCTCTTATTATTTCACAGAAGGGTATGAATCTGGGATTTATAGATGCTTCCTATTTTACCGCAGTAATATTACTTATCATTATTTCGAGTATACTGGTTCCGATTCTTTTAAAGATTTTATATACTAAATCTCCGGATCCTGAACAGATAGAGCAGACAGACGTTTCATAAACTGTTCATAAAAATCGCAATCCGTATTGTATGGCGAAAGAAAGAAAGTATTCAGTATTTTCATATTAAGATTTTTGGTATATTCATCATTATTGTTTTTATTTATCAGTGCAGTGGCATTTTTCAGGAAGAAATGCCACTTTTTTATATAATTCTCATATTTGTTGAGCTCCGGTATTTCAAGCCATTTCTCCACTTTTACTTTTGTTTTGTCGGGAAAAGGGCATTCATCCTTCTGAATAAAGTAATCGAAGCCGTCTTCGTTATATACTCTTCCGAGCGGATATAATCTGCAAAGTCCGGGTCTGAATGCATGAATACTGCATCTCCCCTCATTATTTAAAAATGAACAGGGTGTTTTTAGATTCGGAAGGATAATATAATCAATAACGGATAATTCAATAAAACCCTTATTTATCATCTCTTCGGCAAGACATCCGAGACCTTTTGAAAGTGAAAAAATATCATAAGGATCAAGAGTAATGGTATTGCCGACATCTTTACAACATTCGCTGCAGCCTTTACATTCGCTGCAGCCTATTTTTACAAGGGAATATGATTTATAAAGGGTTCCGTCTGATATTTCATTTATATCAAGAGTACGTTTCATCTTCATTCTCCGAAAATTTTTATTTTTAACACTTACTTCATAATATACTACAACACAGATATTAAATTAACCTCTTTGTATTAAGTGTCTGTTTTTTTAATATTAATTACAGTACTGTCCGGAGCATTCATGGTATCTACATACGCAGCAAATATTGCAGGTGCTTGTCTTTTGATATATATATTCAAATTAATTAAGAAAAAATAAGAATCTGCAAATTTAAGATTTTAACAGCGACTTTGGAAGAATATTCCAAGGTCGTTTTTATTTTCAATTATTGAAATATATATAGATTTTATAAAAAAAAATAATATAATAGAAATGCTTGATTTATATTGGAACCTGAAGCAGTTTTAAGAAGGAGGATAGAGGTTTTGGGTGAAAAAGAAGTAATTATTGAAGCTAAAAATCTTACCAAAGACTATGGAGAGCATACAGCAATATCGGATGTAAGTTTCAAAATAGAAAAGGGCAGAATATACGGATTTCTCGGACCGAACGGTGCCGGTAAATCAACTACAATGAACATAATGACCGGGTGTCTTTCGGCAACGGAAGGAACTGTCAGTATAGGAGGTTATGATATTTTTGAAGAACCTTTAAAAGCTAAAAAGCTTATAGGTTATCTTCCGGAAATGCCGCCTCTTTACCTTGACAGAACTCCCAGGGAATATTTGAAGTTTGTTGCCGAGGCCAAGAAACTTAAGAAAGAAGAGATTTCGGAGCAGATTGATAAAGTATTGGAATTAACGGATACAACGGATGTGGCTGACAGACTTATTAAGAATCTTTCCAAAGGATATAAACAGAGAGTCGGTATAGCTCAGGCACTTCTCGGAGATCCTGAAATAGTAATTCTTGATGAGCCTACCGTTGGCTTGGACCCTAAGCAGATTATTGATATCAGACAGTTAATTAAAAATCTCGGAAAAAAACACACAGTTATTCTTTCAAGTCATATTCTTTCCGAGATACAGGCTGTTTGTGATACGATTATCATTATTTCAAAGGGAAAGCTTATTGCCTGTGATTCACCGGATAATCTTGAAAAACAGTTCTCAAATGAATCATCAATTAAGATTCTTACCGAAGCCAATGAAAAAGAGATAATGTCCGTACTTAACAAGATAAAGAATATTAAAAAGGAAAATGTAATTATTACCCAGGACGGTAATTTGTCTCGCGTAAAGATTGATATTTTCGAAGGCAATGTAAATGAACTTCTTAAGAAATTATTCTTTGGTTTTGCCGAAATAAAAAAGGCTATTCTTGAAATGAGCGGATCTGCCAAGAATCTTGAAGACATCTTTATCGAACTTACAATGAAGGCTGAAGAAGGTTACGAAGACGAAGATGATGAGGATGAAGAAGAAAAAGACACAAAAATTAAGGAGGGTAAGAAAAAGTAATGAAGGCAGTATTTAAGCATGAATTAAGTTCATATTTTACAGGCCTTTCAGCATATATATTTGGTGCTTTTATGCTTTTGTTTATCGGTATATATACTATGGTATTTAACATTACCGGTCAGTATACCAATTATGAACTTTCGGTCGGTAATCTTGGATTTATTTACCTATTAATTATTCCTATATTAACAATGAGAATAGTTGCTGAGGAAAAGAAGCAGAAAACAGACCAGCTTCTGTATTCTTTACCTATAAGTATGACAGATGTAATTATCGGAAAATATCTTGCACTTATTATGGTTATATTGCCTCCGATCTTAATTTTAAGTATATATCCGCTTATTTTAAAAAGATTCGGAAATGTTTATTTTCCCGTAGCATTCGGATCTGTATTGGCATTTTTCCTGCTCGGAGCTACGCTTGTGGCAATCGGTATGTTCATATCTTCATTGTGTGAAAACCCGGTAGTCAGTGCGGGAGTATGTTTTGGTGTAATGCTTCTTTTGTATTTTCTTTCCTCACTTTCAACATTTGTATCTTCTTCTTCAAAAAAGTCATTCATAGCTTTTACTGTGATTGTGCTTATTTTGATGGCCATAATTTGGTTTATGACCAAGAGTACACTTACAATGTTTACGGTGGGACTTGTATTTGAAGCAATTTTATTCGGTTTATTTGTAAAGAACGAACAATTTTTTGAAGGTCTTTTCCCGGAAGTAATGAGAAAGCTTTCATTGTATGACAGGTTTTACATATTTATTGACGGTGTTTTCGATGTAACAGGTGTGGTTTACTATTTGAGTATAATTGTAGTATTTCTTTTTCTGTCTATCGAAGCACTTGAAAAAAGGAGGTGGAGTTAATGAAACTGTTTTCTTCACTGAAGACAAAAGAGTTCCGTTTGGGCGGATACAGTGTTTTAACGGCTCTTTTTGTTCTTGCGATAGCTTTTCTGGTTAATATAATGATATCTATGGTGCCCAAGAATTATACTCAGATAGATACTACAGCTCAGCAGATATTTGCATTGTCGGATCAGTCAAAGAATCTTATCTCTAATCTTACGGAAGATATAACAATTTATTGGGTTACCAGAGAGGGAATGGAAGATTCTTATGTAGAGCACCTTCTTGATCAATATGAAGCAATAAGTGATCATATTATCGTTGAGAAAAAAGATCCGGAACTTTATCCGGCATTTATTGAGCAGTATACATATTACGTTGAAAATGATAATGAAATAATCGTAGTTAAGGGTGATGATTTCGTATATATTCCATGGAGCAAAATATATATTCTGGATGAAATGGTTTACTATTATTACGGCGCAGAATCGTATGATTATGCCGGAGAGAGTGCCATTACCAGTGCAATTAATACTCTTGTAAACGGTAAATTCCCCGTAATTTACAACTTGGTAGGTCACGGTGAATTAACATTAAATGACAATTATATGGACAAGCTGGAGAGTCAGAATTTTAAAGTTGTTGATTTTTCAATCTTTGCAACGGAAGCCATTCCTGAAGACGCAACCGCTGTAATGATTAACTGTCCTACGAATGATATTACACCGGCAGAAGCCAATATTTTGCTTGATTATCTTAAGAGTGGCGGAAGCCTTATGCTTATTACCAATCCTCATTTGGGAGTGGAATTCCCGAATCTTAATTCGGTTACGGAATATTACGGAATGAGTGAATATAACGGTCTTGTAATTGAAGATAATCCTCAATATTACACCGGTAATACTCCTTTCTATCTTCTTCCGGATATTTATCCTCATGAGATTTCATCACCTCTTGCAGATAAGGGATACTTTGCTTTAATGGCGATGGCTGAAGGTATTAATATCGAAGTAGAAACCAGAGGATCCGTATTTGTATCTCCTATCCTCAAAACTTCACCGGATTCATTTGTAAGAATGAGCAATACACTTGACAGTTATGTAAAAATGGAAGGTGATATAGACGGACCTATATGTATAGCTGCCGCTGCATCAGAGACAGTTAGTGACAATAAGGTTTCTCAGATTGTATGGTACGGTAGTTATTCAATAGAGGATATATCGGCTGATACATCTGTTGCAGGTACCAACAGCGATTTATTTATTAACAGCCTTGGATGGTTATGCAGTATGGATGATTCCGTAATATCTATTCATCCAAAGGATCTGACAACAGACGTTCTTCTTATAGATGAAAAGAATGCGACATTATTGAAAGTTCTTTTCCTTGCAATAATTCCGCTTGCATACATAGGCTTAGGAATATGTATTGTTGTTAAAAGGAGAGGCAGATAATGAAAAAAGGGAAAAAATTAATCATTCTGTCTGTCATAACAGTTATTATGATTGCAGTAGTGCTGTTATTACGAAAAAAGCCGGAAGAAACCGTAGTGGAGACTGTGCAAATGATTCCGCTGTTTTCATTTCAGGTTGGCGGAGAAATGAATGTTACCAGAACAATGAACGGTGAAACCATAACTATAGATATGAACGACTCGGGAATGTTTTTGAGAGAAAACAACGGAGAAAGACTTAACAGTGGTGTATCCGATAAAATTCTGGATGCCATTATGGAGATAGAAGCAGAGTCGGTTATAGAAAATCCGGCGGATCTTAGTGAATATGGTCTCGATAATCCTCAGATGGTAATAAAAATTACTACAAACGGTAACACTTTTGTTATCAATATCGGTAATTTCGGAACGATGGGATATAAAATATATGCGTCTATAGGAGATGGCAAAGTATATCTTATTCCGCCTGATATATACTATGCTTTTCTGACTCCTCAGGATATGATGACCGAATCCGCAAATGAAGCGGTATCCGTTAACGGTGTGATTTCCGCAAATGAAGCGGTATCCGGTAATGATGTTGTATCGGATAATGAGGCAAACGTAACAGACAATTGATGACAAATAAATAAGAAAATTTAAAAATCTACGATATAATAACCAAAAATCGTAGATTTTTTTCGTGTGACTGATGTGTGACAATATTTGATTTTTAATATAAAATAAAAGTATATGAAGAAACGGGGGAGACAATATGAAGGTTATTGGGGTATGTCTCGCAAGAGTTACGGAAGAAATAAACAGAAAGTATATCGAAGAGATAAAAAGATATGCTGAAAAAAAGGACTGTAAAGTCGTAGTATTTCATACTGTTTACAGTTTTATTTTTGCTGAAGATTTTAAAAATCAGCTGGGTTCCAAATATGTCTATGATATTTTACCTTATAAAAAATTAGATGCACTTATTCTGATGGACAATACCATCTTTTATTCCGATGTTGTTGATGAGATAGTGGAAAATGCCAACAAAGAGGGAATCCCGATAATCAATGTAAGAGGAATTCGTGAGAATTGTTATAACATATGCAGCGATTATAAAGATATATACAGAAAACTGATAGAAAAGGTTATTAAAGACAACAATGTAACAAAACCGTATTTTTTGTCGGGAAGAAAAGAAAATGATTATGATTCCAATATCAGAATGGAATGCTATAAAAAGGCAATCGAAAATTGCGGAATTGAATTTGATGAAAAAAATGTCGGTTACGGTGAATTCTGGGAGATTCCGACAGAAGCGGTTGTTGATTCTCTTTTTATGAGAGACGAGCCTTTTCCCGAAGCAATAATTGCGGCCAATGATGTTATGGCATTGACAGTTATCAATAAGATTACGGCAAAAGGAATACGTGTTCCCGAGGATTGTGTTGTTACGGGATTTGATGGTTTTGAGAGTGCAAGATACAGTTCTGTCGGTCTTACGAGTTGTTTTGAAAATGTCAGCGATTCGGTTTCGCATATATTTGAAATAATAGAAAAAGTCGAGAAAAACGAACAGGTTCCTTATATCACTAATTACTCATATGTCCCGGTATATTCCCGTTCAACAGGACATAAGAGAGTAAAAGATCCCGGATTATCAAGATATACTTACAAGACAAATCGAAGTATAGAAGTTGACGAATTCAGAAATAATACATGGATGGACATAGTATTTGAACTTCCGAATCTGAGTAATTTTAAAGATAAGCTCGGAGAGATAATTTATAAAGATAGGGCAATTGTAATCAGGGAAGACGGATTTATTGAAGAGGACCGAACAAAAGACAGTAAGAGTCTTGTTACTCTTCCCGAGAATCTTTTGATTATATCAAAGTCAAAAGAAAAAGAATTGCTTGAAGAAAAAATAACATATGATGAGATATTTGACAGATTTATCGATATGACAGAAGTTGGTTCTGTCGGATTTATTTCAAGTCTGTATGTTAAAAATATAGTCTACGGATTGGAATATGAATCACATACGGATGCATTTGCCGACGGAGATTGTGTTAACCGTTTTGGAATAACTCTCAACAGAGCGTTATTTGCATGTTATTCCGGAGAAAAGCAGACAAGACTTACCGAGCAGATTAGGGATTCCAAGTATAAGGATGCCGTGACCGGTGTTATGAATATGGACGGTCTGAATAAGTGGTTTAATGAAAACACAAGTGAAAAATCCGTTCATAATAAACGGGTTTCGGTAGGAGTATATTCTTTTATCTCTTATCAACAGATATATGATCGATTTGGAATAGATCTGGTTGAAGATATTTTGTCGTATATTGCTCATTCACTCCAGCTTGCTAATCCGAGTTGTAAAGGAATAGCGCGAATATCGGTAGATACGTTTGCAATGGTGAAAGTCTACGAGGATGAAGAAGAGTACAGCAAAAATATAGATAAGTCCATACAACTGTTCTATGGTTTTCTTGATGTTAAGAAGAAGACATTTGACGGTGAATATGTTATTGAAGTCAGCTGCGGATATCATGATGTAAATCCTCCCTGGGATAATAAATTGGATTATTATATTAATGCTGCTCTTTCAGCTCTTTATCTTAACAGGGTCAATTATCAAAATAAAAATATTGTAGGTGTAGATAAAAATAATCCGAGAGACTTTTTGAAATTCCAGAAAAAATTTCTTGCACTTATTGATAAGAATTTGTTTGTTTACCATTTCCAGCCGATTGTTGATGCCCATAACGGTAAAATCGTAGCATACGAAGCTCTTATGAGAACCACAAAAGAGATAGGACTTAATCCGTTGGAAGTTCTGGATGCAGCACTTCTCTTTAACAAACTCAGAAATATAGAGACGGCTACTTTTAGGAATGTATTTAACAGAATTCATGAGAATCCCCATCAGTTTGAAGGCAAAAAGATTTTTATCAATTCAATACCCGGTCATTTCCTTAATGAGGATGAAGTTGCAGAATTTCGTGAAATGTTCGGTGAACATTTGGCCAAGGCGGTTATCGAGATAACCGAAACGGAAACGATAACGACCAAGGAACTGACGGCCATAAAAAGTTTTGGAACCGCAGACGGAACTATGATTGCAATAGATGATTACGGAACCGGTCATTCCAATATAGTAAATCTTCTTGAATACAAACCGCAGGTTGTAAAGATTGACAGATATTTGATTACAAATATTCAAGAAGACATTAATAAGCAGATGTTTGTAAAGAATCTGATAGAATTTGCCGGTAAAAATAATATAAAAGTTCTTGCCGAGGGAGTAGAGACTAAGGAAGAAATGAAGACGGTTATTGAATTCGGAGTTGACTATATACAAGGTTATTATACGGCAAAACCGGCATTTGAACCCCTTGATAAACTTCCGGATGAAATATTAAACGAAATTATCAGTTACAATAAATAAATTAATGCAAACAAGTATCGTTGTGTTAAAATATTGGGTATGGAAAAAAACACTCAATATGAAAAAATGACGAATACACCGGTAGAAAAGCTGATTTTAATGCTTTCCGTACCGACCATCATAAGTATGATGGTTACAAATATATATAATTTGGTGGATACTTCCTTTGTAGGCAGATTGGGAACCAGTGCTAACGGAGCAGTCGGTGTTGTGTTTGGTTTTATGTCTATTCTTCAGGCAATCGGTTTTATGTTTGGTCAGGGTAGCGGAAGTATCATTTCAAGAAGATTGGGAAATAAAGACATTGACGGGGCAAGCATAACTGCCTCTGTCGGTGTTCTTTTTTCCTTTTTATTTGGTCTTGTTGTGGGAATTGTCGGTCTTATTATTCCGGATACGGTGGTAAATATGTTGTCATCGACTGATACGATTCTTCCTTATGCAAAAAAATATATTTTCTGGTTGTTTCTTGCAGCACCTTTTGCGACTGCAAGCTTTACACTTAACAATATTTTAAGATATGAGGGAAAAGCGGCTCTCGGTATGATCGGACTTCTGACCGGAGCGATTCTTAATATTTTTGGCGATTATATGCTTATGGTTAAATATAATTTCGGAATAAGCGGAGCAGGTATTTCTACTGCCGTATCTCAGGTAATCAGCTTCTTTATCCTTCTGTCGATGTTTTTATTAAAGAAGACACAAAGTGTATTATCATTGAAAAATGTATGCGTTAATATCGGATTGTTTGACATTATGTTTACGGGATTTCCGAGCATGCTTCGTCAGGCGCTTAACAGTATTACGATAATTCTGCTTAATAAGAAGGCAAACCCGTACGGAGATGCGGCTATTGCTGCCATGAGCAATGTGTCGAGAATAATGTTTTTCATATTCTCAATAGCTATAGGAATAGGACAGGGCTTCCAGCCTGTCAGCGGGTTTAATTACGGAGCGAAAAAATATTCAAGACTTAGAAAGGCTTATAAATTCACATTATACCTTTCATTGTCTGTAATGGTTGTTGCGGCATCGATAGTATATATTAACGGAGAGTCATTTTTGCAATTTTTAAATGAAGATGCGGAAGTGGTAGAAATAGGTCTCAGGGCACTTCATCTTCAGTGTATGGCGCATTTGTTTTTGCCAATATGTATGGTATCCGAGATGACAATGCAGAGTACGGGAAAAAGATTATCGGCATCGATACTTTCTTCTTTAAGAGGAGGGCTGATATTTATACCGGCACTTCTGATTTTGTCATATTGCAGAGGACTTGCGGGAATTCAGGAAGCACAACCGTTGGCAATGGTTTTGTCGGTACCCCCGTCAATATTTGTATCATATCTGTATTTTAAAAAATTGCCGAAGAAAGATTTTGAAGAAGGACAGGAGCAATAAGATTATGAATATTATTCTTCATCAGCCGGAGATACCGGCCAATACCGGAAATATCGGAAGAACCTGTGTTGCTACCGGTTCCGCCCTTCATCTTATAGAACCTTTGGGTTTTCGTATTGATGAAAAAAGTATTAAAAGGGCAGGAATGGACTATTGGGATAAACTTGATCTTCACAGATATATGAATTACGAAGAATTTATCAATACTCATCCCGGTGCAAAGATTTATATGGCTACCACAAAAGCTCATAAGAAATACACGGACGTATCTTTCGGACCGGATGACTATATTATGTTTGGTAAAGAAAGTGCGGGAATACCGGAAGAAATACTGGTTCAAAATGAAGAGAACTGCATACGTATTCCGATGCTTTCCGATATCAGATCGCTCAATCTTTCCAATTCCGTTGCAATAGTGTTATATGAAGCGCTCAGACAGAATAATTTTGAGGGAATGCAGGAAAAGGGTGAGCTTCACAGACTTTCTTGGGAAAATGCTTTGGAATAGTCCCGTATATATGGTAGTATGAAACAATGGAGGGCACGAAGTGATAATCAGTTCGGAGAAGAAAAGCAAAGTGCCGTTTGCAATAACGATACTTAAGGATATATTTGGCAACATAGGCTTAATAAGACAGCTTGCAAAAAATGATTTTAAAAAGAAATTTGCAGGCTCTTATTTTGGTATTCTTTGGGCTTTTGTCGGGCCGGTCGTAACCATTTGTGTATATTGGTTTGTATTTACTGTAGGAATGCGGGGAGCAGCATCTGATGTTAACGGTTATCCGTATGTTTTGTGGATGATTTCCGGACTTATTCCCTGGTTTTTATTTTCCGAAATAATTAATACGGGAACGGGTGTATTTGTTGAATATACTTACCTTGTTAAGAAAATAGTATTTAACATTAATATTTTACCTATTATCAAGGTTGTAAATGCAACCGTAATTCATCTGTTTTTTGTGGCTCTTATGCTTATTATATTTATCTGTAGCGGTTATATACCGGGATTTCACTGCATTCAGATTATTTATTATATGATGGCAACCTGGGTTTTTTCTACGGCAGTTATATATTTTACAAGTGCGGTTGTTGTGTTTTTCAAGGACCTTTCACAGGTTGTTAACATTTTTCTTCAGGTATTTATATGGATTACGCCGATTATGTGGCAGGATTCTTCAATGCTTTCGGCTCATCCCGTAATAGCATTTATTATAAAGCTTAATCCGATGTACTACATCGTTCAGGGATACAGAGATGCAACAATTAATCATATATGGTTTTTTGAAAGAACACATATGACACCGTATTTTTGGTGTGTAACCGTACTTCTTTATATATTCGGAACGGCTATATTCGGAAGATTGAAACCTCATTTTGCAGATGTTATTTAATTTTTAAGGATTAGAAAGATGGACAATACCGGAGTAATTAAGGTAAATAATATAACAAAAGTTTATAAGCTTTATAAAGGCAGGACTGACAGACTGCTTGATGCTCTGAGCATTTCCGGCAAGAAACATTATAAAGAGTATTACGCTCTTAATGATGTAAGTTTTCAAGTTAACAAAGGGGAGACGGTCGGACTTATCGGAACTAACGGAGCCGGCAAGTCAACACTTCTTAAGCTTATTACCGGTGTTCTGAGTCCCTCATCCGGAAGTATAGAGATAGAGGGTAAGATATCGGCATTACTGGAATTGGGAGCAGGATTTAATTACGAATATACAGGTTTGGAAAATGTGTATTTTACCGGTACGCTTATGGGATATTCGCGGGAGGAAATGGATAAGAGACTTCCGTTAATAGAAGAATTTGCGGGAATAGGTGATTATATTAACCAGCCTGTAAAGACTTATTCCAGCGGTATGTTCGCAAGACTTGCATTTGCCATGGCTATAAATGTCGAGCCGGATATTCTGATAGTTGATGAAGCGCTCAGTGTCGGTGATATTTATTTTCAGTCCAAATGTTTTAAAAAGATGGACGAGATTAAGAAAAAGGGAACAACGGTTCTTCTGGTTACTCACGATATGAGCAGTGTAATCAAATATTGTGACAGAGTTGTGGTTCTTAATCACGGAATGGTTGTCAGAGAAGGTAATCCCAAAGAAATGGTTGATATTTACAAGAAAATACTTGTAAATCAGTATGATGAGACCAACGAAAAAAATGAAAAAAATCAGGAACTGGTATCCGATGATGAAAGCTGGATGAACAAACTTTCATTAAACAAAGAAAATGTTGTTTACGGAAGCGGTAAAGCAAGAATCAAAGATTTTGGATTTTTTGATATGAATGACAAAATATCCGGTATGGTTCTTAAGAAAAATGAATTTAAGATTAAAATGAAAGTGGAATTTGCAGAAGATGTGGAAAATCCTATCTTTGCATTTACCGTAAAGGATAAAAAAGGTACGGAGATTACCGGAACGAACAGTATGTTTGAACGAATAGAACCTTTTATCGCAAAAAAAGGAGAAGTCTATGTGGTAACCTTTGTGCAGAAGGCTCTGATGCAGGGCGGAGAGTATCTTATCAGTTTTGGATGTACAGGGTTTGAAAACGGAGAATTTACAGTATACGACAGACTCTATGATGTAGCCAACCTGACTATCGTATCCGAACAGGATACAGTCGGAACATTTGATATCGATTCAACTGTTGAAATAGAGAGGGTAAATTGATGGAAAAACAGGAGCTCCTAAAAGTTGCAGAGGGTAAATTGGATCTTACTTATTATTCAGGCACGGATCTATACAGTGACGGAGACGTGGAGGATGAACTTCTTGAGGCCGTTCTGACTCATGATGATATTGAGGAATATCTCATGACTTCCGATAATTGGGCTCATTTGTATCATTTATCTCCCATAAGAGAGCATATTCTTGACTGGTATGAGTTTGACAAAAACGCAACCGTCCTGGAAATAGGTTCCGGTTGCGGTGCAATAACGGGTCTTTTATGTGAAAAAACACGACAGGTTACATGTATTGACCTTTCTAAGAAACGTTCTGTGATAAATGCCTGCAAAAATGCAAAGTATGACAATTTTCAAATAGTTGTCGGCAATTTTCAGGATATAGAGCTCAAAGAAAAATTCGATTACGTAACATTAATAGGTGTATTCGAATATTCGATCTGCTATATGGGTGGCGATAAGCCCTTTGAAGCTATGCTCGAAAAGGTTAAGAAATATCTTAAACCCGGCGGGAAGCTTATAATTGCCATTGAAAATAAATACGGTCTAAAATATTTTTCCGGTGCAAGAGAAGATCACACGGGAAGATTCTTTGACGGGCTGGAGAATTATGCCGCTACCGACAGAGTTCGTACTTTTTCCCGAGCTACTCTTGTTAATATGCTTGAAAAGAGTGGCTTTGAGAGTAATGAATTTTATTATCCTTTTCCCGATTATAAGTTGCCCGATTGTATTTTCTCCGACAGTTATCTTCCGACAAAGGGACAGCTTCGCTATCCTACTGTTTCTTATGACAGGGACAGATATGAACTGTTTAATGAAAGACAGGTTTATGACAGTCTCTGTGAGGACGGTATGTTTAAGGAGATGGCGAATTCATTTTTGATTATTTCGGAAGAAGTGTATGAAAAATCGGATAATTCATGTATATATGCGAAATATAACCGTATGAGGGCTCCGCAGTACCGTACCAGAACCAGAATAATGAAAAATGCCGAAGGCGAATTGTATGTTGAAAAGAAAGCTTTAAACAAAGAGGCTGTATCGCATATTAAAAATATGGAAAAAAATTATCGTGTTCTTCGCGACAGACTGTCGTTATCATTGGTAGATATTATGCTTAATGAAGCAGAAGACATAGCCGTATTTCCGTATGTTAAAGGCAAAAATCTTAACAACATTATTATGAGTCAGTATGGAGATAAACAGGTATTTTTAAATGCACTTGACAGAGCCTTGGAAAATGTTTTTCCGACAGGTATCGGCAAAAAGCTGTTTGAAAAGACAGAGGAATTTACTGAGATTTTTGGGGAAATGACTGACGAGGAATATTCTTTACTTAAGAAAATGAAATGTTATCCCGCTTCCAATATAGATTGTATTTTCAGCAATTATTCCGAAGAAGCAGCGGGATATGTGTCATTTGATTATGAATGGGTGACAGAATTCCCTGTTCCGGTTGATTTTCTTCAGTATCGTACAATAATGAATCATGTTAGTGAAAACTCGGCATATATAAATGCGTTTATCGGAACGGATGAAATAATGAAACATTTCGGCATCACCGAAGAAAAGAAAATGTTGTTTGATAAGATGGAAGATTCCTTCCAGCAGATGGTACACGGAGAGAATCGTAAATATAATTATCTTACACGATATGCCAAGAAAGTGATTAATATAGGAGCCAATTTCCAAAATGACGAAAACTGGTTTAGGTCGGTAATGGATGATCTTCACGAGTGTAATACTCATCCGGAGACTTTCCGAGAGAATCTGATTGATTGTCATATTCAGGTAATTCACATGACGGAATCACAATGGGCATGGAATCAAAGAATGAAGCATCCTATTAAATCCGCACAGAAATTATGCGAAAAAACAAAAAATAAAATATTAAAAAAATAAAGGTGTCGTTGTGAATAAAGATTTGATGGGTAAAGCGATTCGGGTTCTTTTTAACGAAGGGCCCGATGTATTTATGTTTAAAATAAAAAATAAAATAGAAGTAAAAAACATATATAAAAAATGGATTGAAACTAACGAAAAAAATCTGACCTATACAGAACCGTTAGAGTATAATCCGTTGTTTTCCGTGGTTATACCGGTGTACAACGTAGAAGAAAAGATGCTTACGGAGTGTATAGAGTCTGTATTAAATCAGAGTTATAGGAATTTTGAACTGATTCTTGTCGACGATGCTTCTACTATGGAATGTGTAGGAAAAGTACTGAAAAAATATGAGAACTATGACAAAATAACTGTGATTTATCATAAGGAGAACGGTCATATTTCCAAGACAACAAATGACGGAATAGAAGCAGCCAAAGGAGAATTCATCAGTCTTTGTGATTGCGATGATCTTTATGCACCAAATGCCCTTTATGAAGTTGCAAAGAAACTTAACGAAGACAGAGAATATGATTTTATATATTCGGATGAGGATAAAATAGATGAGAATTCTGTCGAGAGAAGAGATCCGTTTTTTAAGCCGGATTGGTCTCCGGAGACTTTTATGTCTTATATGTATACCTGTCATCTTGCGGTATACAGAACTTCTTTAATTAGGGAAATCGGAGGACTGAGAGTAGGTTTTGAGGGTTCTCAGGATTACGATCTTGTTCTTCGTGTAATGGAAAAGACAGAAAAAATAGGTCATGTTTCCAAGATTCTCTATCATTGGAGAATGAGGAAAGAGTCAACGGCGAGTGATATGGGTGCCAAACCTTATGTACTTGAAGCCACAAAAAAAGCAAAAGAAGAAGCTCTTCAAAGAAGGGGTCTTAAGGGTGAGTTGACTTATCTTGAGGAAGTGGCAATGTACAGAGTTACTTATAAGCCGGAAGGCGAGCCGCTTGTATCAATAGTAATTCCTTCCAAAGATAATCCCGATGTGCTGGAGATGTGTTTAAACAGTGTTACCGGTAAGACTAAGTATAAAAATTACGAAATAATAGTCGTGGATAACGGAAGTAACGAAGAAAATAAAAAGCGAATAACCGAATTTACGGATAAGCTTCGTCAGAATGGTACAAAAATCAATTATATATATGAACCCATGAAATTTAATTTTTCTCATATGTGTAATACAGGTGCCAAAGCAGCAGAGGGAAAATATATTCTCTTTCTGAATGATGACATAGAAGTTTCCGATACTGTTAAGATTAATCCCCGCAATACTACGGATGCCGGAGACTGGCTTGAGATTCTTCTCGGTCAGGCATCGGTAAGTTATACAGGTGCAGTCGGATGTAAACTTTATTATCCTGATTCGATTATTATTCAGCATGCAGGTGTCGTTAATTATGAGATTGGTCCCGGTCATTGTTTTTATGGAATTGAAGACACCATAAACGGGTATTGGGGAAGAAATATTCTTGATTATAATTTTACGGTTGTTACCGGTGCCTGCCTTATGGTTGATAAAGAAAAGTTTGAAGAGGTCGGAGGTTTTGATGAAGATCTTTCAATAGCCTATAATGATGTGGCGCTTTGTTTTGCTCTTCAGAAGAAGGGCTATCATAATGTTCTTCGTAATGATGTTACGCTTGTGCATCATGAATCGGTAAGCCGTGGACTTGACAGTGAAAATGCCGCTAAGGAAGAGAGAAGAAAGAAAGAAATGAGTATTCTCTACGATAAGCATCCTGAGTATTTGCATGGTTTCGATCCTTGTTATAATCCTAACCTTGCTCCCGATAAGGGTGATTTTTCGTTTAATATGAAATATATTAACAATGTTGAAAAAATAGAAAATGTTAATGTAAATATTAAAGACAAACCAAAAGGAGATGTCGTATATAACATTGAAACCTTTAATACCGAAGACGGTAAAGTTGTAATCAACGGATGGGCTTATAAAGAGCACAAGAAAAATAATAACCGTCTTAATGTAAAAATAGTACTGATAGGAGAAGAAGAGGCATTTACGGTAGATACCATAAGAAGATACAGAGGTGATGTAGCTGTTAATGCCGGCAGAAAAGGATGTACGCTTACGGGATTCGATGTCTTTTTTGAAAAGAGTAAAATAAAGCCCGGCACATATAATACCGGGCTCCTTGTAGGTAATAATTTTGTTAATCTTGAAAGAAATATTATATTTTAATTATTCTATGTACATGTAATAACCATTCTTACCGTTATGAGCGAGAAGAACGTTAATATCCGAGGCGTCAATAATATCAAGTTCACCAAAATTAATTGTATCGCCGTCAGTAGTAGTTGCAGTTACAGACAGAGTCAATCTGTCTGTATTTTTTATTACATCCATGTCAGTGATTGCGTAAGTAAAATCATTACCGTCATTAAGCTGATCAAGACCGAGGACCTCAGTATTTACAAGAGTACCGACATTAAAAGTGATATAGAGTTTTTCAATATTTTTTCCGCTGATATTTCCGAAGGAAATGTTATTGCTCAGAGTTTCCGATAATATTTGATCGATTGATGAGGAAGATACCGAAGACGGACTTATTGTCGGAATCACGGCTTCCGATGCATTACCGGAAATGCTGTTTCCAGATATTCCGTTGACTGACTGTGAAGATACCGAATCTGTACCCGTTAAAAATTGTGAAGAAGCATCGACTTCTGTATTGTTTGTAATCGTGGGAATATCGCCGGTTATCAATTCCGGATTTTCATTAATCAGGTTATTGGAAATACTGTTATTTTTTTTACCGCATCCGCTCAGTATCATGATGGATAAAATGAATACGGACAGTAACAAATATGTTATTTTGTTTTTCATAATAATCAGACAATCCTTTTTATTTATTTATTTAATAGTAATAACCGGATCCTGTACAGATCCTGAGCAGTATATTATGAAACCGACTTCTGCCGAACCACCCGCGGATATGGAATTGTTGAAATCGGCAGGTTTAACCGTCACCGTATTGCCGGAAGCAGTTACATTTCCGTTCCATAACTGGTCTATTGTAACATTAGTTCCGAAATTAATCGATATATTCCATCCGGAAATTGTGGATGTACCGGTATTTTTTACTGTAAGAGTATATTGATAATAGTTGTTTGTTCCGTCGTTCCATCCATTGGCATAGGACAAAGATGCGCTTGTATTACCGGAATCCGAAGTTGTAACCGGTGTTGCAGCGGGTGCACCCGATGACATGGATGAAGATGTTGCAAGTGTGGAAGGTGCTACGGTTCCGGTAGCATTTCCCCCGAGTATATTTACATACCATTGTCCTTCCAAAGAGAGATCAGAGGTTGTCCATCCGCTTGTTTTGGTGCAGGTTGCATTAATAAGAGCAGAACTCTCGTTCTTATTGGAGAGATTCCAGATACAATAGCTTACACCGTTGGCATCAAGAGTACTTATCCAGGTATTTCCCTCTGATTCGTTAACAGAACCGTTACCGCTTGCATCGGTTATTCCGAATTCCGTAACGAAAATAGGAATACCGTTATTTATGGCAGTGAGCATCTTCTGTCTGAGATCTTCTTTATGCGTGTCGGCATAAAAATGAAGAGCATACATAATATTTGTATAACCGGTAATGGGATCTTTGGAAGCAACGTCAACATCCTGACTCCAGGTAGGAGTTCCTACGATAATGATGGCGTTGGGATTATTGGCTTTAATAACCGGTATTACTTCAAGAGCATAGCTTTTAATATCAGACCATGTTGTTCCGCCGTTGGGCTCATTACAGATTTCATATATAACATTGTCATACGATGCATATTTTGAGCTCATTTCGGAAAAGAAATCCAGAGCTTCGTCTTTATTAATGTTAGGATCGTTGTCGCTTAAGATATGCCAATCGATAATTACATACATTCCGAGTTCCGTAGCATAAGAAACACCGTTTTCCACGAGCGTTTTGAGATCGCTTTGGTTGCCGCCGTTACAATATCCGTTGTATTCTCCGGTATACATTGCGATACGAATACAGTTCACACCCCATTCATCACGGAGAGTCTGAAAAGCATACTTATTAACGTAATCGGGGAACCAGCCGATTCCGTGTGTGGAAACACCCTGAAGTTGAAAAGCATTACCGTTTTTGTCAACTAACTGAGTACCGTTAACCGAGAGTTCGCCGTGATTGGCTACCGGTGTTCCGGATTCAGAAGAAGGAGTTGGCGATAATACTGTTGAAGACATACCATTATTATCAGACACAATAATAATATTCGTTGAAACCGAAGAAAGGAATGAATCGGGAGAATCATCGGACACGCTGCCGGCCTGGCTTGTGATATTGTTGTCAGTGGCGGTTTCGTTATTTCCGTTATCGGATATATTCTGATTAACGAGCGTGATTTCTTCGGAAGAAACAGACGGAGTGGGTTTGTTATCGTCCGAAGAACCCAGATTGCATATTACTATAATTAAAACAACAGCGGCAATGATACCTGATGAAAATATAATTAATTTCTTTTTATTCAGTGTGTTAAAAATTTCCTTAATTCCCATTATCCGTTTTCCTCCATAAAATTGAATGGAATACAACTGAAATTTTAGAATAAATTGAGCTTTATAACAAGTGCATTCTTAAATGGAATGTGTTATACTTTCCGTTATGATAATTCTGAACAATATATATTCTATATATTTATTATATTAAATGTTTTTAATTAAGAAAGGAAATCATGAGATGAAGCCTATTAAAGAAGGAAAAGTTCGTGAGATTTATGACAATGGTGACAGTCTTATTATGGTAGCAACCGATCGTATAAGCTGTTTTGACGTTATTCTTGATAACAAGGTTACCAAGAAGGGGACGGTGCTTACTCAGATGAGTAAATTCTGGTTTGAAATGACACAGGATATTCTTCCCAATCATATGATTTCGGTTGATGTAAATGATATGCCTGAATTTTTCAGACAGGAGAAATTCGACGGTAATTCTATGATGTGTAAGAAACTTACGATGCTTCCCGTTGAGTGTATCGTACGTGGTTATATTACAGGTAGCGGCTGGGCAAGTTATCAGAAGACAGGAATGGTATGCGGTATTAAACTTCCCGAAGGTCTTAAGGAATCCGATAAACTGCCTGAACCTATCTACACACCTTCAACAAAAGCTGAAATAGGCGATCATGATGAGAATATCAGTTTTGAGCAGTCTATTGATTATCTTGAAAAGGTTTTCCCGGGAAAAGGAAAAGAATACGCAACCAAGCTGAAGGAATATACAATTACCCTTTACAAGAAATGTGCTGATTACGCACTCAGCAAAGGAATTATTATTGCCGATACAAAATTCGAATTCGGTCTTGATGAGAACGGTAATATAGTTATCGGTGATGAAATGCTTACACCGGATTCATCCAGATTCTGGCCTCTCGAAGGATATGAGCCCGGACATTCACAGCCTTCATTTGATAAGCAGTTTGCAAGAGACTGGCTCAAGAATCCTGCTAATGAAGGTCATAACTGGAAGCTTCCCGAGGATGTTGTTGAGAAGACAATCAATATTTATCTTGAAGGATATGAGAAGCTTACAGGTAAGAAATTGGTATAGCATACATACGTTGGAAAAGGTGAGACGGAGAACCTTTAACGGAAAGGATGTTTATGGATAAAAAAGCAACTGAAATAGTATTTTATTTGGGAATAATAGGCTGGCTGATATCATACTGTTTGGGAGAAAAAAATGTTTCTCTCGTACATAAGAATCAGGGGTTTGTTCTTGCACTTGCTTCATTTGTATCCTCCAGCATTATGGCGATTCCTTTTATTGGATGGATTATCGGAGGTTTTATCAGTCTTGTATTATTTGTATTGATGATAATCGGAATTCTTGCAGCTGCAAAAGGTGAAGAAACAAAGATGCCCATTATCGGAGATATTCAGATATTCAAAGAATAAAAAAATATTAAATATATTTGTAAGAAATATTATTAATTAGGTCTTCCCTGATAATTATTACAATTACCTTCGAAGACCTTTTTTATTAGGAGAGGCAGATGACAGATTCAAAGAAGAATGATATTTTCGGATTAATAAGAGATTATATAATGATGGCACTCGGAGCAATTATAGCAGCACTTGCCGTTGAGGAATTTCTTGTCCCCAATCTTATATTGGACGGGGGAGTCGTAGGAATAGGAATAATGATTAATTATTACTCAAAGATTTCTCTGGGTATACTTACAGCGGTTATTAATCTTCCGTTTCTTTTGTTAGGCAGTAAAAGACTTGGAAAAAGTTTTCTTGTAAAAGCCGGTTTTTCGATGATTGTATTTTCGGTATTTGTTGAAATCTTTTCACCCCTTGCAAGTGCAACGAACGAATATTTGCTGGCAGTATGTTTCGGAGGCGTTCTTCTTGGATTCGGAGTAGGATTGACAATAAAATTCGGCGGTTGTCTTGACGGAACCGAAACAGTAGCGATTCTGCTTAATAAAAAGTATGGATTTGCGGTAGGAACGGTTGTGCTGGTGTTTAATATAATTATTTACGGTACGGCAGGCTTTTTATTCGGAATGGACAGGGCAATGTATTCGTTACTTACATATTTCATCGCATCGAAGGTTTTAAATATGGTCGAAAACGGGCTTGATGATGCAAAGGCGGCAATGATAATAACCAATGATTCCGAGGAAATTGCAGAAAAGATTTATACAGGTCTTGGGAGAACCGTTACCATTATGGAAGGTGAAGGGCTTGTAACCGGGAAAAAGGTCGTATTATACTGTGTACTTACCAGATTTGAAGTGTATGAATTAAAGAAGATAATTAAACAGATAGACCAGTCTGCTTTTGTTACAATCAGTGATGTCTCCGAGATAATCGGTGTTCATATGAAAAAAACCATAGATAATAAAAAAACCGAGGGATAAATTATTTCCTTCGGTTTTTTCTTATATTCAGAGGTGTTGTACCGTATTCTTTTTTTATGGCATTTGTAAAATAGCTTTGACTCGGAAATGCAAGTGCTGCCGAAATCTCCGCAATTGTATAATCGGAATATGAGAGCATGCTGACGGCTGTCTCAAGTTTTTTCCTGAGTATATATGAGCTGAGTGTACATCCGGTCTCGGTTTTAAATAATCTTGAAAGATATGAACCGCTTAACCCGGTAATTTCACAGAGGTTCGGTAACGTAATTCTTGTGTTAAGATTTTCATATATGTAATCAATGCACTTAATAATAGGTTTTGAACATACGTTTCTCTTATTATATTCTTTCATTTTCTTAGTATATGTCAGACACATTTCGTCATGAAGTTCATCAATGTCACAGAGAGATTTAATCTTGTCAACCTGCTGAATATAATAATCACTGAGATTAAAAGCTTCCGAAAGAGGGAATCCTTCGCCGATACATGCTCTTGCTACCGATGCTGTTGCGATTGTGAAATGATATTTCATGTTTTGCAAAGGATCGTTTGACAGAGTGCCAAGGCCTTTTTTTCCGGAAAGGGGATCTTTAAGAAGACTTTTTACTTTTTTGATGTCACCGGTCTTGATTGCATTATAAAAATCCATCTCCGGGTCAATCGGAGCATGGTAAATATCATATTCTCTTTTTAAAAAATCTTCATAGGATATTTTCTTTTTCATATAATAAATAATAGCAAAAAAAAATAAAAAAAGACAATAAAAAGCAATAAATTAATAAAGAGTATTGATATTCTAAAGGTGACCATATGGGAGGTTTATATATTCTATTAATTGGAGGTGCCTGTGAAAAATAAAAAGCTGATAAGGCTGATATTGGCTTTTGTAACTATAGGAACTCTGATTAGTGGCTGTGCCGGCAGCGGCGAAGAGAATTCGTCCGCTTCCGGTCTTCTTGCAGCTGTCAGTAATAACAATGTCTGTGATAATACCCCTGAATTGGAAGGCTATACTATTCTTTGGAGTGATGAGTTTGACGGTACGACTCTTGATGAGTCGAAATGGACCAGAGAGCAACGCAGTCCCGGTTGGACTAACGGGGAACTTCAGGAATATACATCAAGTGATGATAATATTTTTCTCAGAGACGGTTGTCTTGTTTTAAGAGCAATTGAAGAGGAACGTAACGGTTCCCCTTATTACACATCGGGTAAGGTGAACAGTCGTAATAAACAGGATTTTATGTATGGCAAAGTAGTTGTGAGCGCCTGTGTTCCCGAAGGACAGGGACTATGGCCCGCAATATGGATGATGCCCAATCAGGAAAATTATTACGGTTCGTGGCCTAAATGTGGCGAGATTGATATTATGGAGATTCTGGGTAATGATGTTACTACTTCGTATTCTACGATTCATTATGGCAACCCTCATTCTCAACAGCAGGGATTGATTACCCTTGATAACGGTTCTTTTGCCGATGGATTTCACGAATATTCGGTTGAGTGGGAACCGGGAGAAATGAGATTCTATACAGATGATGTTCTTGTTCTTACGGTTAATGATTGGTATTGCGGCGGAGAAGGTGTAGATAAAGAGTATCCGGCGCCTTTTAATCAGAATTTCTTTGTTCAGATGAATCTTGCCGTTGGCGGTTCATGGCCGGGCAATCCGGATGAAACAACAGATTTTGAGAATGCCGAATTTTTGATTGATTATGTAAGAGTATATCAAAAAGACAGTTATGATACGAATGTTACGAGACCGGCGATGGTTTTTTCCGAGCCGGATGAAAACGGAAATTATATAAATAACGGTGATTTTTCGGTACAGGAATCACTGAATGACAATGTTGATTGGTTTATGCTCTGTAGCAATGGCGGAGTTGCAGAGGCAACAATATCCGATAATATGATTGTAATTGATCCGGAAGATGACGGTGAAGAGGAATATTCCATTCAGCTTGTTCAGGCCGGTCAGTCAATGTATAAAGGACACACATATCGTCTGTCTTTTGATATAATGAGTGAAACGGAACGAGATGCAGTGGTATGTGTTTCTGCACCTAATTTCGGCTATATAAGATATCTTGAAGATCAGATTGTCGATATTGGCACGGAATGGGAATCTTATACTTATGAATTTACGGTTGATTCTGCTGATGATAATAACGGAAGACTTGAATTCAACATGGGCAATCATGGATTTCTTGGGACGGTATATATAAGAAATATTGTTTTGATTGATGTTACAGAAGGAGTATGAAGATGCAGAAAGTAAAAACATTTAAGGGATACAGTAACGGTGTAAATCTGGGTGGTTGGCTCTCTCAATGTGTCAGTTATGAAAAATCTCATTTTGATAATTTTATTATAGAGGAAGATATAGCAAGAATAAAAGATATGGGATACGATCATGTTCGTCTTCCCATTGATTATGATGTCTTTGAGACGGAAGACGGAAGCGAGATAGAAGACGGACATCGTCATATAGAGGATTGTATAGGATGGTGCAGAAAATACGGTCTGAATATGGTTTTGGATCTTCATAAGACTTCAGGTTTTATGTTTGATACAGATGTTGTACCGGATCCGGATAAGTTTTTTACAGATGAAGCTCTTCAAAACAGATTTTATGAAATATGGGAGCGTCTTATCAAAAGATATGGTCGACACAAGGATATTATGGCTTTTGAACTCTTAAATGAAGTTCTTAATCCTGATTTTAAAGATAAATGGAATGAGATTGCAGCCCATGCTGTAAAGGTTATTAGGAAATATGCCGAAGATGCGTATATTTTAATCGGAGGTATGTGTAATAACAGTATCAGTTATGTAAAATATTTAAATGACCCGGCAGATGAGTATATTGTGTACAATTTTCATTGCTATGAACCCTTGTGCTTTACTCATCAGAGAGCACACTGGGTAAAGAATTCGGATTTTGTACTTCCGTATCCTGCGTCTATTGAACTGTATAGGGAGAAGAGTCTTCAGTTAAATCCGCTTCAGGCAGGATGTATTTTCTCAGATAAGCTTAAGGAGATAGGACCTGAATTATTTGAGATTCTTTTTGAAGAAGCTGTCGAATATGCCAATGAAAAGGGTGTTCCTTTATATTGCGGTGAATACGGCGTAATCGATCAGGCTGCTAAAGAAGATGCGGACAGATGGCTTGCAGATATAAACAAGGTATTTGAAAAATACGGAATCGGCAGAGCACGCTGGAATTATAAAGAAAAAGATTTTTCTATAATCTAAATATAATTTGAATATATAGGAAATGTCTTCAATTAATCGGAATAAACGGTACAGATATTAAAAAACTCGGTATCTGTGCCGTTTTTATGGTATAATAATCATTATTGGGGTATTATATTTAAGATATAAAGGGGTTACAGGATGAATTCTATTTTCGATGGGGAAAAGAAATTATTTTTCGAAATTCTTAATTCACAAAATAATCCAATTGTTTTATACAATCGAAACAGTTATGAATTAATCTTGGTTAATAAAGAGGCTAAGCAGTTATTTGGTATAACCGAGGATATTAAAGACGGAGAGACGGTATATGATTATCTGTCCAAAATTATTTTGGGTAATGATGATTTGGAATCTTTGAAGTCTTTAAAATACAGCGGAGACGTTGTTAATATCAATATTTTTATAATCAGTGAAAATAAAGAAAAAACGCAATATACCGCAGAATGTAAATTATTTGAAAAAGATAAAGAAGAAAAAATAGTATGTGTGTCTTTTTCTCGAAAAATAAATAATGAAAAACCGGATATTAACGTTGTTGCAGACAGAAAGAGGGCTATTATTGAAGGCCTTGGAGATGATTATCTTGCAATATATTATGTTGAAAATACAAAAGATATTTTTAATGCAAAAGTAATATCGTATAGGGATCATTCATTTTTCAGAAATGAACTTCCGGAAGAATTTACAGGCACGGATAGTTTTTATTCCAAAATGAATTACCTTAATCAAAATGTGGTTCATCCCGATGACAGAGATATGTTTTACGAGAAAACACAGAAATCCGTCATAGATGAAGTACTTCGTACAAAGAAGAGTTATTATGTAGAATTCAGAGCCATTTATTCGGATGGAATTCATCTGTATCAACTTAAATTTGTAGGAGATTATGACAGTAACGGAAATCTTCTCGGATATATAGTAGGTCTTATAAATTCGGATGACAGAATCAAACATGAAAATATTCTTAATATGTACCAGGAAGCAATGCTTAAAGGTGCACATAGTTATTTCTTTGTTAATCTTTCGGAAAACAGAATTATTCCTCCGGTAATGGTAAGAGATGGCGAAAGGATGAAGCCGGATATTAAGGAATTCGGCAATAAGACTTATGACGAGGTCATAAGGTCTCTTTCGAAGACTCTTCAAAATGAAAATGCGGAAAATTATTTAAATGATGTAAGCAGTAAAAATCTTATAAAGTCATATTTAAGCGGCGTTACCATAAAGGAAAATAATTTTAAGGTTTATGAAAGTAATAAAGGGTGGAATTACAGAAAGAAGACCTGCGTTCTTTCGAGAGATAAATTTTCGGGAGACATAATAGCATTATGTATTACATACCATCTTTCCGCAGAAGAAGAGCTTGATATAAAGAAAGCGGAAGATGTTGATCATATTATGAAGCTGAGTAATAACTTTGAGGCTATATATGATCTGGAAGTCGAGACCGGAAAATATCGTGTTTATACAAGAAATAACCAGTATTCGGAAAAGATTAACAGTAAAATAAATTACGACGGTAATTTTTATGAAATAATATATGATAATACAAAAAAGGTTGTATGTCCGGAAGACAGGGACGAGGTGCTTGCATTTGTATCATATGACAATATTGTTAAGATGCTTGCCAAGCAGGACAGCTTTTATTTGGATTACCGTCTTATGATAGACGATGAAAATGTATGGTACAGATTAAAAGTAATTAAAAATACCACGAGAAAAGAAAAAAGTGTACTGATAGGTGTTTTTAATGTTAATGAAGAAATCAGTCAAAATATCCAGAAACAAAATAAATTGGAGGAAATGTATAAATCCTCCGAATTAAATCTTCGTATTGCCAACGCCTTAAGTGATGATTATAACTCCGTATTCAGAATGAATTTTGAGACCGGGGCTTTTAGCATCATGCGAATGAAGGAAAATCAGAATATATCAAGTGTTCAACTTCCCAAGGATTATCACAATCTGGTATATGCATATGCGGATAATTTTATTTTTCCCGAATACAGAGAAGATTTTAAAGAATTGTTCAGGGGTAATAATCTGCAGGAACAGCTGAAAAATAAGAAAAAGATTGTATATAGGTATGAAACTAAAGTAAATGCTGCGGGAGAAAGTCATTTTGAAATGGTACTAACCAAAGTAGATATATTGGATTCTTCAAATGTTATTGCGGCATTTAAATGTATAGATGATGTCTACAGAAGAGAGAAAGAAGAGAAGGAGCACGCAAGTATATTTAGTGCTCTCGGAAGAGATTTTTACAATATTTATCTTGTTAATCTTAATACACAGGAAACAAGAATAATTAAACAAAAAGGTTTTAAATATAACGGTACCGGTGAAAATAACATATACGAAGAAATGTGTTCCGATTACATCGATAACATTGTTCATCCTGAAGACAGGGAAGAAATGAAAAAAGTTATGGATGTTGAAAATGTTAAAACACAACTTCAGACTAAGGACGAATATACCCATATTTATCGAATGCTTGAAGATAATGAAGAAGATTTTCATTATTACCAGATTAAATATATAAAGACATATAATCTTTCCGAGATAATAGTAGGTTTCCAGATATTTGATGATGTTGTCAGTGCCGAAAGAGCCCGTCAGGATGAATTAAAAAATGCTCTTATGGAAGCAGAAAAGGCCAATCGTTCAAAGACGGTGTTCCTTAATAACATGTCTCATGATATCAGAACGCCTATGAATGCGATTATAGGTTTTACCTCGCTTGCATTAAGTCATTTGGATGATGAGAATCTTATAAACGATTATTTGAAGAAAATAATGACATCAAGTAATCATTTGTTGTCTCTGATTAATGATGTTCTTGATATGAGCCGAATTGAAAGCGGAAGAGTAACCATCGAGGAAAAAGAATTTCATTTACCTACGTTGCTCAATGATCTTCGCAGTATTTTCCAAGCGGATGTTAATGCAAAGAGACAGAATTTTGTAGTGGATGTGGTTGACGTTTATGATGAGGACTTTTACTGTGATAAGCTTCGAATCAATCAGGTTCTGCTTAATTGTATCAGTAATGCCGTAAAATATACGGCTCCCGGCGGAACTATAGGACTCAGAATAATTCAGAATCAGGATGCTCCGGAGGGATATATAAATCTGACATTCATTATTAAGGATAACGGAATCGGAATGAGTGAAGAGTTTGCCAAACATATTTTTGAACCCTTCACAAGAGAAGAAACAAGTACGGTTAACGGTATTCAGGGTACGGGACTTGGTATGTCCATTACAAAAAATATTGTTGAAATGATGGGCGGAAATATCTCCGTGCGAAGCCAAAAGGATGTGGGTACCGAATTTACAATAAACCTGACATTCCGTAAATCGGAAAATTCACAGAAACTGGAGCCGATAGAGAAAATTCAGGGAGTAAGGGCTCTTGTGGTTGACGACAATATGGATAGCTGTATCAGCATAAGCAGAATGCTTAAGATGCTCGGAATGCAACCGGAATGGACAATGTCTTATGCGGATATTGATAAAAAACTTGAGGCTAATGAAGGTACATCAGGTCCTGTTAAAGTATTTGTAATTGACAGACAGATACCGGAATATTGCGGAATACCCGTTGTTCAGAATATTAGGAAAAAGGCCGGGGACGATGCGGTTATTATTATTATGGCTTCCTATAATAGTATTGATTGTGAAAAAGATGTGAGAGAAGCAGGGGTCAATGCTGTTTGTACCAAGCCGCTGTTTATTACCGATTTATATGATATTTTAAATGATAACCTGATTGAAAAAATTCCGGAAGCAACCGTCGAACAGAAAAAGGAATTCTCGGAGAGAAGAATTCTTCTTGTTGAAGATAATGATCTTAACAGAGAGATTGCTTCGGTTATATTAAAGGAATCGGATATTCTTATAGAAGAGGCCGAGAACGGTCAGGTTGCCGTAGATATGTTCTTAACGTCGGATGTGGGTTATTACAGTTTGATTTTTATGGATATTCAAATGCCGGTTATGAACGGATATGATGCCGCACGAAAGATAAGAAGTATGTCCCGTCCGGATGCGATGACGATTCCGATTATTGCGATGACGGCCAACGCTTTTGCCGAGGATGTGGAAGCATGTAAGGAAGCCGGTATGAATGAACATCTTGCCAAGCCCTTTAATATTAAGAAAATGGGTGAAGTTTTGGAGCAGTATTTACCGTAGATATTTATTGAGTTATTTATAAAAGTACAAGAAAACCCACTGCCTTTAGGCGGTGGGTGCTCTTGTACGAGGTGCCGCTTTTTTATGAGCAAGTAGCGAAGCGGATTGCGAATATCATTGACTATCTTATCTTGTTATTCTGCTTTTAAAAAAGTTTACGGAATCCTCGTCTTCCAGAATATGAAGCTGTTTATACTGGTTGTTGTGAGCACGGTCACGATATTTTCTGTATTCCGAAAATGAATCCTTTGACAGTCTGTATATACGGGGGGAAGACAGTTGTCCTCGAGAGATCAGAATTGACAGAACTTCACAACATGCATTTAAATGGCCGCTCAGTATTATTTCTGCTTTTGTTATGTCAAAATCCGGTACGGTTTCCACATAAAATACATAGCCGATGGGAGAAGAATTATTTACCGAGACTACATAATCAATGACATTTACACATAATTCTTCAAAGGTTTTGTAAACAGCGGTTGTGACATCTTCAACGGAGATTTTTTCACCGATAGTATTAAGACACTGACTGTCACGACGAACAAATGTTATAAGAGGACAATTGTTAAGATATCCGCCTACGGTTATTATGTCGTGCATGTCATATCTGTAAAATCCGGATTGATTGGTGATAATTAATCTGTATTCGTTTCCTTCTTTTATTTCGTCAAGGGTCAGAGTTTTTGAATAATCGGTTTCATCAAGCGGCAGAAATTCAAAGAAACAACTCTCTGCAACAGGAAGAGAGAATGGGGTGTTATTTTCCGTACACAAAGAGAACATCCCTTCCGAGGTTGTGTATCCGTACATGTCTACATTTGCATCTTTCGGAAGATAATATCTTAATTTCTCGTAATAGATTTGAAATCCTCCGTTTGATATACCTGCATATCCTTTAAAAGATTTCCATATTTTTGAAACTATGCCTTCGAAACCTTCCTTAAATATTTTTTCAAGTTCGTCGGCACGTTTGGGATTGGGCTTTAGTTTACGGAGTAGTTTTTTCTTGGTATTTTCGGGAAGTACAAGGCTGTCATCGATTGTTCCGTAACGAATATCTTTAATCAGCATTTCTTGATTATTTTCTATATATTGAATCAATTGAAGAAATTGAGTGCAAAATGTCAAATAACAATAACTTATATCCTGTTCTTCCAATGCAAATCGGGCTTGGAATGCGAGAGTATCCGTTTCCCCTGAAGGAAATACTATTTCTTTGGGAACAACGGATACGAAATTGGAAAAATTTTTCTTTTGCGAAAGCATTTTTTCCGATAATCCGCCGCATTCAAAGCCGTTTGGAAGTTTATTTAAAGAACAGGTTGCAAGAATTAAAATCTTATTTTTTAAATTGTTCCCGTTCCCATTGTCATGAAGTCTCGAAAGAATGCTGTTATTTCCCCCGTATCGGTTGTAAACTTTTATAGCCGGAACAGAGTAAGGAATGGTTTTGCTGTTTCCCGTTGTTCCCGAAGTTTTTGTATAGAAATAAATCGGATAAGCCGTAATCAGATTGGTTGCATTTTCATTTATCATTCTGTCGACAAGGGGCTTGTAATCCTGATATGTGGTAACAGGAACTTTTTTCTTATAATCCTCTATGGAAGAGATTTCGTCAAAATTGTATTTTCGTCCGTAATATGTATTTTTATTGTCAGACAGGATTTTAAAAAGGAGTGAACGGTTAAGCTCCATAAAGGACAAAGAAGACTTAGTAAAAATGTCATTGTTTTTAATACCAATACGTATTAAACAGGAAAGAACAAACTGTCTTGTGATTTTTGAGGCTTTACTAAGTATTTTTTTCAACTTCTATAAACTCCGAAAATAGATATATTAAAATCAATATATCATATATGAAACGAGAAATAAAGATATATGAAATCTTTTTAAAGCAGCCACTGTTTGATGGAAAAACATTTTGGGAAACCTGAGGATACGAATGCCCTCCAAACAAGTTTGATAAACTTATGGAATAAAAAAATTGGCAGATAGTGCGTCAACTATCTGCCAATTCAGTCGGGGTGACGTGATTCGAACACGCGACCTCGTCGTCCCGAACGACGCGCTCTACCAAGCTGAGCCACACCCCGATAACACAAGAATATTAACTTAAAATTAATGAAATGTCAATGTGTATAAAAATAACTCTACGTAACATTAATCCGGAAACATAATAAAATGTATATTATTCAAAAATCAGACTTGTTGTTTTTGCCGATTAGACTGAATATAATGATGAGAAGTGACTTATAAAAATGAACTTTATGTTTTGCGAAGATTTAATATTCTGTATAATAAGCATGGATATATATAATTAGATTATTATTATAAGAGATTGACGATTTAATATTTATTAGATGCAAAAGGATAGAGGGAATTCATGAATAAAATCCGGGTTCTTATTGTTGACGATTCTCCGCTTTTCAGAGATTTTTTATATAACGGTTTATCGCAGGATGAAAGAATAACAGTATGCGGTATGGCCGGTGATCCTTACGAAGCAAGAGATTTGATAATTAAGTTAAAACCAGATGTTATGACTTGCGATATTGAGATGCCGAGGATGGACGGAATAGAGTTTGTTAAGAAGCTTATTCCGCAGTATCCGTTACCTGTTGTAATGATTAGTTCTTTGTCGGACAGAGTATTTGAAGCATTAAATGCAGGTGCGGTTGATTTTGTAGCGAAGCCTTCCGGTAAAACAAGACAGGATATGCAGAATTTTATTTCGGAAGAGTTGGTTCCTCGTGTTGTTGCGGCTTCTACATCCAAAATAAGGCGTTTGAACGAAAAATTGGATAACGGTGTAAAGAGTATTCCGTATGTTTCCAAAAACATGACAAATGCTCAAAAGAATGTGGTGATTGCGATAGGAGCATCAACAGGGGGTACGGAAGCAATATATGAAGTCGTAAAAGAATTTGGAAAAGATATACCGGGAATAGTTGTGACGCAGCATATTCCTTCGGGATTTTCTGCTATGTTTGCGGAAAGACTTGACCGACAATGCAGTATTTCCTGTAAAGAAGCGGTTACCGGTGATACTGTCAGACCGGGTCATGTTCTTGTTGCGCCGGGAGACAGGCAAATGCGCCTTGTAAAAGTCGGAGACGTATATCAGGTAGAGTGCCGTACGGAAGAGAAAGTTAACGGCCATTGTCCTTCCGTTGAGGTATTATTTGAATCGGTTGCGAAAGTAGCAGGAAAAAATGCAATAGGAATCATTCTGACGGGAATGGGCGCAGACGGAGCAAAAGGTTTGCTTACTATGAGAGAGGCAGGAGCAATTACCATAGGGCAGGATAAAGATACTTCGGTAGTATACGGTATGCCCATGGAGGCATATAAACTTGGAGCGGTTAAATTTCAATTGCCTTTGAATGATATTCCCAAGAAAGTATATACGCTGCTTCAAAGATTTTAAAAAGATTGAGGTGAAATATATGGAATCTACGTTAAGGAGAACCTGGACGGAGATTGATTTGGATGCACTAAGGTTTAATTATCATGTTTTACGGGACAGAATAGGAGAGAATGTTCGATTCCTTGGTGTTGTCAAAGCAGATGCATACGGTCACGGTTCGGTAATGGTTGCTGAGACTCTTGAAGAAGAAGGGGCAGATTACCTGGCTGTAAGTTCAATAGATGAAGCTATGGAACTGAGAATTAACGGTATAAAGATGCCTATTTTGATTCTTGGTCACACACCGAGGGAACAGGTTGAAAGACTGATAGAATATGATATTACACAGGCTGTTACCTGTAGAGCCAAGGCTGTTGAATATTCCGAAGAAGCTCAGAAAATAGGCGGTGTGTTAAGAATACATATTAAGCTTGATACAGGTATGTCGAGACTTGGATTCTTATGTGACAGCGGTTATTTTGAAACCGGAGTTAAGGGAATCTGTGACGCAATTAATATGCCGGGACTTGATGCGGAAGGAATATTTACTCATTTTGCGGTATCCGACGAGGAAGGCGAAGAAGCAGAGGCCTATACGGAGCATCAGTTTGAATTGTTTATGGATGTTGTCGAAGAGATTGAGAAAATATCCGGACGCACATTTAAGATAAAACATTGTGCCAATACAGGTGCGGTATATAAGTATTCGAAGACATATCTTGATATGGTAAGACCGGGGCTTTTGTTGTACGGTTACGGAGAATATGCGAAAAAACTCGGATTAAAACCGGTGATGACATTGAAGACTACGGTAAGTACCGTGAAGATATATCCGTCGGGAACGGCTATAAGCTACGGGGGAATATTTAAGACGGATAAAAGCACAAGAGTCGGTGTGCTTCCCTATGGTTATGCGGATGGATTTTTCAGAAGTCTTTCCAATAAGTGCAGTCTGATGTCTGAGGAAGGTCCTGTCCGTCAACTGGGAAAGATTTGTATGGATATGTGTATGGTAGATCTGAGTAATAAACCAAAGGTTGATGTCGGTTCGGAAATAGAAGTTTTCGGAAAAAACAATCCGATAGAAGAATTGTCGCGAATTGCTGCTACGATACCATACGAACTCACTTGTGCCGTAAGTAAACGGGTTCCCCGTACATACATTAAAGACGGCAAGATAATAGGAAAAGAATTAATGCTTAGAATGTAAGAAAAAGGAGGAAATGACTGTTAATGGTTAAATGTTACGGATGCGGATCGGAAATGCGTTTTAATCCGATAGGTCAAAATTTAATTTGCGATTCATGCGGAAATGAAATGCCCGTTGAAAACAGTGAAGCCGAGATTAAGTCGGTAAACGGTGTAAATGTATTTGACAGCACGCTTTATAAATGTCCTTCGTGCGGAGGAGAAATTCTTTGCGACAGTGATACTGCGGTTACATTTTGCAGTTTTTGCGGTTCGTCGGTTGCACTCGAAGGACGAGTTGTTCAGATGATGGCACCTTCAAAGGTGCTTCCGTTCAAGCTGACAAAAGAACGTGCCAAAGAAATATATTTACAAAAATTAAAGAAATCCTTATTTGCCCCCGCTTATTTAAAGAAGGCAGAAACTGTAGATCAGATCCGTGGTATATATATGCCTTATTGGTTATATGATTATTCAATAAACGGTGTTATTGAACCTGATGGAAAGAGATCTTACCGCAGGGGCGATTATGTATATACCGAGAGGTACAAATTGCCGACTGCTCTTAACGGAGAATATTTCGGAGTATCTTATGATTCTTCCTCAAGCTTTGATGATGAATTAAGCCGGTCCATAGCGCCTTTTAAAATAAAGGAAAGTAAACAGTTTTCAGTGGGATATATGTGTGGATTTTATGCCGATACGGCAGATGTTCAGGGTGAAGTATACAATAATGAAGCCAGGGAAATTGTCGGATCGGATATTATGAGTCGATTAATAGCACATCCTTCTTTTAGAGGTTATGGCGTAAATAGGAATGATAAGTCTGCTACAAGTGCACTTGTAGAAAAGAAACGGGAGATGGCATATTTCCCGATATGGTTTTTATCACACAGAACGGGAGACAAAGTTACTTATGCTGTAATTAACGGGCAGACCGGAAAGATAACAGCGGATATACCGATTGATTATAAGAAGTTTTTTATTTTTGCATTTATTTTGACATTGCCGTTATTTTTGATTATGAATGTTATGGATGTTGTGATTTTGCCTCATACATTGGGTATATGGGCCGGAATATTCGCACTTATATGTTTATTTATAACGAACGGTTCCCTGAATAAAATATATGCAAGAGACATGAATATTAATGATAAAGGTCTTAAAAGTGTAAGCCGGCAGACAGGAGCCCCGATTAAAAGTAAGAAACCCTCTATGAATAAGAAAATAAAGGTTCTTTTTAAGCCCTTAACCGCTGTAATAATAAATGTATTACTGTTAATGATGAAAGAATTACAAATACTTTTTTATTACTATGATTCGGTGTATTACGGAGCAGTTTTTATTTCTTTGATTTTTGTATTCTTTAGTTTTGTTGATGTTATCAGACATTACAATAAATTGTCTATGCGTCTGCCGAAACAATTTGAAAAAAGAGGAGGGGACGAATAATGAGTAAAAATACTAAAAGAATTATAGCCTCCTTTATGGTATTTTTCGTGGCATTTATTTGTTTGAATCTGTATGCATACGGTAAAAATACTTATGAGTATGAGTATAAGAATAAATCCACCGGGTACAGAGCTGTGCTTATTGATAATGCCGATTATCTTTCGGAATCCGAAGAGAAAAAAGTCTTTGAAATAATGAAAGAGATTACCGACAAGACAAATGTTTGTTTCCTGACGGATGATAATAATGACTACTATTCGGAGAGTTATTCGGAGAATCTTTGTAAGTCAACACTTAAAGAAGTATTCGGAGCAAAAGAAGACTCGGTAATATATCTGATTGATAATGAATATGATTATATTTATGCAATGAACGATACATTTGATGTTATTACCAGTAAAAAAGCTTATTCGATTACTGATAATGTATATAAATATTCGGCAAAAGGGGAATATGACGAAGCAGCCATAGAAGCCTTTAATGAGATTAATGCACTTCTTAACGGTGAGAAGATAGCACAGTCAATGAAGTATATCAGTAATGCTTTTATGTCGGTATTTATAGCTTGTTTTTTAAGTTATTTTATAACGAGTAAGAATTCAAAAATAACAGCGGCATCGAATAAAGAAATGGTTGAGGGTGCTTTGTATAAAGTTAATGTAGATTCGGTAAATGTAATTCACGTTTCAACCGAAAAAGTCTATTCACCTCAGTCATCAGGCGGTGGCGGCGGACATGGCGGCGGCGGTCATGGCGGCGGCGGACACGGCGGCGGTGGCGGACACAGTCACTAATTAAGGAAAGAAAATGACCGTTAACAGAATAAAATATCTCATGCTTTCGAAATCTCTTCGTAAAAAATGGACATATGATGATTTCCTTTATTATCATATGCAGGAGAAGAGAAGAAGAGATCTTGATTCTATAATGACACCGAGTGAATTACAGGAAGCGGAGAAACAATTGAATAATGATGCCTGTCGGGAGATATTTAACAGTAAACGAAGGTTCCTCGAGCATTTTAATTCGTTTATTAGTAGGGAATATATGTTTCTCGAGCCCGGAGGTGAGAAGCAGCTGGAAGATTTCATTAGAAGAAATCATAAGATAATTCTCAAACCGGATGCAATGTATGCAGGCATCGGTGTATGTATGGCATATGAAGATCAGGGCGGACAGATTCATTTCGATGAAGTTTGCCCTGATTATTTTTCGATGTGTGAAAAAGGATATGTTGCAGAACAGTATGTTCCTCAACACGAGGCCTACTCGTCGGTATACAGCGGAAGTCTTAATACGATAAGAGTAACTACTTTACTGGATACGGATAATCGACCTAAGATATTATTTGCCGTTAATCAATTCGGATCGGGAGGTTCCCTGGTGGATAATAATGATGATACCGCCATATGGTGTCTTATTGATATTGACAGCGGAAAGATAATTGCTGTTGATAATGATAAAGACGGTAAAGTAAATGAGTTTCACCCCGATAGCGGAATGAAACTCATCGATTTCGAAAATATTAATTTTGATAAAGTAAAGGCCCTTGCACTTAAGCTTGCTTTGATATGTCCCGATTGTCGATTGATTGGTTGGGATATAGCAGTCAAGAAAAATGGTGATGTCGAAGTTATTGAGGGCAATGTTACACCGGAACTCGATTTGTATCAGGTAATATCCGGCAAAGGTCTTCGTGAGGAATTGAACCCCAATAATCAGAATCCGTAGACGGAAGGATCAAGCTCTGTATATTCACAGGGAGATTCATTACCGTACAGACTGAAGTCATAATTTGCAAGACTGGCGTTGTCCATGGACATAGCTATATAATCATCAAGCGGAATATAGTTAAAATTCAGTGATTCGTAAAGCTGTAACAGTTCTTCGGTAGGGAATTGCAGAGTATTGTTCTCATCTACTATAAAGTAATATCTTGGTGTATCGGGATAATCCCATTCATTTTCAAAGGTAAGAACAACAAGTGTGTAGGGAGAATCAGTGCTATACACAGGATCTACATAATCATCGGGAAGCGAACCTTCGGGGAAAAAGAAAGAAGGAATAATAAATTCCGTCAGATCAAATTCCATTACTTGTCCGAAGATATATACTATATTTCCGTCGGAATCGATAACATTTACATATGTCTGATTCAGATAAGATTGTGTATTGCCGTAAAGTTCTGCCAACCCGCTCGGAAAAATATTTGCATAAATAGGATATGCACCGTACTGGTCAAATACATATTGAACTATACCGTCATTTGCCATAAATACGTATTGATAAATACATCTGGAATAAAGATTGGAACCGGCTATAATCTGTATGGCAAGAGCTTCGGTTCCGTCACAGTCTATATAACAATATCCCAAAGAGCTTAATTCATAATCGTTAGGACTATAAGCTTTATAGCTGTCAATAAGCGTGGAGATAAGTGTGCTGAGATCAAAGGTGTCTCCGGCATTGAAAAAAGTGTTGTCGATGTTTATTTCACACTCACATTCATTGTTCAGGAATTTTTCGAGTAATTCATGTGAAGTGAGTTCTTCATCATCTTTGTCGTTATCCTTGTCATCATCTTTGTCATCATCTTTATCATCATCTTTGTCGTCGTCTTTATCATCGTCTTTATCATCGTCATCTTTGTCTCTGTGATGAGAAGAATTTCTGTCGGAAGAAGGTTCTTCTTTTCCAAAATCGCAGGCGAAAAGAGACAGTGACATAATTGAAATACATCCGAGAATGATTAATTTACGAAATAAGTTTTTCATAATTCGTACCTCCATCATATATTTATTTATATCTGAATAAAAAATACCTAATTAGTTTAAACCAAGTTCGGCAGGATCAAGGATTTCAAAATCTGCAAATTCATATTTGCCTGAATAATAGTCGTCTATCGACAAATCTGAATTTGATATATAAGAATCGTATCTTTGAAAAGTGTCATAGTCAGTTAGTTCTGTCCAGCCGAATTGACTGTAATAATCATTTAATTCCGGAGTAGTATAAACCTGTAAATAAGAATCGTTATCAATAAAAATATAGTCGACATCCGGGTTAGAATAAAAATCAAGAGAACCGGGACTGTAAATAATAAGATGAAGATTTGAATAGTCTCCGCTCTCTTCGGGATAGTCATCCGACGGTATCTCGGGAAGAAGATATAAAGGGATGACGGCATTTGAAACAGTTTGATCGGTAACGTAAAGTAACGGATATACGGAACCGTCGGCATTAACAATATAATCCGTTGTTGTACTGCCTATACCACTGTAGTCCTGAGATTCAAGTGATCCGTTTTGAACGATTGATAAATACGAACAGCTGTTTTGAAATTGCTCGAAGATATAATAAATTTTATCATTTTCTATTCGGAAAAATAAGTAGTCTTGTATAAAATCGTCCTCACATTCGAGATCAATTTCTATGACAAGTTCATAATTACCGTCGAGGCCGGCATCAATATTGGCGTAGCTGAGAGAAAAAACCGAACCGTCAAAACGATCGACAGACATTGATATAAGGTCGCTTAAATAAAGAGAGTCATATTCCAGTTCACAGGTTACCTTATTATGAAGAAATTGATCATACAGATAGTCCAATGTCAGTGAGGTGTCCATTGTGTTTACGAATTCGCTGATGTTATCATTATCTACGTCGGTATCGTCATCATCGTCGATATCATTATCATCATCATCGTCATCATCATCGTCGTCTTTGTCGTTATGATGAGAAGTTCTGTTGTCGGAATCGGAAGAGTTTTCTTCTGTTTTGCCACAAGCAAATAAAGATAATGACATGACAGTAATACAACCCAATAAAGCAAATTTTCTGAGCAAGTTTTTCATTATATTCATATCCTCCGATTTTTATATGGGATTATTGTTTCAACAGATACACAAATTATATCAGAACAACAGAAAAAAAAAACACCCGCCCCACAGATCCAATGTCTGCAAAACAAGTGCTTTTGTAAGTGCACCGCCAGGGGCTCGAACCCTGGACACCCTGATTAAGAGTCAGGTGCTCTACCAGCTGAGCTAGCGGTGCATCGCACAAAAGATAATTTAACACAACAAAATTGTTAATGCAAGAACTTTTTTTAAAATAATTTGAACTTTTTTGAATAATGATAAATAATGATGTAAGAAATTTAAGACAATTAATATGAAAGAAAGGTTATTCCATAAGATAATGATTTTTGAAACGCATGCCCATTATGAAGATTCCAGATACGATGAAGACAGGGAATCACTGCTTGAAAGTATGAAGAGTAAAAATGTGGGAAACATAGTTGAAGTGTCTGCCGGTATGAAGGCAATTCCCAAAATACTGCAATTAATCAGGCGATACGATTTTATGTACGGTACTGTGGGCGTTCATCCCGAAGAAACAGGTGATCTTTCGGAAGCTGATATTGAATTCATGAAAGAGACTGCCAATAATGATAAAATAGTCGCTATCGGTGAGATAGGTCTTGATTACCATGAAGAGTGTCCGACCCCGGAAGTACAGAAGAAGTGGTTCAGAAGGCAGTTGGAGCTTGCAAAGGAGCTTAACAAGCCTGTTATAATTCATTCGAGAGACGCCTGCGAGGATACATTGGAAATACTTGAGGACTATAAAGGAATAAAAGCCGTAATGCATTGTTATTCTTATGCCCGTGAAGTGGCGGAGTATCTTGTAAAAAGAGGTTTTTATATAGGAGTCGGAGGAGTTGTAACCTTTAAAAATGCCCGAAAACTTAAGGAAACGGTTGAGGCAGTTCCTTTGGAACGAATCCTTACGGAAACAGATTGTCCGTATATGGCACCGGAGCCGTTTCGGGGAAGCAGAAACGATTCTTCTATGATAAAATATGTTATTGATAAAATTGCGGCTGTCAAAGGGTTAACGCCCGAATATGTTGAGGAAGTAACATATAGAAACGCAAAGGAATTTTACGGACTATAACCTGTTTTTTCTATATTATATATGATTTTTTAGGGAGAAAATAATGGCATCATTAGCAACGCCGTCAGGTACAGCAGAAGTAGTAAATAAATATAATTTTAATTTCAGAAAGAAGTACGGTCAGAACTTTCTGGTGGACAGAAGTATGCTTGATAAGATTGTATCGGCAGCAGATGTTACGGATGAAGACTGTGTTCTTGAAATAGGGCCGGGCATAGGAACCATGACTCAGCTCCTTGCAGAGAGTGCCCGACACGTAATAGTTGTGGAGATAGATGAGAATCTGATTCCTATTTTAAAGGATACGTTGTCGGAATATGATAATGTAAGTATCATAAACAATGATATATTAAAAGTTGATATTCAGGAATTGGTGGATCACTATAATGAGGGAAGACCGATAAAGGTAGTTGCGAATCTGCCGTATTATATAACAACACCGATAATTATGGGACTTCTGGAAAATAAGGTTCCGTTAAAAAGTATTACGGTTATGGTTCAGAAGGAAGTTGCAGAAAGAATGCAGGAGGGTCCGGGTACAAAAGATTACGGTGCTCTGTCCCTTGCGGTACAGTATTACAGCAAGCCGAGAGTTGTTACAATAGTGCCGCCCGAATGTTTTATGCCAAGGCCAAATGTAGCGAGTGCCGTTATTAATCTGGAATTGTACGAAGAACTTCCGGTTAAGGCCGATAATCCGGAATATATGTTCAGAATAATCAGGGCCTCTTTTAACCAAAGAAGAAAGACTCTTGCCAACGGTTTAAGCAACGATGCATCTTTAAATCTGACAAGAGACGATGTGTATGAAGCTTTGAGAGAGATGGGAAAGAGTGAGTCTGTTCGAGGCGAAACTTTCTCATTATCTGACTTTGCTGCAATTTCAAATATTCTTGTCAGAAAAAATAAATAATTTATGTTAACACTATATTTTGTTGTTGAGTGAAATAAAAACAAGAAATATAGTGTTATTTTTTTGACACTTATTGATTATTATGGTAAACTTTGAGACGGTGGGGACTCGGATATAGTGGTTGCACAAAGCGAGGTAAACGGTGTGGATAAACAGGAATATAAAATTTTATCTGAAGAAATAATGACGCTTATAGCCAATGAACAATTCGTGGAAGCGGTGGAGATTGCCGACAGAATCGACTGGAGAAAGGTTAGAAGTTTCACTACACTTCAGAGAATAAGTGATTTATATAAAATAAACAGACGTTATGACGAGGCTCTTGAAATATTGCTTATGGCATATGACAGGAATCCCAACAGTAAAACGATAGTTTACAACATTTGCGATCTCTATCTTGAAGCAGGGGATCTGGTAAGTGCACTTCAATATATGGCTGTATACAACAAGATGGCGCCCAAGGATGTAGGATGTGCCATTTTAAAATACAAGGTTCTTGAGAAGGAAGATGCTTCCTTTGAAGACCGTGTTGATCAGCTTGAGAAGATAGTGGCTATCAGTTATCAGGAAGAATGGGTATATCAGCTGGCTTATATGTATCATCGTATGGGTTTGGCTACAAAATGTGTTGAAACCTGTAATCAACTTATTTCTTGGTTTGGGGAAGGTCCTTTTGTTATTAAGGCAATGGAACTTAAGATGCTTCATTCTAAGTTATCGGCAACGCAGCAGGAAATATACGATCACAGAGATGATATAGCGGAAGAGATTGAGGCATATGAAAGTGAAGAAGAATATATGCCCGAAGTTTCGGAGAATGAAGAAGAGGATTTCCATGTCAAGACAATAGATATGAGTAAATTCAATACAATTAATCTTCAGAAAGCTCTTGCGGAGAGCATGAGAGAACTCATGGGCGATGAGGATGACAGTAGTATTACGCATTCTCTTCTTGAGCCGATGATGGATGAAGATGTCTATACGGACAGTCTGCCTACGGATGAAGGTGTGGAAGAACTGGTTGAGGAACCTGCTGAAAATATTACAGACATTTCCGAAGAGGAAGAAGCGGAATTGGAAGAATCCGCAGAAAGCGAAAAGGTATTTGAAGAAGTAGCGGAAGAAATTGAAGAAACTGCAGAGACTACAGAAGATGCTGCGGAAGAAAATGAAATCGTTACAGAAGTAGAATCCGCAGAAAACGAGCTTCCCATGGAAGAGGATTTGTGCGAGACGGCATATATCGGAGATATAATTGCCAAAGAGCCGGTAATTAATAAAGAGCAGGCAGAAGTAAAAGAAGAAATAAAAGCTAAGGAAAATGAAGTAACTTCGGTTAATAAAGAATCCGAGACGGTGGACAGTAAGACTGCCGAAATATTCTTTGATGATAAAACCGGAGAAATTATTATAGATCAGGTGCCTCTCGGAATGTTAAATAACCTGATTCCCGGAGTGGAATTCGTACCTCCGAAGAATATTAAATTTGATAAGGTATCGGATACCAGATTTGCAGGCAATCTGTCGCAGGAGAGTGACGGTCAGATTTCTCTTGCGGTACCTGAAAGTCTTTCTATTGAAAAACAGATAACCGGTCAGATGAATCTTGAAGAGGTAATGGCAGAGTGGGAGAAGATTAAGAAGATTAAGGAGCAGCAGCAGGATGAGGAAGTGCGCCGTAATATTCTTGATAAAACCGGTCAGATTTTTGAGGACTATGACAAGAGCCGCAAAGATACCATTATTGCTCAGATAGAAAAAGAACAGAAAAATCAGAGAAGAGTATTAAATAACGAAATTGAACTTCGCAAGTTGGAAGAAATACCGGAAATAGGATTGGATGAGGTTCAAGGCAATAACGAAGATATGAGTGTCACAATGGAACTCAATAAAGTATATTCGTCTACAATATGGGATGAAGTAGACAAGGCAATTGCCGAGGACAGCGAGGAGAGTAAAAAGGAAACGGATTTTGCAGGTGCTGCAATTGCCGGAATCGGTGAGCTTGCAAAGGATGCCGGAGAACTTGCAATCGATGCTGTCGAAGTTGCTTCGGAAGTCGGCGAGGGAATTGTTGCCGCAGAAACTGTAGCTGAAGGCGCTCTGGCAGCGGAAGCTTCATTAGTGGCAGGTACAGTAGGTACAATAGAAACAGTAGAAACAATAGAAACAATAGAACAGGCCGCTTCAACGGTTTCCGAGATACCGGAGAACAGTTCGGAAGTGTCGACGGAGATTTATGAGAACGAAGAAAAAAATTACGAAGATGCCGACGAACAGGTTTATGACGAAGAACCGGAAGAAGTTGAAAATAACAATATTTTAAATACGGAACAGATAAACGATATCGGAAGTGCCTTGGAGGCGGCTGCCGATGAAGAATCAGAGAAGACTCTCGAAGAGATAGATGACAGTTATTCGGAGGAAAGTAATCAGGAAGATGAAGAAAGAGATTTCTCTCCCGAGGAAAAAGAACTTTTTGCCGATTTCCTTTATTCAAAGAAGATGCGAGCTCAGATTCTCGATTCCGTGGATATTATAAACATGGCTTCTTATGTGGGTAATGTAATAATTACCGGAGATGCCGGCACAGGAATGATGAATCTTGCAAAGGCGGTAATCAAAGAAATTCAGTTGATTGACAGCAATTTTAATGTAAATAAAGTTGCCAAGATAAGCGGACAGAAGATGAATCAGAAAGATATACCGGCAATGCTTTCGCAACTTGCCAACGGAGCACTTATTGTTGAGAAGAGCGGTAAGCTTACGAGAGATGCAATGGAGAATCTTACTCATGCTTTGGAAAATATGTCGGAAGGTATTATAATTATTCTTACAGATTCCAAAAAAGAAGTGGATAAGATTGTCAAAGAATATCCCGTGATTACAGGATATTTTAATGCGCGTATAGACATTGTTCCCATGAGTAATAATGCTCTTGTTGAATATGCAAAGAAGTACGCTTATTCAAAAGAATACAAGATCGATGAAGAAAAGGCAGTGCTTGCACTTCATGAAAGAATAAGCGAGCTTCAGATCGGTGAGCATCATGTTACTACCAAAGAGGTAGAGGATATTGTTGACGATGCAATAGAATATTCAAAGAAGCCGCATATTTCAACATTCTTTACGATTCTTGCGGCAAAGAGATACGATTATGAAGATATGATAATCTTAAGAGAGAAGGATTTTGGGTATTAACTGAAAGGGAGAGATTAGAATGGATACGGTGTTTATTTCCGAAGCGGATCAATTCGTTTTTGGTCAGGGAACTCACTATGACATCTATAAAAAATTGGGGGCTCATCCTTGTGAAAAGGATGGAAAAAACGGAACATATTTTGCGGTATGGGCACCTAATGCGGCAAGTGTAAGTGTTGTAGGTGAATTTAACGATTGGAATACCGAGAGTAATTATATGAACAAATTAGGGGATGGAGGTATCTACGAAACCTTTATTCCTTTGGTAAAGCAGGGAATGCTTTACAAATACTACATCAGAACAGCTGACGGAAGAGGCCTTTATAAAGCGGATCCGTACGCCAATTATGCGGAACTCCGACCGGGAACCGCATCTGCGGTATATGATATCACTTCGATAAAATGGAGTGATGAGGAATGGATGAAGGAAAGGGCGCAGAAGAATTATTTCTGCGAACCGGTTTCCGTATATGAATGTCATATCGGCTCCTGGATGAAACATCCCGATGGAACAGAGGATGGTTTTTATACATACAGAGAATTTGCCGACAGAATCTCAGAATATCTTAAGAAAATGAAATATACCCATGTGGAGCTTATGGGAATTGCGGAGCATCCGTTTGACGGAAGCTGGGGTTATCAGGTTACGGGTTATTATGCACCTACTTCCCGTTACGGTACACCTCATGATTTTGCATACCTTGTAAATAAACTTCATTCTATCGGTGTCGGTATTATTTTAGACTGGGTACCGGCTCATTTCCCAAGAGATGAATTCGGTCTTGCGGAGTTTGACGGTTCTTGTCTTTACGAGCATCCCGATAAACGTCTCGGAGAGCATCCGGATTGGGGAACGAAGATTTTCAATTACAGCAAAAATGAAGTAAAGAATTTCCTTATCGCAAACGCTCTTTTTTGGATTAAGGAATATCATATAGACGCACTGCGTGTTGATGCCGTTGCTTCAATGCTTTATCTTGATTACGGTAAGAAAGACGGAGAATGGTGCGCCAATAAATATGGCGGAAATGAGAACCTTGATGCCATAGAGTTTTTCAAACATTTAAATTCCGTTATTCGCGGAATGAATAACGGTGTAATGACCATTGCGGAGGAATCTACGGCATGGCCGAGAGTAACTGCGAGACCTGAGGACGGCGGACTGGGCTTTACTTTTAAATGGAATATGGGATGGATGCATGATTTTTGTGATTATATGAAGCTGGATCCTTATTTCAGAAAGAATAATCACAACAAGATGACCTTTGCAATGAGCTACAACTGTTCGGAGAAGTATATTATGCCGCTTTCTCATGACGAAGTTGTTCATCTTAAATGTTCGATGGTAAATAAGATGCCGGGCTATCAGGTTGATAAATATGCCAATTTGAGAGTCGGATATACATTTATGTTCGGTCATTCGGGCAAGAAGCTTCTTTTTATGGGCCAGGAATTCGGACAGGAAAGAGAATGGAGTGAGAAACGAGAGCTTGACTGGTTTTTGCTTCAGAACGATCTGAACAAGGGCATGCAGGAGTATGTTCGGGAACTTCTTCTGATGTACAGAAAGAATCCCTGTTTGTATGAAATAGATGACAGTTGGGACGGATTTGAGTGGATTAATGCGGACGATGCCGACAGAAGTACTTACAGTTTTATTCGAAAAAGTAAGGACGGAAAGAAGGGAATGTTGTTCGTACTTAATATGACTCCGATGCCAAGAGATGATTATTATGTCGGCGTTCCGAAAAAAGGCAAATACAAACTTGTGTTGAACAGTGATGAGAAGAGATTTGCAGGTAACGGTTGTGAGATTCCAAAGGAATTAAAAACGATAGAAATGGAATGTGACAGAAGACCGTATGCAATAAAATTTAATCTTCCTCCGTACGGAGCCGCAGTCTTTTCATATTAATCGGTCAAAAATTGTAGCGTGAAAAAATAAAGAGTCCGGTCTTTGGACTCTTTTTGGTTTTATATATGATGTGTTTTTCTTGATTCGGATGTTTCGACTATGATGTCTGTGATATCCGAACTGACAAGATAATCCAGGGAGACGTTATAGACCTTGGAGAGTTTGTATACCAAATAAAGAGGCGGATCTTTTTCTCCTCTTTCATACTGATTATAAGTTTTTCTTGAACAATTCCCATATTTTCTTGCGATGTATTCCTGGGTATATCCTTGTTCTTTTCTTAATTCACGAAGTTTTGGCAGATACATTTTTATGCACCATCTAAAATGATTTTATTTATATAAATAAATGTTACCAATGGGTTACAAAACACAGGCCGAAGTGTAACCGAAAGGTTACATTATGAATAAAGGGAAGTTATGTTAACGATGAATTTTCCCTATATAGTGAAAAGCGGCATTTTACTGCCGGGTATAATTAAAGTTAAGGAGGGGGATTATGGTTGGAACTATTCATCAGAGGGGTTCATTTGAAAATGTATTCAGGGAAAGAAGTAAAGATCTGATACGTAAGAGAAAAGAAAAAGAAAAATATCTTTTTGAGGAAATGGGATACAGTTATTCTTACGGTTACAAGGTGATGAGTGGCAATTCGAAGCTGACAATTGACTTTATGATAGCTATGGCCGATTTGCTGGAATGTTCGCTGGATTATCTCTGCGGCCGTATTAATTTCGTAGACCCGGAAGAACTGGTGATATATCTGGATGAAGATTGCCAACTGATTGACGAAACGGAAAAGTTTGAAACGATTTTACATGAAAATATAATGTATGAACAGAAGGGGTATACAAAAGGTGAGCGAATGTTCACCAGGGAATTGTCGGAGATTATTATTCATACTTTGAGAGACAGTAATATTAAACTTTGACAATCCTACAGTTTTCTTCTGTAGTTCGTGGCGGAGACGGGAAAGAAAAGGCGTACGACTTTACCTGTTTCCGCCTTTTTCTGTCTATTTATGATATTATGTAAGTTAAGTCACATCATAAAATAATAATCGATATTTAAAAGGAACGATAGACACATGAAGACTGTTAAATTATATGATAAGGACGCATTTGCGACTGAATTTGAATCGGAGATATTACAGAAGGATAAAGATACGGTTATTTTGGCAGAGACGCTTTTCTTTCCGGAGGAAGGCGGACAGACACCCGATAAAGGTACTATTGACGGAATAAAGGTAACTTACGTTGAACTTGACGGTGAGGTAATTATCCATCATCTCGAGAAGCCGCTTGAGAAAAATGCAGGTGATAAGGTTAAGGGTGTTATTGATTTTGAACATCGTTTTGACAATATGCAGCAACATTCGGCTGAACATGTATTTTCCGGTCTCGTATACGGAAAATACGGTTATTCAAATGTCGGATTTCATCTGAGTGAAAGTGAATGTACCATGGATTTTGACGGAGAATTGACAAAGGAACAGATAGACGATCTGGAACTTAGTGTTAACCGTATTATAGCGCAGGACAGGAAAATTATTAGCGGATATCCTTCCGCTGAGGAACTTGCATCCTTAGAATACAGGAGTAAAAAGGAAATAGAAGGTCCTGTAAGAATTGTGGAGATTGAAGGGGTCGATAAATGCGCATGTTGTGCACCTCATGTAAGAACAACAGGTCAGATAGGCGGATTTAAGATAGTTTCTTATATGCGTCACAGAGGCGGAATGAGACTGTTTCTTGTTGCGGGAATGAGACTTATCAAGGTATTCGCAGAAAAAATGCAGCTTCTTGATATGTTGGTAAATGAATTTACAACTGCGGAAGAAAATATTCCCGGAATTTGTACAAAGATGAAGGAAGAAAATAAAGAATTAAAATTAAAATGTGCTTCCTTAAACAAACAGCTTTCCGATTATGAACTTCGTAATATTCCGGAAAACATCCCGGATGTCCTTTTATTCCGCGAGGATGTAGATATGAATAATGCCAGATTGACGGTAAATGAACTTGTAGAGAAACATGCCGGTATATGTGCCGTATTTATGGGAACCGATTCAACCGGATATACGTTTGTACTTGGATCTAAATCCGTAGACTGCAGACTTATTGCAGGATCTCTGAATGCAGCCCTTGCGGCCAAATGCGGCGGCAGCACAGAGATGATTACCGGGAAAATAAACAGAGATGCCGATAATATACGTGCGGCATTATTGTCTTAGCCCACAAATCAGGGTATGTAAATAAGGGTAAATGTGATAGAATAAGACTATGTTTTCGAATTAATACGGGTTAAAGTATTATTTTAATCTTAAAAGGAGAGGGAAAAAATGTTTTGTATTAAATGCGGATATCAGAATCAGGATGGAGCCAATAACTGTTGTCAGTGCGGAGCACCGTTACAGATGCCGAATCGTCCTATGCAGCAGATGCCTCCTCAGCAACAGATGCCACCTCAGCAGCAAATGCCACCTCAGATGCAAATGCCGCCTCAGATGCAGCCGCCGCAGCAGATGCAGCCACAGATGAGACAACAGCAGCCCCAGCAACCCCAGGTTGTGATTCAGAATACCAATCAGATTCCTTATCAGTATCAGCCGATATCAATGTGGGGATATTTCGGATACGAATTGTTATACTCGATTCCATGTATTGGATTTATTATTCTTTTGGTAAATTGTTTTTCTGCTTCAAATGTAAATGTTAAGAACTTTGCACGTTCTTACTTCTGTTTATTTATTATCCTTTTGATAATAATGGGAGTATTTCTTTTTATTTTCGGCGGAAGCGAAATTTTATTTGCCTATTTAGATTAGTGATATATAACATTTTTTAAATAATTATTAAAACGGAGGGAATAAGTAATGCCAAAGAAGACTACATCGTCATCCGGAGCAACAATCAGAGAATGCTTTGACAAGGAATTATTTAAAAGGAGTGTTCTCTATAACATTAAGACATTATACAGAAAGACCATTGAGGAAGCGACTCCCCAACAGATCTTTCAGGCGGTAAGTTATGCTGTTAAGGATCAGGTCGTAGATATGTGGCTTGAGACTCAGAAGCAGTATGAAAAAAAAGACCCTAAGACAGTTTATTATTTATCGATGGAATTCCTTATGGGACGTGCCCTTGGTAATATGATGATCAATATGAAGGCATATAAGCCGGTTGCCGAGGCTCTTGATGAACTTGGCCTTGATATTAATGCTATTGAGGATGAAGAGCCGGATGCAGCTCTCGGAAACGGAGGCCTTGGAAGACTTGCTGCTTGTTTCCTTGATTCACTTGCAACACTCGGATACAGTGCGTACGGATGCGGTATCAGATACAGATACGGTATGTTCAAGCAGAAGATTCGTGACGGATATCAGGTTGAAGCACCCGATAACTGGCTTGTTAACGGCAATCCTTTTGAGCTTCGTCGACCCGAATATGCTAAGGAAGTCAGATTCGGCGGTTATGTAAGTTGCAGAGTTGATGAGAACGGCAGAAATAATTATTATCAGGAAGGTTATCAGGCTGTTAAGGCAATTCCCTACGATCTTCCTATCGTCGGATATGGTAACGGAATAGTTAATACCCTGAGAATATGGGATGCGGAGCCTATTGATGTGTTCCGTCTCGATTCATTTGACAAGGGTGATTATCAGAAGGCTGTTGAGCAGGAGAATCTTGCCAGAAATATTGTTGAGGTTCTTTATCCGAATGATAATCATTATGCGGGAAAGGAATTACGACTTAAACAACAGTATTTCTTTATTTCTGCATCGGTTCAGGAAGCAATTGCCAAATATATGAGAAATCATGATGATATCAGGAATTTCCATGAGAAGGTTACCTTCCAGCTTAATGATACACATCCTACGGTTGCAATAGCAGAGCTTATGCGTATTCTGATGGATGAGTATTATCTTACATGGGATCAAGCCTGGGATGTTTCAACAAAGACCTGTGCTTACACCAATCATACTATAATGTCGGAAGCTCTTGAAAAATGGCCTATTGAGTTGTTCTCAAGACTCCTTCCCAGAATTTATCAGATAATTGAAGAGATTAACAGAAGATTTATTATTGAAATAGAGAAAAAATATCCCGGAAACCAGGAGAAAGTAAGAAAGATGGCCATTATTTACGACGGTCAGGTTAAGATGGCTCATCTTGCAATATGTGCGGGATATTCGGTTAACGGTGTTGCACGTCTTCATACCGAGATTCTTAAGAATCAGGAACTTAAGGATTTCTATGAACTTTTCCCTGAGAAGTTTAATAATAAGACAAACGGTATCACTCAGAGAAGATTCCTTCTTCACGGCAACCCTCTTCTTGCAGACTGGGTAACAAGTCATATAGGAGACGATTGGATTACCAATCTTCCCAAGATCAGTAAACTTAAGGTATATGCCAATGACGAAAAGGCTCAGCAGGAATTCATGAACATTAAATATAAGAACAAGGTTCGCTTGGCTGCATATATTAAAGAGCATAACGGAATAGATGTTGATCCGAGAAGTATATTTGATGTTCAGGTTAAGCGACTTCATGAATATAAGAGACAGCTTCTTAACATTTTACATGTAATGTATCTTTATAACGAGATTAAAGAGCATCCGGAGATGGAATTCTTCCCTAGGACATTTATTTTCGGAGCAAAGGCGGCAGCAGGATATATGAATGCCAAGCTTACAATTAAGCTCATTAATTCGGTTGCAGATGTAATTAACAGTGATACTTCTATTAACGGAAAGATTAAGGTTGTATTTATCGAGGATTACAGAGTATCCAATGCGGAAATGATATTTGCCGCATCAGATGTATCCGAGCAGATTTCAACGGCATCAAAAGAAGCATCCGGAACAGGTAATATGAAGTTCATGCTTAACGGTGCACTTACAATAGGAACCATGGACGGTGCCAATGTTGAGATTGTGGAAGAGGTCGGAGAGGAAAATGCATTTATCTTCGGACTTTCATCAGATGAAGTAATTCATTTTGAGAATTACGGCGGATATAATCCGATGGATATATTTAACAGCGATCCCGATGTCAGAAAAGTACTTATGCAACTTATTAACGGAACATATGCACAGGATGATCCCGACAGATTCAGACCGTTATACAATTCACTTCTTAATACACAGTCTACTTCAAAAGCAGACACATATTTTATTCTGAAAGATTTCAGAAGCTATGCAGAAGCTCAGAAGCGTGTTGAGGAAGCATACAAGGATGAAAAACGATGGGCTAAGTCCGCAATACTTAATACGGCACTCTCAGGTAAGTTTACATCCGACAGAACCATTAAAGAATATGTTGATGATATCTGGCATCTTGACAAGGTGACTATCAGACACAGATAAGAATGACTGATGATTTCTTGTTTTCAGAGACATCATGTGCCCGCTGCCTACATAAGTTTATGTCGGCAGTGGGTATTTAATTTTAATTTTTATGTTATGATGTGAGTGTTAACAGTAAATTTTGACACTGATATCATTGATATAATTACCTTTTAAATCAAAAAGCAAAAAATATATCTGGAGGAAAATATGAACTCATTTATTGCAAAATCAGATTTTTTTAAGGGTAATAACCCGGAGGACATAGTTAAAAAATACGGGTCGCCCGTTTATGTGTACAATGAGGAGATTCTTCGTGACCGAATGAATAAGGTCAGCAAAGTAATTACCGGATATGAATACCATGCCAATTATTCAATAAAGGCCAATTCAAATATTTCTATTTTGAGAATAGCTTTATCGGAAGGTCTTTATGCGGATGCTATGAGCGTCGGAGAAATGAAGATGCTTATTAAGGCCGGATATCCTTCGGAGAAAATATTTTTTATTCCCAATAATGTATCCGAAGAGGAAATGCGTTTTGCCATAGATCACAATATATGTGTCAGTCTTGATTCATTAAGTCAGCTTGAAACCTTCGGAAGTATAAATAAAGGCGGTAAATGCGCAGTGAGAATCAATCCCGGTGTGGGCGCGGGCCATCACGAAAAGGTTGTTACCGCAGGTAAAAAGACTAAGTTTGGTGTAGCCGAAGAAGATATTGACAAGATTTTCGACATAGCAAAGAAATACGATTTAAAGATTGTCGGAATTAATCAGCATGTAGGCTCATTGTTTATGGATCCGGAACCTTTCCTTATGGCTGTTGATAATTTCCTTCGTATTGCCGTAAGATTTGAAAATCTTGAGTTTATCGATTTTGGCGGAGGATACGGAATTCCTTATCATAAGCTTGATGATGAACAGGATTTCCCCATGGAAGACTTCAAAGCAGAGTTTGAGAAGAAGATAGAGGCTTTTGTTAAAGATTACGGATATGCTCCGGTATTTAAGACAGAACCGGGAAGATTTAATGTTGCGGAGAGCTGCCTTATTCTCGGCAGAGTTCATGCTACGAAACAGAATAACGGTGTTTCATACGTCGGAACAGATGTTGGTATGAATGTGCTGGTTCGACCTTCCATGTATGATTCATGGCATGATATAGAGGTAATACGTGACGGAAAGATTGTTGACAGAAAAGATATGAAAAAACAGACCGTTGTGGGTAATATCTGTGAGTCCGGAGATATTCTTGCCAAAGACAGAGAACTTCCGGAGATTAACAAAGGCGATCTTGTGGCTGTAATGGACAGCGGAGCATACGGATATTCAATGTGCTCTTCATATAATACAAGACCGCGTCCGGCGGAGGTATTGATTGATCGTAGCGGAGAAGTCAGATGTATTCGAAGAGCCGAGACTTTTGAGGATATTTTCAGATTATTCCCGGATGAGGATTGATTGTTATTTTGATGTGATTAGTTGGTAATTATGGAGGTTGTTATGAACTTAAAAGGAAGAGATTTTTTAACGCTTAGAGATTTCACACCCGAGGAAATACAGTATTTTGTTGATGTAGCTTCATACTTTAAGAAGAAGAAAAAGAGCGGATGCCTTACTGAGATTTACAAAGGTAAAAATGTAGCTTTAATTTTCGAAAAGACAAGTACAAGAACACGTTGTTCTTTCGAAGTTGCTGCTTCGGATCTCGGAATGAGAAGTACATATCTTGATCCTTCATCTTCACAGATAGGTAAAAAGGAGAGTATTGCCGATACTGCAAGAGTACTCGGTTCAATGTTTGACGGTATTGAATACAGAGGATTTGAGCAATCAATAGTTGAGGAACTTGCCAAATACGCAGAAGTACCGGTTTGGAACGGTTTAACCAATGAGTATCATCCTACACAGATGTTGGCCGATCTTCTTACAATTCAGGAAGTGTTCGGACGTGATGTAAAAGGTCTTAAATTGTGCTATATGGGTGATGCAAGATACAATATGGCCAATTCGCTTATGATTCTCTGTTCTAAAATGGGAATGAATTTTGCTGCCGGAGCTCCGAAGAGTTATTTCCCCGACAGTAATCTTGTTGAGGTTTGCAAGGAATATGCAAAGGCATCGGGCGGAAGTATTCTTTTAACCGATGATCCCGCTGAGGCTGCCAAGGATGCCGACATAGTATATACAGATGTCTGGGTATCAATGGGTGAGCCTGATGAAGTATGGGAAGAGAGAATAAGAGATCTTACTCCTTATAAAGTAACAAAAGAGCTTATGAGTAATGCAAAGAACAGCGCTATTTTCCTTCATTGTCTGCCTGCATTCCATGATCTTAAGACGGGAATCGGAAAGAAGATGGGTGAAAAATACGGATTTAATGAGCTTGAAGTTACTGATGAAGTATTTGAAGCTCCTTATTCAAAGGTGTTCCTTGAGGCGGAGAACAGAATGCATACTATCAAGGCTGTTATGGCATGTACTCTTGGTGAAGTTGATATTACCGGAGAGTAATAGATGTTATCGGATATTTTAAAATTAATTAGAAACACAAAAGAATATATGTCTGTTGAGACCTTAAAGGAAGCTTCTTGCATGAGTGTGAAGGAGATTAAGGTTGCAGTGGGTCAGCTCGTTAACATGGGCTATGACATAGAATACGATGCCGAAAAAGGATACCATTTGAACAGTTATCCCGAAAATATCGGAACGGCAGAACTGTTGAGTCGTAACAATAATATCTGGGCGGGAAAGACTGTTATTTACAGAAGAGAGACAGATTCTACCAATGAAGAAGCCAAATCTGTTGCAGAGTTCGGAAGACCTCACGGAACTCTTGTAGTAGCGGAGAACCAGACGGCCGGAAAAGGCAGACGGGGAAGAAAATGGGAAACAGACGGTAATAACAGTATCGCAATGAGCCTTTTACTAAGACCCGATATTTCGCCTGATAAGGCTCCGATGATTACGCTTGTTATGGCTTTGGCTGTTGCAGAGGTTCTTGAGAAGCTTACGGATGAAGAAGTTAAAATCAAGTGGCCCAACGATATTCTTATTAATAAAAAAAAGGTTTGCGGGATTCTGACGGAGATGGCTGCTGACAACGGTAAGATAGATCATGTCATTGTCGGCGTGGGAATTAATGTTAATCAGAAACAGATGCCTGAGGAATTGAAAGATATTGCCACTTCTGTTTTTATGGAAAAAGGTCTCAGAATGAGCAGAGCCGATATTATTGTGGCAATATTGGAATTTTTTGAATACTATTTTGATATTTTTGTATCAACCGGAGATTTGTCCGACATAGTAAATTCTTATGAAAGTTATCTTATAAACATCAATAACGAAGTCAGAGTACTTGATCCGAAGGGCGAATATACGGGAACCGCAACAGGTATTAATGACTTCGGAGAACTTGTTATTCAGAAGGAGGACGGATCATTTACGAGAGTATCCTCCGGTGAAGTATCGGTAAGAGGAGTATATGGATATGTCTGAAAAAGATAAAGACGGAAGAATTGTTATTTGTGGCGCCAATGCCTATGAACAGAAATATTATTTTAACGAAAAAATATTTGGGAAGCTCCCATCATCGGTTAAGGATGAGCTTCATATAATCTGCGTACTGTTTACCGAAGAGGTCGGTGGAATATTTACAATAGTGGTTGAAGAAGACGGAGGAGTATCCTTCGATACTCAGCATGCTGAGGATGATATTTACTATGATGAGATTTCGGTAGGCCTCCTTCTTAATAAAATCAGAATGAACAGGGCTGAATTACTGGAGTCGGTATCGCTTTATTATCGGGTTTTTTATCTCCATGAAGAATTTGCGTAAAATACTTATATAAATGCGTAATACTGAACAGTAAATATATCATTATTGATGATATATTAGAAATAGAATAATTACTGGATTGAATTTTCAGTGAAGGTAAGTATAAAGGTGGGGTTAAAGGAGTTCATTTATGGACTCCTTTTTTCTTGTGGAAATTAAAAGAAACTATTATACTGAAAATGCATGAAAAATTAGCATTAGCAGAGTTTTATCCGAAAAACAATATAATTTACCGGAGGTGGAAAAATGCTTCTGACAGTTGATGTGGGAAATACAAATATTACATTTGGTGCATATGAAGGAGAAAAACTTTCCTGTACATTTCGAATGATGACAGGTCAGACAAGAACAAGTGATGAATACGGTATAACCATTACAGAACTTCTTAATCATAACGGTGTAAATATAGATACTATTGACGGTGTAATAGTTGCAAGTGTTGTTCCGGCCATAATGCATTCGCTTATAGGCGGAATAGAGAGATATTTGAACAGGAAGCCTCTTATAGTAGGGCCCGGGCTTAAGACAGGTATAAAGATTGTAACGGAGAATCCCAAGGAAATCGGTCCCGATCGTATAGTGGACGCAGTGGCTGCCTTTGAAAAATACGGTGGTCCCGTTCTTGTTCTTGATTTCGGAACAGCTACGACATATGACCTTGTAAATGAAAAAGGAGAATTTATTGCGGGTATTACCGCTCCCGGTATAAGAATCAGTGCAAAGGCCCTTTGGGAAGATACGGCCAAGCTTCCGGAGGTTGAGATAAAGAAACCGGACAGTATTCTTGCACAGAACACTGTTACGAGTATGCAGGCCGGTCTTGTATACGGACAGATAGGTCAGACGGAATATATTGTTTCAAAAGTTAAGGAAGAATCTTCATCCGATAATATAAAGGTTATTGCAACCGGAGGTCTCGGCAGACTTATTTCGGACGAGACAGATTGTATCGAGATTTATGACCGCCATCTTACCCTTGACGGCCTTAGAATAATATATGAGAAAAATGCGAAATAGAAATGAGTAAGAATATTCATCCTATTAAAATAGGCGACGTGGAACTCGAAAATAACATATTTCTTGCACCCATGGCGGGTGTTACGGATATGCCGTACAGACTTCTTTGTAAAGAGCAGGGAGCGGGGCTCCTTTGCATGGAGATGATAAGTGCCAAGGCAATCTATTATAACAATAAGAACACGGAAGCTCTTATGAAGATTGATGAACGGGAAATGCCCGTATCGTTGCAGCTCTTTGGTGATGATGCCGATATAATGGCAGATATGGCGGAGAGAATAGAGGAACGTCCGTTTTCAATTTTAGACATAAATATGGGTTGTCCTGTTCCGAAAGTAGTTAATAACGGAGAGGGTTCGGCGCTTATGAAGGATCCGAAGAAGGCAGCAGGTATTGTCCGTAAGATAAGTGACAGAATAAAAAAACCTGTAACTGTTAAGATCCGATTGGGCTTTGATGATGACAGCATCAATTGTGTGGAAATGGCAAAGATGATGGAAGAATCGGGAGCTGCGGCAATAGCACTTCATGCAAGGACACGTCAGCAGTATTATTCCGGACAGGCAAGGTGGGAATATATAAGGCAGGTTAAGGATTCGGTAAAGATTCCCGTAATCGGTAACGGTGATATTACGGATTCTTCTTCTGCAGAGAAAATGTTTTGCGAAACCGGTTGCGACGCCATAATGGTCGGAAGGGCTGCGGAGGGAAATCCGTGGGTATTTTCCAATATAATAAACGGTATTGACAAAAAACCGGCAGTGACTGAAATCTGTAAAATGATTGAGTGGCATGCCGAACTTATGAAGGATTATAAGGGAGAATACACCGGTATACGTGAGATGCGTAAGCATGTTGCGTGGTATTTCCAAGGTGTAAAAGGGGCAGCTCAAGTCAGAAGAAGGGCTTGTGAGTTGGAGACCTTTGAAGAACTCACGGAATTTTTATCGATAATAAATGAAACAATAGGAAGAGGAATACCATATGAGTATCACGCTTAAAGCTTTTGCCAAAGTAAATGTCGGACTGGATATTACGGGAAAGACAGATAACGGATATCATCTGTTGAAATCGGTGATGCAGACAATAGATCTTTTTGATGAGGTTACCGTTGAGCGAGTTGAAGCAAACGGTATATTTCTTTCTGTGAGTAATAAGGCTCTTGCGTGTGATGAAAGCAATATAGCATATAAAGCGGCACGTCTTATTATGGAAGAATATAGAATTGAAAAGGGAGTAAAGATTCATCTTGAAAAAAATATTCCGATGGCAGCGGGAATGGCCGGTGGTTCTACAGACGCGGCAGCAGTTCTTGTGGGAATGAATAAGGAATTTAATCTCGGAATAAGTGATGATGAACTTAAGAAAATGGGAAAGAAGTTGGGTGCGGATGTTCCGTTTTGTATACAGGGAGGGTGTGCTCTCGCGGAAGGAATCGGCGAGATTCTTACACCGATTATGAGTCGTCCGGAGATGTATTTTCTTATCGTTAAACCTCCGATAGATGTGTCGACGGCCCATGTTTATAAGAATTTTGTTTTAGCCGAAGCTGTTCATCCGGATATTGACAGAATAATTGAAGGTTACGAAAAAGAGGATTCGGATTTGATATGCGATAACCTTGGAAATGTTCTTGAACAGGTGACGACTGCAGAACATCCGGTTATATGTGACATAAAGAAGAAAATTGTCGAAAACGGAGCAAAGGCATCTTTAATGAGTGGTTCCGGCCCCACTGTTTTCGGTATATTTGATAATAAGGATAAAGCATTTATGGCAGAAACAACTCTCAAAGAAGAATATTCGGAAATGTTTGTAAAAGCGGTCGGAGTTGCTTCGTATTGATATCTTGATGTTGAGGATAAGAAAAAATGGAAGATTATTTAAAAATCTCTGTCAGTGAGGGCATTCCGTTAAGAGATGTCGTGTTTATTACACTAAGGCAGGCTATTTTGAAAGGTCAGCTTAAACCGGGAGAACGGCTTATTGAAATGAATCTCTGCGAAAGAATGGGAGTAAGCAGAACTCCTATCAGAGAGGCTATACGTAAGCTTGAATTGGAGGGCCTGGTTGAAATGATACCTATGTGCGGAGCCAGAGTAGCGGGTATTACTTCCAAGCAGTTAAAGGATGTTCTTGAAGTAAGAGCGGCGTTGGATGAGCTTGCGATTCGACTTGCATGTAAACGTATTACCGATGAGGAACTTAAGGAACTGCGTGACGCTATGATTAAGTTTGAACAGGTAATTAAAACAGGAAATGAAGTAAAGATTGTAGCTCAGGATGTTAAATTTCACGATATTATCGTGGAAGCCGGTAAAAATGAAAGACTTACTCAAATGGTATTTAATCTTTCGGAGCAGGTATACCGATATAGGTACGAGTGTATTAAAGACGCAAGTCTTCATAACGAGCTGGTGTTGGAACATAGGGAAATGTTTGAAAGTATATGCGGAAAAGATGAAGAACGTGCGGTAAGAGCAGTACAAAATCATATTGCAAAGCAGAAGCAGGCTATAATCAGGAACCTGCATTTACAGGGTGAAAATGAAGAACAGTAACGTAGAAATAACAATAACAACTACGCAGAAATCTGCCGATACCGGTGAAGAATATACGGATAAGATTTATGAAAAAGGGATTTTCAGGGAAAAAGACGGCAGATTTTTTATTTTATATGATAAAAAAGAAGAGGACGGCAGCAGTAGCAGTAATACGATAAAGATTGATAAAGACGGTTCGGTAACGAGGATGGTAAAGGGAAGTATCGCTTCCAACATGAGATTTGTCGAAGGGATTGAGACTTCAACAAATTATGTTACGCCTTACGGGACTTTCGGAATGAGTTTTAAGACGGCTCGGATAAACGTTGATAACGGAGAAGAATATTTTAAACTTATTCAGAACTATCTTTTATCCATGGATGGCAAAGCCGTTGCGGATTGTACAGTGGTTTACGAGCTGAAACCTAATATTTAACTTGAATTTATATAGTCATTACATTAAAATGATTTGAGATGCAATTTTCAGGAGGAATAATAATGTCAACCGGATGGATAATCGCAATAATTGTGACAGTTGTAATAGTAGGATTGTTAGTAGGTCTGTATTTTCTCGGAAAGAAGCTTGAAAAGAGACAGAATGAACAAAAAGCCATGTTGGAAACCAACAAGCAGAGCGTTTCCCTCTTGGTAATAGATAAGAAACGTATGAAGATGAAGGATGCACAGCTTCCGGCAAATGTTATGGAGCAGGTACCCAAGATCAGCAGAAATGTTAAGGTTCCTTTGGTAAAGGTTAAGGTAGGACCTCAGATTGTGACTATGTTCTGTGATGAATCTATTTTTGATCTTATTCCCGTAAAGAAGGAAGTTAAGGCTGAGATAAGCGGTATGTATATAGTAAATGTTAAGGGTGTTCACGGAACGGTAATCAAGAAAGAAGAAAAGAAAAAAGGCTTCTGGAAACGTACACTTGAAAAAGCGCAGGAAAAAGCAGGAGCAAAATCAGTAAAATAGTTAAGAACATATTTTTGGAAGAAGCTGTTTATAACGGCTTCTTTTTTTAATTGTATTGTCTAAAAGATAATAAAGGTGTATATATAACACATAAACAGTTGTATAAAAGGGTAATTATACATACTAGAATTACTATGTTTGGAAAGTGAGTAGTGTGAAAACTAATTTCAGTATTCGGAGCAAGGGCTCCTTGCGAAGAGTTATTAAGTTTCGCACTTGAAAAAACATAAATGTTTTTCATTTCCATTTAAGCTGTATAAATGCAGCATGAGGAGATAATATGAAAATTTCTCAGTCCTCGGGAATTCCGATATATCAACAAATTGCAGATTCATTCAGAACAGATATATTAGCCGGAAGATACAAAGATGGCGAATATCTTCCTTCTATTCGTGAACTCGCGAAAGATTTAAAAATCAGTGTTATAACGACAATGAAGGCTTATGAGCAACTTCAGACGGAAGGTCTTATCACTGCGGCGCAGGGAAAGGGCTATTATGTTAATGCCCAGGATAGCGATATGTTAAAAGAGCAGCATCTGAGAAAGGTTGAAGATGCCCTTTCGGAAGCAATTAAATCGGCAGAAATAGCCGGAATGATGGATTCTGAATTGATTGATATGTTAAAAACATTGTTATCATTAAAGGATGAGTAATCGGTGTCTAGGGAGAATGATAATGGAATTTGAAAATGTTATTGAAGGAAAAAACATAAGGAAAAAACAAAAGGAATTCCTGTTGGATATTCCCGAATTTAATATCCCAAAAGGTTTTGCAACAGCACTTATCGGAGAAAACGGAGCCGGAAAAACAACGCTTTTAAACATTCTTTCCGGAATTCGTCTTGATTACGGTAAAGGTACAAAAATTAAATATTTTAATCAATTCTCAGAAAAAGATTTAGAAAAAAATCAGGAATTGAGAGAAAAAATCGGATATGTGGGAAACAATAATTTTTTTATACAGAGTTGGAAAGCAAGACACGTTGCCGATATTTCAGAACTTCTTTTCGATAATTTTAACAGAGATCTTTTTATGGAAATATGTAATGAGGTTGCGTTAACAACGAAAGGTTCCTTTTCCGATAATAAAAAAATAAAAGATATGAGTGACGGAACAAAAATGAAACTTGCCCTTGCATCTGTGCTTGCGAGAGATACGGAGTTGCTTATTCTTGATGAACCTGCTTCATCTTTGGATCCTCTTATGAGGGATAAATTGTGTGATCTTTTAAGAGAATATATTTCAAAAAAAGAAGGTAATTCGGTTTTATTTTCAACGCATAATATTTCCGATATGGAGATTCTTACCGACTATGCAATTATTATGGAGAATGGAAGAATTGCAGAGCAGGGTTTTGTTGATGATTTAAAGGAAAAATATGTTTTGGTAAAAGGCGAAGCCTCGGATGCAGAAGCGGCGAAAGAAATTTTGTATTCAATATCGGAGAGCAGGTACGGATTTGAAGGAATTTGCTTAAGTGAGAATATTGACAGACTGGCGGGAATGGATATTGCAACCGAAACCCCCGGTTTGTATGCAATAAGTGTTGCGGTTATGAAACATAGCAGTAGGATAGTGTTTTAGTATAAGAGATATTTGTATGATTAGAGATTATTTTGTTTTGGTTTCCCGTAAGAGTACCGTTGTTAATTTGTTAATCGGCATAATTGTTGCGACCCTTTTGGCATTTGAAAAGTCAGGCTATAGTTTGATGATTTTTATAATGGTTTATCATATTTTGGAATTAATCTTTTTTAATATATATTGTATCGGAGGTGTTATTGAAAGAAAGTATCATTTGGGAGAATATCTTCGAAGTTCCAATAAAATAACCGAGGTTGTAAAAAAAGCCGTAAAAGCAGATACGCTTACTATGGGATTAATTATGCTGATTGATATAACTGTTGTAGTGTATCGATTAAGTATCAGTGGGGAACAAATATCACAAATATTGTTTGTTACGGGAAATGCTTTATTATTACCGATTATGTTATTTGTTTCAATTTGTCTTGAAAGATATTTTAGTTCGGATTTGAAAATCAACTTTATAATCGGGATATTGATATTTATAATCGGAATGGGATTATGTTTTATTTCCGAGATACAAGTTGAAAACATTTGTTTTTCAATAATATATGTAATTGCTGTTACTATTCTTTTAATTATTGAGATTGAGGTATTATACAGAGTATCTTTAAGTTGTTTTAATAAGACATATTTTGATAATATTTGTGATTTGAACGGGGAAGAAAATGATTAAATATATTAAGAATTGTTTGAAATTGATGAGGTACTCCTTAAATAATGTTCAATCAATTTTCATATGTGTTATTTTTTTTATTGCCGGAACACTTATTGAATTAACATTAAAACAGAACGAAGTCTCGATAATGGCCGGGTTATATTTTTTTGCAATCCCTTGTATGGGAAAGTCCATGATGGATAATTTGCATTTTTGTGAGTTGGTAAATTCATCTATGTTTAACACGAAAATGAAATACAAAGCTGAATGGATTATGGAAACAGTCTTATGTATTTTTTCATATGGTTATTATTTCCTTCTTAAGTATGTAGAAAATGATTTGTGGAAATACAGTAAAGATGCGGATTATTTATTTGCCTGTTTATCGGATATTATATTTCCTCTTGGCTTTATGTTTTTTGCGGGTATTGTGGTTTCAATATCCCGTATATATTATATATTGGGATGCATATTATCGATTGCGGCCATTTTTCCGATAGCGTATTTTACGGAAAAACAAAGAACTGAAATTGTAAAATACTGTGTACCGAGAATGAACCGGGCAGCAGGTTATTTTTTCTTTTTTATGGCCTTAATAATTATAGCGAATGTTATTGTAACTCTCATAAGTTACAGTCTGAGAAAAAAACCCAGTGATAATACATATCTAAAAATTTACACAAGAAAATAATGCAAAAAATATCGATATTAAATTTTTTTCTTGGATAGCTGGCTGATGGATATGGCGGATAAAACCCATACAACATATCCGGGTGCGAATCCGAAAAGCCCGAACAGCAGAAGAAGTATAGCAACAACAAGCGTAAAACCGAGACCGTTCAATCTTTTTTTGTTTATGATTATAAGAATTGTTGAAAAAATAATGAGAAGAAATGCAGATATTACCATCACATAGTTGCAAATAAGAGTTATATTGTTCAAATTTTCTTCAGATAATTTCTCGGGATGATAAGCATTAACTATCTCTAATACAAATAAGAGTAAAAATATGGAAAGTGAAATTATTATTTCGATTACATTAAGAAAAATACCGATTTTTTTAATTTTGTTTGTATTCATGCTTTAAATCCTTTTTTAAAAATCCTATAAATTTATATATTTTTACCATAATTGCTATATGCTGTTTCGTATTATTATTATACACATAAAAAAAATAAAGGAGAAATATTATATTATGAAAAAAAGTTCGTTAAGTTTCTGTTATTAACTTCTATGTTATGCTCGCTTTCTCTTATGGGATGCGGAAACGTAACGGAAAATAAAAATATTAACAATAACGCCGAAGAAGTTGAAGAGCCTGATGAACCTGAGGAACCTGAGGAACCTGATGAACCTGAGGAACCTGATGAAACTGAAGAGCCTGAGGAACCTGAAGAGCCCGGATTTGGAGATCCGGCGGAAGTACTCGGTATAGATGTTGAAAATATTGAATCGGTTGCCCTGATATTTTATGATGCAAACGGAGAGAATACAGTTTATCTTACAGATGGTCAGATTGCGGAATTTACCGATAAATTGCAGACAGTTTCCGAATTTGATGCCGGTATGTTTGAACTTGAGGTAGTGATAGATGTAACAGTATATGTAAATGATGAAATTGTATTCACATCAGATTGCGAAAGTTATATAGTTGATGATGAAGGTAAACATTATTTCGAAGCAAATGAATTAAATGAGTTAATATCGGCATGTAAGAATTCTTATAACGGTGATGATGCCAATTAATGGAACAGTTTAACGGATGTAATAATAAGGAAGTTTATAATCGCTCATAAGGAGGAGTTATGAAGAAGAAATATTTATGTATATTGTTAATGACTGCTATATGTACAATGTTTTCGTTTACGGGTTGCGGTAGTGTAGAAGAAGAACCTGACAGAAACGACAGAACTCATGAAGAACCCGAGGATCCTGAAGATCCTGAAGACCCTGAAGACCCCGAGGACCCGGAGGATCCTGATGAATTTGGCGATCCGATGGAAGTACTGGGAATAGATATTGATAATATTGAAACGGTTAAATTAGTAGTAGACGGAGAAAATGAAATAGAGCTTAACAGTGAGCAGATTGATAAATTTTGCGAAGTAGTACAGGACGTTTCGGAATTTGATATCAGTTTGTATGATTTGTGTGTACTTACGTATATTGACGTTTACGTAAATGATGAATATGTATTTTCATCGGATGGATTTGAAAATATAGTTGATGACACGTGGGAACATTACTTTTGGGCAGATGATTTATGTGTATTTCTGGGTGATGTTGCAGACAGTAATATGTATATGACTCTGTTTGATTGGGGAGCAGAGTCCATCAATTATTACGGTACGGTAATAGAGGTTACAGACAGTTTAAATTATATCCTTTCCCAGTATTTATTTGAGCCGTATGAATGCGATACACCCATGGAAGAATTTGGAAATATTGTTGCAAACATATACATAAATGAAGATGAAGTACTTTATCTTTATGAAAATTCGGATTCGGTAGCATATTATGTCGGTCCGGATGATGAATATTACGTAAGTTCCGTATCTTCATTACTGGAAGGAGTGCTCGGTTCTTTAACTACGTACATCGGGAACAAGAATAACGGATTTGAATTTGAGCCTGATGAAATTGAGATTCAATACGGAAGCGTATCGGAGGTTCCCGATTCAGAACTTGCATTTAAGATTGCCGGTATGGCCGATATTTTCGAATATTCTCAGTATGACTGGCTTGATCGGGATTATGAAATTGATGATGCGGTAAGAATCGTAACAAGAAACGGATATTTCTTAATACCTGTAGATTCCGTAGACGGTAACAGATATTATATTTCAAATGATGAAACAGAGTATCTTGTTTTACCGGCATTTGACTATAATACCGAAGTAGAAATACTTGAATTGGTTGGAGTTTATTAATTATGAAAACCGCTTATCCTTAGTACTAAAGGGTAGGCGGTTTATTTTTGCTTTATAATACGTTGCAGTTAATATTGGAATAAGATAAATCTTCAATAGATACGTAATTAAGATATTTTTTATAATCATCAAAAAGAATATTATTGGTTTGAATATCGTTTTGAACCAGTATTTCGGTAATGGCGGTGCCTTGTATTCTCCAGATGCATTTATTATTTATAAAGGTTTGTAAAATATATGTATCTGAGTATTTTATTTTTATTTTATCGCCTATTATACAATAGTTTATTATATGGGTGTTGCCGGGGTCCAGTAATTCACATTCATCAATTTTACCGATTAACAGTTCTTTGTTTTCAATAGATGTATTTGCAAGCATTTTGGTTAACTCCGTAGGTTTACGGATAATTTCGCCCAATAAATTCATTAAAAAATATTCCAAAATAACCGGATGGTTATTGCATAATTCAAATACTTTCATAAAAAGCCCCTATTTCACAGTATGGTAGTGTCAAATCTGACACTCCTTTTTTCTTTCAAAATCCTCTATTTTCAAGGTTTATCACTTGTTTTTACACAAAAAAAGTGACTACCCCCTAAATAACCAGTACAATTGAATCACCACAAAACAATAGCCCGTATAG
>JAZUDQ010000051.1:0-15750 GCA_045639745.1 Lachnospiraceae bacterium | reverse complement strand
ATCCTCTTTTCTAAGAATTAACCTGTTTTACTCCATCTATAACCGGTCTTGCCACCATAGAATAATTGGTATAATAAACAACAAATCCGGGAGCACCACCGCTCGGTTTCTTCACATTTTTCTTAATTGTATAATCCACTTCAACTTTATCCTGAGAAGCTCCCGCCGAGTAATAAGCCGCAAGCTGGGCAGCCTTAACATAAATATGATCCGGCAGTTCTTCCTCCTTAACCTTTACAATAACATGCGATCCCGGTATGTTTTTGGCATGAAACCACATATCTTTGCCGGAAGCCATTTTAAAAGTAAGCTCGTCATTCTGATAATTATTTTTGCCGACATAAATATCAAAACCGTCCTCGGTAACATAGTGATACGGCTTACTTGTTATTTTGGGTTTCTTAAGATTTCTTCGTCTTCTGACATAACCCGTATCTATAAGTTCTTCCTTAATCTGGACAAGATCTTCTTCACTCCTGGCTATATCAAGGCTTGTCAATATGGATTCAAGGTGCGCCAGTTCCTTTTTATTGGCCTCCATCAAAGTCGTAAGTGCCTCATACGTTCTCTTAAGTTTCCCATATTTATCAAAATATTTTTTGGCATTATCTTTTGCGGATATTGTAGGATCAAGAGGTATTGTAATCTCCTCATTATCGTAATAATTGAGCACCTTTATCGACTTATCTCCCGGTGCAGCGCTGTATCCGTATGTATTCAGCAGTTCACCGTATATGCGATAACTCTCTCTTTTGGCAGTATCTTCGAACTGTTTTTCCTGAAGTTGTATCTTTTTACGTGTACGTTCAATAGCATTGGTAACAACACGCCTGATATCATAAGATTTCTGTCTGATTCGGGATACAATATTTTTCTCAGAGTAAAATGTATACAGAAGGCTGCTCATATCATCATATTTTACCTTCTCGTCATATCCCGTCAGTTCAATAGGCGCGTAATCGAGAACAACTCCGTCTTCATAGAAGATAAACGCAGCGAAGTCATTGTTCCGTATTTTTGTAAATAAATTGTCAAAAGCCGACCAAAGATTTGATAAATCCTTTTCCGATTCAAATACCGACTTCAGAGCCTTCATTCTGTCCAAACCGGCTTCGCGGCAGATGTTCTCTGCAACTATAGGCGCAATTCCCGTATATTCGGTATATATTGCTTTAAAAACCGGTAATTCATTTTTATTAACATCTCCAATACTTTTATTTAAAAAGCCGTCCTTATTTTCAAGCAGAGGATTCTTTTTCTCCAGCACCTGCGGCAAATAGTATGCTCTTCCCGGAAGGACTTCCCTGACAGAACTGACAGCGTTAGATACATGCCTTATGCTGTCTATAATTACATCATTTTCATCCGTAAAAATAATGTTACTGTATCTTCCCATAAGTTCAACAATAAGATATTTATGACGAATATCCCCCATCTCATCCAAATGTTCAAACTCTATCCTTACAATTCTTTCAAAATCCGGCTGGTAAAATCCAAGAAATCTTGCATTCTGAAGATGCTTGCGAAGAAGCATGCAAAAAGTAGGTGCAGTCAGCGGATTGGCCTTATTATCCTTTGTAAGATAAATAAGCGGCAAAGACGGATCTGCACTTATCAGAAGTCTCAATTGCTCTTTATCTTTTTTCACAGTAATAATTAATTCATCTTTTTCGGGTTGCGCAATTTTAAAAACACGTGTTCCCGTAATCTTCTCATTCAGTTCGCGAACAACAGCCGCTATTGTTATTCCGTCAAATGCCATGTTGTTATTTCCGTTCTTAGTTTATTGGTTTTTAAAAAAAGAGCGAATTGAACGCTCTTTTTATATTTGAATTGATTTATTATTTTGTCTCAAGTAATTTTTCGACACTGGCAAGCTTAACACATATAACAAATATCTTAAGTGCCTGAGCAAGCTCATCAATAGGAGGAAAAGTAGGTGCAATTCTTATATTGGAATCCGCAGGATCCTTCTTGTAAGGATATGTTGCTCCGGCTCCGGTCAAAGTAACACCGGCATCTTTACACATTGCAACAATCTTCTTTGCACAACCTTCCATTGCCTGGAATGATACGAAGTAACCTCCGACCGGTTTTGTCCATTCACCGATACCGAGACCACCGAGTTCTTTCTCAAGCTCAGACAATACAAGTTCGAATTTGGGTCTTAATATTGCCGCATGTTTCTTCATATGATTCTTCATTCCTTCAATATCCTTGAAGTATCTTACATGTCTCAGCTGATTTAATTTATCATGACCGATTGTCTGAATCGTAATAATGCTCTTAATAAAATCGATATTATTTTTTGATGTTGCAAGAGCTGCTATACCACTTCCGGGGAAAGTAACCTTGCTTGTTGAACAGAACTTAAATACCATATCGGGATTACCGGCCTTGGCACATTCATCAAGGATCTCAAGTATTTGAGTCTGTTTGTCTTCATAGAGATGATGGATTGCGTATGCATTATCCCAGTAAATTCTAAAATCTTCAGCTGCAGGCTTTAATGCGGCAAATCTTTTGACTACCTCATCGCTGTAGCTTATTCCCTGGGGATTGGAATATTTGGGAACGCACCATATACCTTTAACGGCTGCATCGTTATTAACATATTTTTCAACCATATCCATATCCGGGCCGTCCTGAGTCATCGGTATATTTATCATCTCAATTCCGAACTGTTCGGTAATGGCGAAATGTCTGTCATAACCGGGAACAGGACAAAGGAATTTAATCTTATCCAGCTTACACCAAGGGGTACTTCCGCATACACCGTGAATCATAGAACGACAAACCGTATCGTACATAACATTAAGAGATGAGTTACCAAATACAATAACATTATCGGCAGAAACTTCCATCATATCACCCATAAGCTTTCTTGCTTCGGAAATACCAACCAGTTCTCCGTAATTACGGCAATCTATTCCCGCTTCGGATTTGAATACCGATTGAGGATTAAGTGTATTAAAGAAATCAGCTTCCATATCAAGCTGTTCGGCCGAAGGCAAACCTCTTGCCATATTAAGCTTCAGGCCTTTACCTTTCACATCTTCAAACATTTTTGCAAGTTCACTACGCAGGCTTTCAAGTTCTTCACTTGTCATTTCCTTGTATGCTTTCATATCACCACTCCATTATATAAATTATTTTTTATTATACATCTTCTGTTCCGGTAACATCCTCAGTTACCTCTTCCGTACCGTTCTCTGTCTCGATTATTTCCTCTGTTGTTGCTTCAACAGTATCTTCCGCAGTATCTGTAACGGTATCTTCCGTAACATCTTCGGTTTCTGTCTGTTCTTCCTCTGCGGCTTCCGCTTCTTCCTGAGCCGCCAGTTCGGCTTCATATTCCGCATATTCTTCTTCTGTATAAAATGCAGGATTAAGATAATTATTGCCAAAGGAATCTCTCATTGCATAATATCTTGAATGATTTCTCCAGCCCTGATCCGTCGAGCCTGCATAAGCATAATTAATCTGCGTATCAGGATACTCATCTTGAAGGAAGGTATATTCATCATATGATATTCCGCAGCAGTTAAGCCAGAGTCTTTCAAGATTGGGGAGACCTGTAAGCATTGTTACATCTACATTGGCGGTATAGCAAAGATTAAGGTCCTTAAGTTCCGTAAGGTACTGAATCGAACTAAGATCGGTAACCTGACAGATAAAGAACTCAAAATATTGTAATTTTGTACAATATTTAACAGCTGAAATATCCTTAACATATCCACCGTTAACGATATCATAATTATCGGCAATAATCAAAATTCTCAAATCCGGAAGATATTCAAGAAAACTGTAATCCGAAATTGAATTATGTCCGACGTCAAGTGCCTGAAGGTCCGTACAATATCTGAAAAGCTGTGCATCGTCGTTATCAAGTCTCGTCCATATTACCTTGGGCTGATAAGTACAAAATGCAACAACATCCGTTCTGAATGCCCAACGCCTTACTCTTATCATCCATACAACCTTTGTATCGGGAAGAGCTCTGTTAATCGAATCCAACACCTCATACGAAAGATTGCAGTCACACATGTCAACCTGTTCAAGGTTGGGAAACTGTTCAAGCTTATCTACAAGTTTCGATACATCTTCAACCGTACGATAACTTAAATTAATAAAGGTTACATTTTCATAATCCGAAGCAAGATAAAGGTCAAGAACCTGCTCGGCCGTAAATCCCGAAAAATTCATAGCATCAAGTTCTTCAAGCGAATATTCGGCGCCAAGTTCAATTCCGTTAATTGACACGGCTTCTTCCTCTGTCTCAACCGAATCCTGCGATACACTAAGTTGAAATACCGGTTCGGTATTGGAGCAAAGGTTTCCGGACACCGTATAATAACAACCGTTACCGGACATTGAAGCTATTTCATTGGCTGACTCTGAAACATTTAATAAATTATCCGATACGGTATCAGCATTCTTATCACCGGTACATGCAGTAATCCCTAATGTAATAAATGCGGTTGCTGCCAAAACAGCTATATTCCCAAATAATATTTTTTTCATAAAAATTTTATCCCCTAATATTTTGACATAAATATCATATTATGTAATCCGAACAATTATTATAACATAAGAAAAGTTTATATTGCAATAATTAAAGAACTCCTTAAAAATAACAAAAAAACATCGCATAGCGATGTTTTTTTTAGACACATTCTTCCATTTCCGATATTTTATCAATAAAACAGTCCAATATATCAGGATTAATGGCTCCGCATTCTCCGTCCAAAATCATGTTAAAAGCCTTCACTTTATCATAGGAATCTTTATAACATCTCTTGGAAGTCAGCGCGTCATATACATCCGCAATCGATACAATCTGTGGTGCTATCGGAATCTCGTCCCCTTTTAAGCCTTCGGGATATCCCGATCCGTCATAACGCTCATGATGATACATGCATATATTGTAACTTACGAGTCCGTACTCCTCATCCCACATATTTTTCATTCTTTTAAGGAGTTCTCCTCCCTTTGTGGTATGAGTCTTCATTTCATCAAACTCTTCTTTGTCAAGTTTTCCCGGTTTAAGAAGAATCTTATCCGGAATCGAAATCTTGCCGATATCATGAAGCGGACTGGCTTCAACAATAACATTCACATCACCGGGGCTAAGATTATACTTGGGATATTTCTCCATAAGCCTTACCGCAATTATCTCAGTATACTTCTTAACCCGCTGAACATGACAGCCGCTCTCAATATCTCTTGTCTCTACAAGGTTACCGAGAAGATAAAGCATATCATTGTTACGTTTTTTAATAACGCGGTTCTGCTCACTTACAGTATTTTCCAGATGTGACTTATATAAATACAAATCGATCAGATTACCGACTCTTGTCTTGACGACTTCTTTATCAAGCGGTTTATGAATAAAATCCGTTGCGCCGTGTTTAAAACACTCTCTTTCGGATGTCGCCGACTCATCCGAGGTAAGTACCAGAATTGGAAACTGACCTATGATATTAAATTTTTTGAGTTCATCCAAGACCTCAATACCGTCTTTGCCCGGCATTACAAGATCGAGAAGAACCGCAACAAGCGATTCTTTATATTTTTTAATTTTTTTAACAGCTTCAAGACCATCGGAAGCTTCTATGATCAGATATTCGTCAGAAAAAAACTCCGCAAGCATATCCCTATTGATATCCATATCATCCGCAATCAGAATGGTACTTCTTATTGTCTCCATAATCTGCGGCTCCTTATTCCCCCGTATTTCCCCTTTTATACTTTTTTTGTACTTAATTAATCCGTAAGTAACTCAGCTGCACCTTTGGCACGATTATATTCTTTTTTCATTAATTTATATAAATTAAGTTCAAAAGAAACTCCATCCTTGGTTCTCAGACTTCTGCAGACTATATGACTTATGGATGCCAAACGATTTAATCCGAGATTGAGGGCCATACCTTTAATTGAATGGGCAATCCTATACGCTTCTTCCCATTCGCCGCTGTCAATGGCACTGTTAAGCCTTTCATCGTATTCACCCTTGAAAAACTGCTTTATGTATTTTCCAATAGCATGGTCATCCCCGAGACGTTCAAGAATTTCATCGTAATCTTCGCCAATTACTTCAAAGTAACCTCTTGCACTCATATGAATACCCCCTTCTTATGATTCAAATATGAATAACAAAATGTTCAGAACTTTATAAAGACACTTCACCCGAATATTCGGTGTGTGAATTATATGATACCACCGTACACTTCGGAAAATCACTCATTATTACGCTTTTTATTTATATTTTTACGCATTTTCCGATGATTGTTAACATAATATCCAATCATCCCACGTCTTTTAACAATTTGATAAGTTTTAAATACGCTTTATTGTGAATTTCATAATCATTTTTCTTAATCTTATTTTCCGAATACAATATATATTCCGTCATCTTCATGTAATCCTCGGCATCGGCGCAAAGTCTTTGTATATCCTCCGATTGCATTCTGCCCTCATTAAACAAATCATTCCGAAGATATCCGGTAACCGCATCATATATATCCTGAGGAAGAGCATTTATATTATTAATCAACTTTCCTTTCAGAAGAAGTTTTATAATCGATTCATTATGTTTATACACAACATTTCTGTATTGTCCGTTTGATATCTGCTTCTGCTCGAGAATTCTTTTCGCAATAAACATAACAACATAATACAGTCCTGCCAAAGTCATTCCGACTGCAAACGTTATACCTGCATACAAATACGAGAATTCCTCCCGATTGCTTTCCTGCGGCCTTTCTGCTACAACATTTCCCGCAGAAATACCTATCGGCGTGACTTCAAAAGGGTAAAATCCGTAACCCTCTATATATACTTCTATCCAGGCATGCTCATATGAATCATCAACCGGTACCCTCATAACCCTCGGGTACTTTAATTCCGAAAAACCGAAATAATATTCATCCGCATCAAATGTTGTATACTCGCCCTTTTGCTCCGTAAGAGAATATGGCAAAATATATCCTTCAGCATAACGGCACGGAACACCTTTGCTTCTTAAAAGCATAACCGCACTCGCCGCAAAATATGAACAATATCCGCTTCGTGATTTTGTAAGAAAATATTCAATCGCATCCATGTCATCCCACGGCAATCCGGGGGTGTATGTATAATTAAAGTTATGATTAAATTCCTTTTTTATCTCATCCACACAAGCAATTCTGTATTCGTTAACGCAATCAAAATCTTCGACATTTAACGAATCCAGTTCGGAAAACGACACGTTATCAATAAAATTCTCCAGGGCAAATTCCAGATATTCGGGAACCTGAAGGCATGTATCATTAAGGTAATCGTCATATTTTGGAATCTCCTCGCGAAATTCATCGCCGGAGGCATATACATCATATTCAGGGAGAGGAGTATATTCACAGCATATTGTATATTCGGAAGGTTCCAACTCATAGATTTCCCTGTACATTGCATTAACTGAATTATATTTATCCCCGTGCAATCCCGAAGGCAAAGATGAATACGGAAAAAAGCCGTCAATATAATCATAATCGTAAACCGGTTGACAGATCATTAACGAATAACCGTTATCGACAGTATTTCGTTGTGTCTCAAGCTGCATTAACATATCGAAACCGTAGTATACCTCATTCGTATCGTTAACCGTATCCGTCACATATGTCTGACTGTCAAAAAAATTATCATAATAATAGTTACCGTTATATTTTTTTATATAAATTGTTGACTCGTCACTCGGAACATAGGTCACATACAACATTGTGTCATATGTAGGTTCTATGCCCGCCACATCACCGATTCTTCCCGTGAAATTTTCACCGATGTCATCCTTGTAATCAAAAACATCATTAACAGAGTTGTCCATGGCTGTACGCACCGGATTGGCATAATCCGAATAAGCTGTTTTATCAAAATCTTTAAAAAACGTTACAACCACCAACGCTATCATGGATATGCCGAGTGAAAAAGCAAATACATAATGGCAATCCTTTATGTCTGTTATAAATCTGTATTTTTCACCCACAAACAAAATAACAAATACTGCAGAAAGCAGACACAGAACAGCGACTGCACCGGGATGTCTGCCTACAAACACCGAAATAACAGATGCGCATACCGAACAGAATACCAAAGGAAAAGTCGACATTTTTTTTGATAAAAGAAGTGAAAATATAAATGACAGTGCAATGGATAAATATACAAGGGCGTATGTAATCTCCGAGCTGAACTGAGATAATTCCCATTCCGCAACGTTGCATGCCTTTGAAGAATAATACGCCGAATAAAATTTATCAAAATACAAAACAATATCATCAAATCCGACATAAATTTTATGTTTGTCTATATATGCGGCAAGTAAATAAAAAACCAATACTGTTATGAATACCTTCGGAGGTAACACCTTATTGCACATCTGCACGGAAAACAGGACTGCCGAAATAATAACCGCTATCAATACGGTTATTACAGAAAATCTGATTTCAACCGCTGAAGTAACGGAATAAATCAATCCAAAGGAAATAAAAGAAACGAGAACAGCCACATATTTCCAATTATTTTTTTCGGTGTCCGCTTCGCCCGTTTCTATATTGCCAATTGAAAAACCCGAATATAGAATTGTAGTTTCATTATTATCGCTACTCATCATACCGCCTCTGACAATTCAGTTTCATTTCCGTCAATTACAAATACATTTACACTCTTCGGCTCTGCCTGATGATATTTGTTACATACATATGTTTTGCCGCCCGTATAAGGGAGTTTATATAATTTAACAAACATATCAATCATATCTTCGACGCAAAATACATTTATATATTCAAAAAAATCTTTGTCATAATCATAAAGTGCCACATAAAAACATGTATCGTTACCTATAAGGCTTTCAACAACCTCTCTCAAAACTCTGCAGGTATCATTTACATTTATCTCTGTAACAACGGGAATTATCACCAGTTCAGGCTTTGATATGCTGTCCATTTCTTTTATATAATAATCATCAAGTTTGGCAGTTATCTTCCAGTGCAAATACTGAATTCTGTCACCGATTCGATATTCCCGGATATTCTTAACCTCGGAAGATAAGCCCATGGTTCTGTCATATGTATATTCCTCTTCCAATCCCTCGGATTCGTATGATGAAATATCCATATCTTCATTTCCAAGATTGGGCAATACCGGAATCTCCGCAAAGGATTGAACAGGTAATGAATATACCGCAATACCAAGCATATCCGAGACCTTTACCTCAGTTACCTCAAATGAGACCATTCCGACATTGAATGTATCAACGGGAATGTTATAGATATTTTCTTTTCCGGGAAAAATTACAAATGAAAAAGTTTTTGTGGTTTCACGTTGAATAAATCTGTTCAGAAGTTTAAAAGAAACACTGATATGACTGATCGGATAATGTCCGGAAAAACTGCATTTCACATTGTAAATAATCTGTTGGTTTATTTCCACATATACCGACTTCGGCGAAACATTGAGAGAATAACCGCCGCAATCATGTCGGAAAAGGAAAAAAGAAATAATCAGAGCCAGCATAAGCGCAACGGCAGGAATAAAATAGAATGACTGTTTAAAAATAACGGAAACAACACAGAAGGCTGCAATCCATGCAAAATAAATCAATAATTTTTTCCTGCAGATAACAACCATGGCACTCTCCTGTGTTTATAGATGCACTAACTTTTTGTCATAATCACACTCAAACTGTGCAAAGCACTCTTGGAAGGATATAGGGTATATTTCGAATCCATAATGATAGATTCATTGTCAATCGAAGAAACCCTTTGCGTATTAACCAGCAGATGATTACCTGCCAGAACAAAACGACGGTCTGTCATGATATCACCGACAGCCTGCGAAAAAGGACCTCTCAGCATGGGGCCTTCTATTGTTCGACCGTCGGATAATTTATAACTTATACGTCTGTTAACAATCTCGGCATATAAAAGCTCGGAAGTATGGAAAAAGAATCTGTCTTTGCCGTTTCTGACTTCTATTCGTTTATCATTAAAGGAATCCTTGGAGGAAACCTTCATAAAAACCTGATGAAGAATATCGTAAATCTTTCTTCGGTCAATAGGCTTCAGAATATAAAAAAATGCACCAACCTGATAGGATTCAACGGCATAATCACCCGTAGCGGTAAGATAGATAATCTCACCGTTATCACCGTTATCACGTAATTTACGTCCTATTTCAATACCCTTTATACCGGGAAAAATCATATCGAGAACGTAAATATCAAATGAGCCGTTTTCTTTAATATAATTTAACAATTGTTCACCGGATGAAAATGTTTCTGTAATCACCTTGATATTGTTATCATCACAAAATCCGTTAACAATATCCTTAAGCATCTCCAGCTGAACATCCATGTCATCGCAAAGAGCAATCTTAAACATAATTCCCCGCCTTTTATCCAAAATGCTTAAAATTAATACTTCTTGTATGTAAAATTCTTAAATGTTACATAGCCACCGTCTTTTCCGTTTCCTGACGCATATAAACCTATACAACATCCTACAAATCCGCCCGCTACCTCAGTAGAAAGATTTGACACCGAAGTTTCTCCGAGGGTCTTGTCGCCTGCAATTACTTTGGTATTCAATCCTTCAACAGAAATGGCAAGAGTTACTATTCCGTCTTTTACAACCTCACCCGTAGGTACGGAACCGATAACCTCATCCTTGCTGCCCTGGCAGATAATCATTTTACATTCATCATCATTTATCTCTGCTCTTAAGTTGTACAGATTGTTCTGCATAAGAACGAGACCGGCACTTTCGCCCTTTCCTACGCTGTCAAGTACTATATCCGAAGAAGACTTAAAATAATGATGCTGTTGTCTGATAGATACATATGAAGGAGATGCAACTGCCTTAATATCATCAGCCTGAGCTTTAAGTTTTAATCCGTCGGAACTCATGCTGTACATATCATCCGGATAATTTCTGAGGAAAAGGAATTCATCTCCAAGTTCTTTCATTGATGTAAAATCATAATCCTTATCAGTTCCGGGAATTGTAGTCTTTCCATTGGTTCTTACCGTATATGAATCTTTATCTTCAAGCGGATTCCACTCGGGAAGGTCTATCTCTACCGTATCGGTAAGCATTCCCACACCCGGATTAACTACAGGCCAATCGTCCTCCCAAATGAATTTGGCAAGGAAAGTTTCTCTTCCCATCGTAGTAAATCTGTTAAGAGGTCTTACCGCAAGCATTGTCATGAACCATTCATCATTGGGAGTCTTAATAATATCCGCATGACCGACATATTTAATGGGGTAATCTTTTCCCAAATGTCTGTGTGTAAGAATCGGGTTCTTGGGATTGCCCTCATAAGGGCCGAATACATCACGGCTTCTGCATATCATAACAGAATGCTCGGGGCCTGTGCCGCCTTCGGCATGCATTATATAATAGTAACCGTTCTCCTTATAGAGATGGGGACCTTCCGGCCATATACAGCCTTTAAGAGCACCGTTCCATACGTTTTTCTTTTCTCCCACAAGCTTCCAGTTAACAAGATCAACCTCGCTTATGTAGATGTACCAGTCACCGTTATATTTAACTCCGTCGGGATTGGGATGAGTACCAATATAATAACATTTTCCGTCTGAATCAAAGAAAAGAGAAGGATCTATTCCGTCAGCGTCCTCAAGATAATGAGGTTCAGACCAGGGTCCCTCCGGATTGGTTGCCGTTACGATAAAATTGCCGCCGTGAGTAACATTGGTACAAATAACGTAAAAAGTACCGTTGTAATATCTTATAGTCGGAGCAAACAGTCCCTGCGAATGATCTGCATCTTTAAGAGGGAGCTGCGAATGACGGTCAAGTACATTACCGATCTGTTCCCAGTGAGCAAGATCCTTGCTGTGCATAAGGGATAATCCCGGGAAATATGAAAATGTCGAATTGCAAAGATAATAATCCTCTCCCACCGCGCATATTGACGGGTCCGGATAAAAGCCGGGCATAATAGGGTTTTGAGCTGTAACTTTCATAATAGTCCTCCATACATGTTATATTATATTATATCATTAATTATTTATTTTTCAATTTTTACCGGTTGTAACTTTTTTAATCCATTTACCGCCTTTAAGACGTATCACACACCATACGGTCTTGAATATCTGATCCGATTTCAGTGCAAGATAAATCCAAAAAGGAGACAGACAAAATACATTGGCAGTGCACCAGCCTAACGGAAAAGCTATCAGCCAGAAGAAAATATTGTCGGCAAACATCAATACCATTGTATCTCCGCCGCCTCGCAGAACACCTTTGGTCATAATACTGTTGGTAGATTGAAAAATAACAACTATACTTATCGCCAACATAAGGTATCCGGCAGTCTGTCTTGTATTCTCGGATAACTGTGTATACGTTGAAATTATCGGATTACCCGTAATTAATATAAACAGCGCGGAACAGGTTCCGAGAGCAAGACCAAGTCCGAGAAAAAGCCATCCCTGTTTCTGAGTCTTCTCTTTATCCCCCATTCCGAGGGTCATTCCCGTCACAATCGCTCCGGCCTGAGACACACCCGAGATAAGAACAGTACTAAGCTGCTGTGTAACACTCGTTATACCGTTGGCATCGGACATTTCAGGACCGACATTACCTATTATCTGTGTAACTTTATTGTTACCTATGGCAAGAATTCCGTCACTTATCAATACCGGAATACATATACGAATATACTCTCCGATAAGGGAACCGGTCTTCATAAATAAATCTTTTATCTTGAACTTAATCTTCTTATCAATCACAAAAAGATAAATAAGAATTGCCAATGCTTCAAAAATTCTGGCAAGCAGTGTTCCGAGTGCGGCTCCTCTTACACCTAGCTGTGGAGCTCCGAATTTACCGAATATAAAAACATAATTACCGAATAAATTAACCAAAAACGCTCCGCAGGATACCAGAAGCGGATACACAGTCTGACCGACACTTCTTAATGCGATTGTAGTTGTAAGAGCCATACCCAGAAAGAAAAATGTCGGAACGGAATAGCTGAAATATTCTATTCCCATATCTATAATCATTTGTTCTTTTGTATAAGACATCATTATTTTTTCCGGCGCCAAAAACGTTGCAACCGCAAAACCGCACGCAAACAGAAATGTAAATCTTAACATCAAACATACTGTCTGCTTCAGGGAAATATATGCTTTCGCCGCTTCGGAATCTTTATTGTCATCATTAAATTCCGTTATGTCGCCTTTAATTCCCCAGTATCTTGATATAAGAACGGAAGCGCCCATACCAAGTCCCATGCAGAGAATCTGATAAATCATAATAAAGGAATTGGCCTGGGATACGGCTGACAATGCACCGTCTCCGAGTCTTCCCACCATAATTGTATCAAGCATATTGACTCCGACAGTAATAAGACTCTGGCCGGCTATAGGAACAGCTATTTTAAACACCGAACGATAAAATGCTGAATCTTTCGTAAATATTTTCATATTAAATCCTTAACTTCGCTCATACCCCTTTTAAGAACTTACAAAACCTCAACGCATAGATTATAGCATACCAAAAATACAGATATCAAAAGGAAATATTACATACAAATACGGGACAATGTTCAAATCACATCATAAAAAAAGCAATTTTTACGAATCCGCTATGCTTCTTCTCGGTGATTACCTCTCGGGATAACAAAAAAGGTCCGATAAAAATATCGGACCTAAAATTTTAAATCATTTTGTAAATTGCGGAGATCATATTGAGTTCGCCGTCGTTGTCGGTACTTATCTTAACCCATTCTTCTCCGTTCAATAACTTGCCGGCGTCATAAAGATAAAGAACTCCGTCTTCAACCTTACCCTGCTCTGTCTTGGTAATCATATATTTTCCGTCTGCCGATACGCTCATTCCGTGCTGTTTGGCACCTTCTATCTGCTCTGCGGGTGTTCCTTCCGGAATCTCCATGGCACGATTAATATTGGCATTCTCATCAACAATTATCAGAGTACGAACAGTCTGCTCAATCGTATGTTTCATTCCGTCATCTGTTGTATTGGCCAAAACCTCATCAACATCCTTAAATACGATTCCGTTCTCATCTCTCTGAAGTATTTTGACAGCCTTATAGGTTCCTACAAATCCCATATGTTACCTCCCAATTCAATTATTGTATTTTATTATCAATCTCAGATAACATATAAAATTCTACCACTTCAGTCGGAAACATTCAACAAAATCGGTACTTTCAGTCATTTCTCAATGCCTTTTTTAAAGGAATCAATATAACATACGCAAAAGCAGAACCAATAAGAGCGGTTATTAACTGTGTTACCGAGAAAGTTGTCTGAAATACTTTCATCATCGGAGCTTTGTCTGCAGGCAAGAGTGTCGGAATAATAATCAATGAAATTACAACACCCATAAAGAGCGCTTTGAGAATCGATCCGACAATCATTGAGAGCGATCGTCCGATTTTACCGTTTGGTTTATTCTTAAGAAAAGCCACACACAAAACCAGTATCACATTTCCCACCATAACGCAGGGAATAATAAGCGGAATTGCGGCCATTATGGGACTTCCGGTGATAATAAAAGATGTTATGGGGGTCACAACAGATACAAGAATTGCATAACCCAGGCCTGCGGTAAATACACAAATAATAAGGCATGCATTGATAATAGGCCCCGTCACATAAACCGACAGATTTTTAAAGAATTGGCTCAAAATACAAATAGCCAGGAGTATCGCAGCCTGAACAAGAGCTTTGGTATTAAATTTTTTCATTTTCTTTTTTCCTTTCTGTGAGATTATAAAGAAGTCTGCATTGACTTAACCGTAACTCCGTTAAGTCTTCCCAATGAACCCGAAAGAGCCGAGATTTCATCTCCGGTAGCACGTACAATAACCGAAATAATACTCATTTCATTTTCTCTGTAAGGAACGCCCATTCTTCCGATAATCTTGTCTCCGTGCTTATGAAGCACTTCATTAACAACATTGGCGGATTCATAATCTCTTACAAACAAACCGATGATGGCAATCTTCTCTTCCATTCCGAAATCCTCCTTTCTTCAATAGTCCCACAGAACAATCTTAGCGCAGGTAAAATCCTTTGTTTCAGATCGGAAATGTTCTTAAATGTGGGGAAACAGACCGGGCTTTCGGCCAACCTGCCTCGCTTTTTATTATATCACATACTGTTTTTATTCGGTCAAAAATAAATCGCATTTATCTGTATGGCAAAGAAAACTTACTGTCATCGATCAAATCAATATTGTCTGTATAATACGCCAATAAAGCGCAATCTATTCTTTCTAAATAATCGTTGTAATTTTCAGGAAAATCAGCTAGATTCGAAACATCATCAGAATCAAAATGATATATCATTTCTTTTAATATTCTTTGATATATGTGCGTAATCATTCTTGTAATTTCATGATTTTTCTTTTCTCCAACAAATATTATGATGCTATCGTAAAAAGTCCAGAAGTGTTCAATCGAAAAACAGCAATCCTCATAAAGTGAATAAGTCAAACTACCTTCATTGCCATTATAATTTTCTAATATTACCTTTTCAGCTTTTTCTTTCGTCATGCGTCAACTCCTCAATCAAGTATCTCTGCTGTTAGTATATAAATAGTTCAAATTAAAATGAGATTTCTCTTAAAAAATAGTATTATATCCAAAGAGGAGGATCTCATCATGCCACGTAAATGTAAACAACACGACAAACAGTTTAAGCTGGATGCGGTTCAGTAT
>JAZUDQ010000050.1:0-80841 GCA_045639745.1 Lachnospiraceae bacterium | reverse complement strand
AAAGACTGATAAACAGTGGCTTTTATGATTTAGCCACAGCCTATCAGTCTGTGCACGTCAACTATTGAAAGCGCCGTATACCGAACGGTACGTACGGTGCTGTGAGAGGACGGCGGTTAATCACCGCCTCCTACTCGATTTAATAAATAATTATCAATGGTGAGATTTATTTACATATTCTGTTCATTATACGCTCGGTTTCGAAATAAATACGTTCTTCATCCAGTGTTGTGCAGTGGCCGTTTTCTACTGTGATTTTGCCGTCAATAATGACGGTATCAACCTCAGAGCCGTTGGCAGAGTATGCCAGGGAAGCAAGAAGATTGTTATTGGGCCACATAGACGGGGTCTTTGTATTAAGGAGAACAATGTCAGCTTTTTTACCTTCTTCAAGGGAACCAATTTCGTCGGATAATGTCAATGCTTTTGCACCGTTTATTGTTGCTATGTTAAAAATCTGTTCCGCACTTATGCATTCGGGGGTGCGATTTATTCCCTTATGGATGAGTGCCAAAAGATTCATTTCGTTGAATAGATTTAGTGAATTATTGCTGGCTGCACCATCGGTACCTATACAGACATTTATTCCTTTATCGAGCATTTTAGGAATCGGTGCAAAACCGTTTCCAAGCTTCATGTTGCTTGCAGGATTGGTAACAACGCTTACGTTGTATTTTTTTAATATATCCATGTCGCTTTCGGAAACCTGTACACAGTGAGCTGCAATAAAAGGCATTTCGAAAAGACCGCACTTTTCGGCATATTCTATGGGGGAACAGGCATGATCTTTCATACAACCTTCTATTTCGGATACTGATTCTGACAGATGCATGTGCACGGGCATATTATTCTTACGGGCGGTTTCGGCAACCAACTTAAGATATCCTTCATCGCATGTATAAGGTGCGTGAGGACCTACAAAAAATTTTATTCTGTCACAGTCGGAAAAATCTGATTTTTCTTTAAGGGCTTCATTTATTCGACACATGATGTCGTCATCTGATATTGAACCCACAAGGCCTCTTGAAATTACTGCACGCATGCCTGACTCCTGAACAGCTTTTGTTGTCTGGCCTATATGCATCTGCATATCATTAAAACATGTAGTACCGGTTTTCATCATCTCCATGATTGCAAGATTGGCACCCCAGTATGCATCTTCGTTTTCCATTTTCTGTTCTATCGGGTCGATGCGACCGAATAACCAATCCATAAAGGAAAGATCGTCAGCAGCATTTCTCATGAAAGCCATATAAGAATGTGAATGAGAATTAATTAATCCGGGAATGGCCAAGCGATTATGTCCGTCAATTGTCTTGTCAAAGACAGTTTCAGCGGGAATGTCACCGATTGAAGAAATATAATTGTCTTTTATGAAAATATTTGTGTCAATGACAGCGTTATGTCCGTTGTCAGGAACAATTGCTTTGATGTTTTTAATTAAAATGTTCATGATATTCTCCGTTATAAGGTGATTTTTTCCTTTATTTTACAAACAATTTTGATTAAAGTAAAGTTTATGTAAACATAAAAAAACATGGACAAAAAAGGGTTTATGTATTATGATATAAAAAGTAATACTACGAAAAGTGAATGTTGACTAAGGAGTGATATTATGGCAAAGATATTGGTGGTTGACGATGCTGCGTTTATGCGTATGATGATTAAGGACATTCTTACAAAAAACGGATACGAAGTAGCCGGAGAAGCTGAGAATGGTGCAGTAGCAGTTAACAAGTATGCCGAATTGAAGCCGGACTTGGTGTTGATGGATATCACGATGCCGGAGAAGGACGGGATTCAGGCACTCAAGGACATTAAGGCGGGGGACGCCGGAGCGAAGGTTATTATGTGCTCAGCAATGGGCCAGCAAGCCATGGTTATCGAGGCTATTCAGTCCGGTGCGAAAGATTTTATTGTTAAACCTTTTCAAGCAGACCGAGTTATTGAAGCTGTAAAGAAGGTTATAGGTTGATCTTTAATACTTAATGTTAAACAAAGCCATCCATTGGATGGCTTTTTTGTGTTATAATATATATTATAAGGCAGATTATTTCAGCCGCACAGCAAAGGAGGACCCTGATATGGAAAAAACGATTATTACAATTGGTCGACAGTTTGGGAGTGGGGGACATGCTCTTGGGGAGGAGTTGTCAAAAAGAATGGGAATTCCGTTATATGATAAGGAAATCTTGGAAGAAGCTTCAAAAAAGAGCGGATACAGCAAAGAAATCTTTATGAAACATGATGAAAAACCTACGAGCAGTTTTCTTTATTCACTTGCAATGGGTGTAGGCGGAATTGTACAAGGTTATCAGAGGCCGTTAGTGATGGAAATATATCTGGCACAGTTTGATGCGATTAAGAAACTTGCGCAGGAAGGCCCCGGAATATTTGTAGGAAGATGTTCGGATTATGTATTGGCTGATTGTCAGGATGCATTTCATATTTTTGTACACGCGGGAATGGAACACAGAGTTGAGCGTGTTATGAAGAAGTATGGTGTTGAAGAAAAAAAAGCACGAGATATGTGTACACAGAATGATAAAGATCGCTCAAGCTATTATAATTATTATTCCAACACTACATGGGGTGATTCCAGACATTACGATTTATGTCTTAATACCGGGAAAATAAGTATAGAAAAGGCTGCAGATATAGTAATCGGTTGTTTATAATAATATTTTGCATTCTTTTGAAATAATTTCATAAATTCACGAATTACAGTAATAAGAGAGGTTTATGGAAGATGTTTTTTTTTAGTGTAGGAGAAAGTGCGGAGCCGAAAGAAAATAAGGATTTGCGGCTTGAAAGAGCACTTCATGAAATATCCGAAGGCAATACTGACAGAATTGGAACCATATATGATTTAACAAAGACTCAGCTGTACGGATATATTCTTTCTATCGTAAAGAATCCTACAGATGCGGAAGATATTATGCAGGATACATATATAAAGATTTGTAATAATGCATCAATGTATCATTCCGAAGGAAAACCGATGGCTTGGATATATACGATTGCAAGAAATCTTTCTCTTATGAAATTGAGAAGCAGTTCAAAATTTGTAGACATGGAAGATTTTGAGTGGGAACAGCTCTCCGATAATAATCATAATTTTAAGGTAGAGGATAAAATGATATTGTCCGCCGCTTTATCACAACTATCGGATATTGAAAGTCAGATTGTTATGATGCATGCTGTCGGAGGCGTTAAACACAGAGAAATAGCCAATATGTATGACATGCCGCTTCCCACTGTTTTGTCGAAGTATAACAGAGCAATAAAAAAACTACAGAAACTGATAGAAAAATAAGTTCGTGTTTTTATGAGAGGATATCCCGTTATGAGTGAAAAGGGTATTGAAAAACAATTAAAAAAAGCAGTTAAGCATGCGACTCCGGATATGAGAGAGCGTGTCATTGAGGCATGCAAAAATGAGAAAAAGAACAATTCGGATATTATTTATGTAAATAAGCCGCGTGCAAAATGGCATAAGCACAGAACAATTTTATTTAATTTGGCTTCTGTGGCAGCAGTACTTCTTTTGGTTCTTATTGCGGTTATTGACATATCGCGGAATACAAAAAACACAAAAGTTGATACTATTATAGATATAGATGTTAATCCGAGCATAGAACTTTATATTAACGCCGATGACAGAATTATTTCGGCAAAAGCTGTTAATGAAGATGCAATTGCAATACTTGAAGGGATGGAACTTGAGGGCGCAAAGACCAAGGTTGCGATTAATGCAATAGTCGGTTCCATGTTTCAACATGGTTATTTAACCGGAAATACTAATGCGATTCTTGTATCGGTTGAGAATAATGACACTCAAAAATCTGCTGAGATTCAGGATGAAATCACTCAGGATATAGATGTTTTAGTTAGGGCATATACGGAAGAAATAACGGTTATCGGTCAGGTTATAGAAAGTGATGTTGAATTGTCGGATATGGCGGTTATGTACGGCATATCCGAAGGAAAAGCAACACTTATACGTAAAGTTATTGAATACTCTGATATTTATTCCGAAGATGAACTTGTAACTATGACAATAGCAGAGTTAAATGAATTATTACAGAGCCTGCAGAACGGCGGAAATGATATTCAGGAACCTGCAGTATCGGAAGAATGCTCGGTGAGCAGCAATTCGGTTTCCGGAAATGGTATTGACGGAGTTATTGATGACTCGGCGGTTGTATCCGTAAGTTCCAATACTGTGTCGGATAATTCTGTCGATACGGAAGATTTATCGAATATTGACGAAGATACTGTGGATGGCGATAATATAATCAGTAATGAAAATGACGAAGCAAATATTACAAATACCAACTAAAGAGGAGGAGAAAGTTATGGGAAATTATCCAACACCGCATATTGATGCAAAACCTGAAGATTTTGGTAAAACCGTTCTTATGCCGGGAGATCCGTTGAGATCTAAATTTATAGCGGAGAATTTTCTTACGGATGCAAAACTGATTAATAATGTCAGAGGAATTCAAGGTTATACCGGAATGTATGAAGGCACAAAGGTGTCTGTTATGGCAAGCGGAATGGGAATGCCTTCGATCGGAATATACAGTTATGAGCTTTTTAATTTCTTTGGAGTGGAAAATATTATGAGAATCGGTTCAACGGGTTCGATTAATATGGATGTAAATGTCAGGGATATTGTTATGGCTATGGGGGCTTCTACCAATTCGAATTACGCTCGTCAGTATCAGATTCCGGGAACATTTGCACCTATTGCGGATTATACAATGCTTAAAAATGCTATTGAAGCAGCCGATGAAGAAAAAGCAATATACCATGTAGGAAATGTACTTTCGTCAGATACATTTTATGATGATCAGAGTGATGCCAATGAAAAATGGATGAAAATGGGAGTTCTTTGTATAGAGATGGAAACGGCTGCTCTGTATATGAATGCGGCCAGAGCCGGAAAGAGAGCCCTGGGAATATTTACCGTATCCGATCATATTTTAAAAGGAGAAGCTCTCAGCGCTGCCGAGAGACAGAATTCTTTTACTCAAATGATGACAATTGCACTTAAGACCGCAAAAAAATTGGATAATATTTAATAAACTAAAAAATATATAATTAAAGATAATTACCGGGAACATTTATTGGTGAAAACAACCATAAATGTTCCTGGTTTTTGAGTGTTAATAGTTGTTTTTTTAAGAAATTATAGGTATAATCATATATAGTTGTGGTTATTATGGTAAAAGAAGGCGTGGAGGTTTTTTTTCGATGAAAGAATTGATGATGGCGTACCATCCGGTAAAGAAAGAAATCAGATTCTTCGGCAAATATAAAGGGGAGTTCGTAGAGATACCATATGAAGAGTGTTCCAAATTGGAGCCATATAGCCCGGGGGCAGGGGAATTCCTTTTACAGAACCAAGGTACAAAGTTTTTTGATGATATCTGGGATCAGTTTTTAAACGATAATATCAATATTGTATTTAAGGGAACAAAGATAGATTATGAAGACCTCCAAAAGAAGATTTCGGATTATAACGATTCAAAGGAAAGACAGATTTTCAAGATTTCGCAATTTATAGAATTACCTAATGTTTCGGAAATATACGAATGCATCAGTGAGTTCTGTGATGAGACGTTGTCTTCATTTGGTGATATGCTTCAGGACAATGAGACTAAGCAGGTATTTATGAAGAGACGTGCTCTTTTTGATGAGAAACGTCTTGCTCTTGATAATAATGATGTTAATTTGTGTCTTGTGGGAACATACAGTTCCGGCAAGTCAACATTTATTAATGCGATTATTGGAAAAAGAATCCTTCCTGAAAGCATTAATTCAGAAACAGCAAAAATGTTTAAGATTAAAAATGGTGAGAATCCCAAGGTTACAGCAAATGTATTTACCAAATTTAATCTTAAGCCCGAGACAATTGTTATTAATTGGAATGAACCCTTGGGACAGTTTGAAGTTGTTCGCTCATTAAATCATGTTGGTGAGGACATCAGAAAGGCTATGGAGAAAGAAACTGCTACTGTTGCCGAGATGGGACTCAGACAGCATGAACAGTTGTGCCGTATTCTTAAGAGACTTAATGATGTTCCTAATCATGAGCAAGAGGACGGAAGCGGATATATTAACGGTGTTATTGAAGTTGAATATCCTATACCTTTGTGTAAAAATGTTAATTTTGCATTTTATGACACACCCGGTACTGACAGTAATTCCAATGAGCATCTTGTGATTTTGCGTGAGGCGCTTCAGCAGCAGACCAATTCAATTCTTATTGTGCTTTATGAACCGACCAAGATGGAAGGCACGGGTAATTCAATTTTATATAAACTTATTACAGGATTTAATGATCAGGCCGATAATTCACAGAATAATGTTTCTATTGACCTTGCAAGATCTTTCCATGTAATTAATCAGGCTGATACCAAATCAAGCAAGGATCTTAAGGCATTAAGGAACAAAAAAGTAGCTGTTACTCTTAAAGAAGAGGACAGAATTTACAATGAAGAAGCCAAAGAGATAGATTTATCTCAGGAAAGACTTTTCTTTGTTTCTTCTAAAGCAGCCTACATCAGTAAGGCAATTAAGTCAAATATTGATTTGGAAGATGAAAGAACATGGCTTGCCAATCATAAGCAGGAACTTAATAATGAACCTACGAGAGACCCGTTTACCGAACAGATTACAAATATATCAGCAGATAATGGGATATTTTACAGATATGACAAGCTTGCAAATGCAGACTTCGAGACTAAGCAGATGATTGCTGATTGTGAAGCTGAAGCAGATAAATGTGATACATCTTTGGAAGGCGTTATTCAAAGAATATATATTAATTCCGGAATGTATGCCATTGAACAAGAGATTGTAAAATATGCACAGAAATATGCACTGGCTGTAAAAGCCAAAGGCCTTTATGATGGAATTAAAGGTCTTGTTGATTTTGTCAGAGCTGATTATGAGGCAATTGAGACTCAGGCAAGACTTTCCAAGGAGCATATTGAGCATAATATAGAGATTATGAAGACGAGCATGGTCCATGATATAGAAGTGGCTCATGAAGAATTTGTTGCAAGAATTACAGATGACAGTTTGGAGACTCAGGTTCAGGAAATTAAAAACCTTGTTAAAGAGATTGAAAAACGTCAGGAAATGGCAAGCAAACAGACTGACAAGATGCAGTGGATTGCACTTAAACAGGAAGTTTTTGAAGCTAAGAACAGAGTCATTATTTCCGAATTGAACAGATATCTCCAGGATATTGATGATTATTATAAAATTATCCGTGGCGATATTTTGGCATCACAGGTTGAAGAACTTAAGAATATAATTGTTAAGAAAATAAAGGAATACAAGGGAATTGATGAAGGACTCATCAAACGTATAGCCAATATTTCGGATACGGAGATACCGCCCTCAGAGATTAGTGCCTTTAAGATGAATGATTACATTAATGAGCAGAAGGCTATTCTTATTTTTAATACCATGGATAAGAAAGCATATAAACGAGATCTGGAAAGAGCATTTAATTCTCAGACAGTAGAACAGTTCATTGCTTATAAAGTAGAAGTAATTAAAGTGGCACAGCAGAGAACCGCAGAGATGGTAGAAGAATTTAAGAATAATATTGATACTATTTCCGGTTCGCTTGAACTTCTTATAAGAGATGAAAGCAGAGCTATAGAAGAACAGAGAAGGGCTAAAAATGTTCTCGAATTGATTGCCCAAAAAGATGAAGAACTTAACAGAAAGATTTGGGGCGACGATATTAAAGATTGATAAATTTATATTTATTAAAAAGGAAGTTCATATGAGCTTCCTTTCGGACTGTAGACAAAGTCCCTATGATCATAAAGGTTGTAGGGATTTTTCTTTTGATGAATGTGTGTTGACCGGTATGGATCCCGTCACTGATTTTGAACGAAATTCATTCAAAAATCATCGGCTGAACGAAAAATAGCTCTGAGAAACGATTGTCTCTCAGAGCTATTTTATCTACAGCCTGAAACGGCAAGCATTGCTTGCCGTTTTCTTTGTATTAAGTTTAGTCCGGACTTGAGAAAGGAACTCCTTCGGGAGCAAAAGCAAATTTGGTTGTGAATTTAACAACATCAAATGTATTAGCCTTAGGAAGTTCAATCGGCGGAATAGGAATAATCTGATAATTTGAGAATGCAGGATATTCATCAATATCAGCCATGTATGTAATGAATGGATATTCACGTCCGTGAAGAATCAGACATTCACCTTTCTGCTTGTTAAATCTCTGCAGCTCTGTTACTGAGATCAATTTACGTTTTTCGGGACCGCCGGGACCCCAAGCATCAATCTCGCCACAGAGGAAACTGATTTCGTTAAGAAGGTCTCGCTCACGCGATGTAAGGAATATCCAGTTATCACAGTTACCTTTGATTGTATCTGCATCTTCGCCATATCGTCCTTTGAGCTGATGAATTGACTGAGCTACAAGTACGAATCTCATGTTACGGCTTCGAGCAGCAGAAATCATTGAAGGCATATCGGGAATCTTAGGAATGTTACAGAACTCATCAAGTACGAAGTTAACTCGTATAGGAAGAGATAACGATGCCTGTCTCTGAGCTTCACCGATAAGAATTTCATATACCTGTTTGATGAACATTGTTACAAGGAAGTGACATGTTGTCTTTTCATCGGGAACGATGATATAAACAGCTGTCTTTTCATGACCGAAAAGTCTGATGTCAAAGGTATTGGCACAGAGCATATCGGTAAGTCTCTTGTTAAGGTTGAATATACTAACCATTCCGTAAAGAACTGTCATAATTGAGGAAATGGTCTTTTCGTTTTCACCGAGAAGAGTACCTTTGAATAACATACCTATTGTATTTGAGTTGTTCATCTTTCCGGCAAGTGTCTTGAGGGATTCAAGACTGGATTGCGAACAAAGGGATGTAAGGCTTCGAAGGTTAACGGCATTTTCGGCAGCTGCTGCTTCGAAAAGCAAATACATGTTAGCTGTAAGAAGACCTTCTGCCATCAAAGGATAGAGAATATCTTCAGAGTTCTCTTTCTGTTGAGCTGAAAGGGTAGCTGCAAGGTCGTTGATAAGGTTATTGGCTTCATCCTTACGTCCTGTCTTATAATATTCAAAAGGAAGTGCAAGGGGGTCCCACATGTCTCCGTAACCGATGTCACGGAAGTTAAGAACGACAAGTTTATAACCTTTTTCCTTGGCGAATCCGGCAGTTCTGACATAAAGCTCGGCTTTAGGGTCAGTTACGACAAAAGATTCGCCGGCACGAATATACATATTGATGGTGGGCATACAGAAGAGACGAGTCTTCTTTGAACCTGTGGCACCGAATATAAGTGTATGTGTATCACGTCCGTCAAGATATGCGGTTTCGCCGTCACTCATTACGGGAATGCCGCCGGTAGGATAATTATTGTCGGAAAGGTTAACTTTGGTTGCGGATGCCTGAATCTCTTCAACGCTGGCCCATCTTGTCTGCCCTGTATTACTCTTATATCTGTTATTATTAATCTGGCTGCTACTCATTATTTCGCCTCCTTACTAGATTTGTACTGAGCTGTATAAACTTTCATATTATTCTGAAGCAGTTCGGAAACATACATTCCGTCAGGAGAAAAGGCACTAATCATACCTTTTGTTACAACTCCGTCATAAGGAGGTGTGGATGTATATACGGAATAAACTATATCTTCCGCAAGACGGTCAAGCATGTCATATCCGGCGAAATACTGATCTCGACGAAGTTTATTAACTGTTGCGATAACAGTTGCTTCCGCATCTTCGTTAAGATTAAGTCCGAATTCCGAAATTTCTTTCTTAATATAAGCACCGAGTTCTTCCGAATCGGGGAGTTTCATTTCAACTACTTCAATTCTGAAGAAAAGAACAAGGAGTTGCATGAGTTGTTCAACCGAAAGAGAGTTGTAATTCTTTATATTAAATACAAATACAATGTCATCTTCCATGGAAGAAAGATATTTCAGAACGTTGATGAAATTATCTTCGTAAAAATGTCCGACCCACTCATCAAGTTCGATTGAAAGTATGCCACGGTACTCACTACGGAATCCGGCAGCATCTCGAATCTTTTCGGCGAGTTTGTTTATTTCATGGAAATTGTTTTTATCGGGAATATATTCAAGATAGTATTCAAAATATTTTACATTTCCGTAGAAGTCTACAAGATTGCCTGATGTTTCAAGAAATCCGGCAAGAAGTTTAAGAATGTTGGAACGGTCGATGCCGTTATCGGATATCCAAAGAAGATCCGGGATAACGAGTTCCTGTTTTGATTTGTACCTGGTAATGTTTTCGCTGAATCTTTGCCAGCGCTCAATGACATCTTTGAAACCGTCAAGGCCGTTAAGTGCCATTATTTGGTCGTAATAAGTATTTTCTGCCATGGTAAGCCCACCTTTCGGATTATTAGTTTTGAAAATCAAAACGCTTCTCACATTATAACAAAATTAAGGCGAGTTTACTACTTTTTTTGTATATTTTATTGGTATGAAATATCATATTTTATCGGAGCTGTTCCTTCTGCAATTTCAATATCGGAGGATTCTGTATAATAAAAACGACATCCGTTATATGAATAATTCCCCAGCGAAACCGAATTGTTGAAGATTGTATAACCATCTCCGGAGTAGTCGCCGGAACCGATAAATGCAATGGAAGAATCAATACATGCAGCGGTAAAATCATTGTCGGAAGCTTCGCTGTATTTACTGATTGACAGTTGGGGTTTGCCGGAAGACGACTGACTGAATTCGAAATCTATATTGATATAATTGTCATTTAGATAAAGGGAATATAATAAGTCGGATTCTTCGGATTTAACGAGTGACATGCTGTGAGTGGCAAGTTGCGATGAAATGTTGGATATTAATGAACTGAGTTCTGAGTCTGCCGATAAAACCGAAGAATCGTTCCGAAGCTCAGATTGATTTTCTGCCGGAACGGATGTGACAAGCGGTACAGATGCAATCGGAGAAATATCTGGGGCGGAAGAATCGTCTTCGGATGAATCGAAATGATCGTTATAATTCTCGATTGCGTTGGCCTGATATACTGCGGGATCGATTAAATCGGATTCATAATCATTTATTACATTGCCTGATATTGCAGCCCGGGGGTTGCTAAGGCATTCGTCGCAAATGTATCTTGTTGTTCCGAGAACATCATATTCGGTGCAGAAACACTCGCGACCGCAGTATGAACAGATTTGCTTCTGACATGCGGTCAACAGTATTGATATAAAAAAGAAAAATGATATTAAAGTAATTTTCGATTTTTTCATAGCGGTTTTTACCTCAATCTTATAATAGTTATATTATATATCGGCTTTTGAGCAAAAAAAATAGCCTTGATAAATATCAAGGCTAAGCGTGTGTGACAGGATTCGAACCCACGACCTTCTGGTCCGTAGCCAGACGCTCTATCCAGCTGAGCTACACACACATTGGATTTAAGTCCAAGTGACACTTTATCATAGCTGTAAAAAAATGTCAATGAAATAAATTATTAAAAAAAATAATAAAAGTTGTTGACAAGTAAGGATAAGTAAAATATAATCACTATTGTGTCGCGCGAGAGTTACTCCCACACATGTTACGGGGTGTGGCTCAGTTTGGCTAGAGCACCTGGTTTGGGACCAGGGGGTCGCAGGTTCGAATCCTGTCACCCCGATATCCGACAATTTAATATGCGGGTGTAGTTCAATGGTAGAATGACAGCCTTCCAAGCTGTACACGTGGGTTCGATTCCCATCACCCGCTCTCACTTATGAATTCCGTAGATTTAAGATTTACGGAATTTTTTATTTTTGTATTATATTTGGGCAGGGAGAACTTCGGTTAATGTTTTGTCACGCTTGTCGTATTGAATTCGGGCGGACGAAAAAATAAGTGAATCGAATCGTATTTATTCTATATATAATTATCGTTTGAAAATCGATGAATGCCATTTTAAGGCAAATCTTCCGTTATTTTATGTAATAACGATATATTGTGTAAAGTTATTTTTATTCTACTAAATTGTTGTAAAAAGTTGATAAAAAAATTTCTGTTTTGTAGAAAAAAATTATCAATGATTGTATAATAGATTAGAATGTTATGTTAATAAATTTTAGGGCAGAGAAGAGAATTTTAATTTATGGAAATTTCTGAAATCAGCAAAATCTGTCTGAGGTGCATGAAGAACAGTGACGAGCCTGAAATTTGTCCGTATTGCGGAAGAGAAAAGGCCGGTCAGCGTACATGGTCTAAGGCGTTGGCACCCGGAACGATTCTTAACAACAAAATTTTAATTGGAAATATTCTTGGTAAGGGTGGGTATGGAATTACTTATATAGGATACGATATGCTTCTGGAGTATCCTGTGGCTGTCAAAGAATTCTTCCCGGATGAGATGGTTGACAGAGCAGATGATGACAAGACCGTTCTTGTTTTGGATGAAGTGAATGGGGAAGAGTATCAGAAGGAAACCACAGCATATTTAAGAGAGGCACGTATTCTTGCCGAATTCTCCAAGTTTCCCGGTATTGTTGCCATTAAAGACCTGTTTTATGAGAATAATACGGGTTATCTTATTATGGAATATTTGGGCAATGGTAATCTTCGCAAATATGTTGACAATCATGGCGGATGGTTGCCTGTCGATGAAACGCTGGAATTGATGGAACCGGTAATTAATATTTTGGGTAAGCTTCATAAATCGGGACTTATTCACAGAGACATCAGCCCGGATAACATTATGATGGATGAAGACGGATCGGTTAAACTTATTGATTTTGGCGGATCCAAGAAACTTGGCATGACCAACCAGCAGGTATTTCTCGGGAAATGGGGATTCGCACCTCTCGAACAAATGCTAAGTAAAATATCGGAACAGGGACCTTGGACCGATATTTACGGAATCTGTGCGACTTTGTATTGTATGATGACAGGAGATGTACCTCCTTCTTCGTATGAAAGAAATGAAAAAGATGAACTTATCGATATTTCACAGTATACGATTCCTATAGACAAGAAGATTGCGGCTACTATTATGAAGGGATTGTCAATGGAGGCTTCCGAACGGCAGCAGAGTATTGATGAATTGTACAAAGGCCTCTACGGAACATATCCTGATGAAAAGAACAATCCGCAGACTAAGGAAGAAGATATTCGTATAATGCGTGATCATAACGGACGTGTGTGGATCGGTGAATATCCCATGAATGAAGTTATGGGTGCACATATTACGTCGGACATCATTTACGGCGAATATAATCAGGACGGAATAGCGACTGTTGACGGTGAAAAATATTTAAGACTTGCTCGTGTTTCAAAGCAGAGCGGAGAAAAAGATTTACTTTCTCTTATGAAAGCTCCGAAGACAAATGAGGTTACGGAATACAGATATTTCAGATTTAATTCACTGCCATGGAAGGTAGTCGGCAAGAGAGGCAAGAGAATTACATTGCAATCGGAATACGTAATTGATTTCAGACCTTTCGATAAAGAAAAATATTTGGGAATGAATGATAAAGAAGTGGCCAAGATTAAAAGCGGTGTATATTGGGAAGTCAGTAAGATAAGGGAATGGCTTAACAGTGTATTTATTAAGCGGACCTTTAATGAAATCGAGAAACAGAAGCTTTTGGTTACTGAGGTAAATACTCCGGTATCGGCACTTTCGGATCGGGTTACGTATGATAAGGTATATATTCCATCGATTGAAGAAATAAGATATGGTTTTGACACCAATGTTTCTCTCATGAGAGGAAAAGAAAAACGTGATTTGTCAAAAGATGATGCACCTTGTTCACAATATACGGCAGCACTTGCCGAGGGTGCGATAACTTCAAATTGCTACGGACTTCGTACGAGAGGACCGGTTGATCAGGATGATTCATATAAGAGCAGTGAGAATTATGAAGGGCACGCTTTGGTAAATTGTAGGTTGGCAATATGGAATCTTAACAGATGCATGGGAATTAGACCGATAATTTGCATTAACGAAGATGATATTGATGATATGCCATAAAAGAATCAAAAAAGGGAATTGGTATGAGCACTTATGTAATGAGTGACATCCATGGCCAGTATGATGCTTATATTAAAATGCTTGAGAAAATCAGATTTTCGGATGAAGATTTTCTGTATGTTCTGGGGGATGCCATAGACAGAGGACCGGATGGTCTGGAAATTATAAAAGATATTATGAATAGAAGCAATGTGGAACTGATTATAGGTAACCACGAGTTGATGCTTCTCAACGCAGTAGATTACTTAAAGGAAAAAGAATCGAATAATTCTGCCGGCATGAAGCAGACCAATTCGGTTTATAATCCTTATGAATTGTGGACACATCCTTGCAACGGCGGAGATAAAACCTGCAGGGATTTCATGGGACTTCCGTATGAGGAAAGAGAAGCAATAGAAAAGTATCTGCGCGAACTTAGAGTTATTAGAAGAATAAAAGTCGGAGACCGTAATTATCATTTGTCACATTCTTATTCTGTGGATAAGCCGTTTGGTAAAGAAGTCAGATTGTATAAATTGTCGTCGCTTTCGGCTGAAAACGTTGTGTGGACATCGATTATTGATAACAGTGTGGATGCGGATGTGCCGGTTAAATTGTTTGCTTATCAGAGAGATATATATGTCTTTGGACATATATTTACACAGAGAATGAATTCAGTGGATGAAAATGGGAAAGGACTTATTTACAGGAATCGTAATTATCGTGGATACAATATTATTGATATTGACTGCGGTATGGCGCTTAATAATAAGTCGAGTCAACTTGCTTGTATCTGCCTGGATAACCAAAAAGAGTTTTATGTTCCGTTGATTGATGGTTAATAATTGCGGGCCTTTGCGGGTCCGCTTATTTATGCATTGATGAAAGTATGAATATTCTTGTTAAAAAATTTGTTAAAGACTATGAAAATATAAATAATACGCAAGTACGGCAAAGATACGGAATTCTTTCCGGGGTTGTAGGTATTGCTGCCAATATTGTTTTATTTTTGGTGAAGCTGCTCATGGGAACGATTTCGGGAAGTATTTCGATTGTGTCGGATGCTTTTAATAATCTGTCTGATGCCGGCAACTGTATTATTACAATGTGGGGGCTTAAGATGGCAGCTAAGCCGGCCGATAAGGATCATCCTTTCGGACACGGAAGGCTCGAATACCTGGTTTCGCTGCTTGTGGCTTCGGTTATTATGATGCTGGGGGCATCTTTGTTTAAGTCTTCCGTTGAAAAAGTCCTGAACCCTGAAAAAACAAAATTTTCATGGGTTGTACTGGCAGCATTGATTTGCTCGATATGTGTCAAATTGTGGCTTGCCTATTTTAACAGAAAAATCGGTAAATATATTAATTCACTTGTAATGCTGGCAACGTCTAAAGACAGTCTGAATGATGTATTTGCGACATTGGCAACGGTTATAGCTTTGGTGGCCGGTATTTATACGAATTTTCCTGTGGACGGAATAATGGGATGTGCCGTTTCGGTTGTGATTGTCGTGGCCGGTTTTGGGATTGTCAGGGATACTGTTGATGTCCTTCTGGGAAAACCTGCGGAGCCGGAACTTGTAGATGAAATAAAAAAAATAATGATAGAACCGGATTCTGTTTTGGGAATCCACGATTTGATTATTCATTCATACGGCCCGGGCGTTATTTTCGGCAGCGTTCATGCCGAAGTTCCTTCAACAATTGATATAATGGTAGCGCATGAGGTAATTGATGATTTGGAAAAAAAGGTGTATGATGATATGGGCGTCGTTTTGACGGTTCATATGGATCCGGTTGTGGTTGGCGATCCGATTGTAGACAGATTAAAAGAAAAATTATTTGTGATTTTGAGTGAGACTGACGATAAATTGTCATTTCATGATTTCAGAGTTGTTAAAGGCGTTTCACATACCAATCTGATTTTTGATGTGGTTATTCCGTACGACGCGACAACGTCAAAAGAAGACATTAAAGCAGCGGTAGATAAGGGATTCAAGGATGAAGAAAACCTGATTTTTGCAGTTATTAATTTTGATAATCAGTATTAAGAGTATAGGTGGTTGAGAATATGGAAAAAAGTTTTATTCCCGAAGGAATGAAGATTACAGGTGATGTTATATCTGACGGAGACCTTAGTTTATACGGAGAGGTTGAAGGTAATGTTTCGATAGACGGAACTCTTGAACTGAACGGCTCGATTAAAGGTAAGGACCTTAAAGTCGGTCGAATCCAACTCAGCAGAGGCGTTATAGAGAGCGATATTAATTGCCTCGATTACATTGAAATCGGTAAGAATGTAACCGTATTCGGTAATGTTACTGCGGAAAATGCCGATATTGACGGCGCCGTAATGGGTAAAGTCGATGTTAAGCAGACTGTTAATATCGGAAACGGAGCTGTGATAAGCGGTCAGGTTATCGCAGGAGAATTGTCGGTTGAACTCGGGGCGGTATGTGATATTAATTTGGAACAGAATCACAGAGACAGTTCGGCCGCGGATTTCTTCAAAGAATATATGTCAACGCACGGAATAGTCGAGAAAAAAGGTCAGGAAGCTGCGAAGGACGATGATGAGACCGAGAAGAAAGACGGTAAAAAAAATAAAAAAAATCAAAATAAACAGTGAATGTAAATGGGAAGAACATCTGGTTTTTGCAGGTGTTCTTTTTTAAAAACCTTGAAAAAAAAGCACTTTACTATGGAAAAGTGACTATGCTATAATGAATAAGTTGTATTTTTTTATTATCAGGAGGAAATTTTATAATGAGTTGTAACATCGAAAAATTAGAGCATAATATGGCAAAGCTTACCATAGAGGTTTCAGCGGACGAATTTGAGAAGGCAGTTGAGAAGGCTTTTCAGAAAAATAAAAATAAAATCAGTGTTCCGGGATTTCGTAAAGGAAAAGTGCCTCGTCAGATGATTGAAAAGATGTACGGCAAGGAAGTATTCTTTGAGGATGCTGCTAATATTATTATCCCTGATGCCTATGAAAAAGCATATGATGAATGTGAGGAGAAGATTGTATCCTCACCCAAGATAGATGTAGTTCAGATCGAATCGGGAAAGCCGTTTATTTTTACAGCCACTGTTGCTCTTAACCCGGATGTAACACTTGGTAAATATAAGGGCGTTAAGATTGATAAGATCGAGACAGAAGTTACAGATGAAGAACTTGATGCCGAGATTAAGAATATTTTGGGAAAACAGTCACGTCAGGTGGTTGTTGACAGACCTGTTCAGAACGGAGATATTGTTGTATTTGATTTTGAGGGATTTGTTGACGGAGTCGCTTTTGAAGGTGGAAAGGGTGATAATTACAGCCTTGAAATCGGTTCGGGCAAGTTTATTCCCGGATTTGAAGATCAGCTCATTGGTAAGAGCATAGATGATGAATGCGATGTAAATGTTACTTTCCCTGAAGATTATCACGCAGAAACGCTTGCGGGCAAGCCGGCAGTATTTAAATGTACGATTCATGAAGTAAAGGAAAACCAGATTCCCGATTTTAATGATGATTTTGCTGACGATGCAGGATTTGAAACAGCAGATGAATATAAGGAAGATATTAAGAAAAATCTTGCCGAAAAGAAAGAAAAAAATGCAAAAGATCTTAAAGAAGATGCTGTAATTGAAGCTCTTGTTAAGGATGCAACCATGGACATTCCCGATGCTATGGTTGAGACACAGCAGAGACAGCTTGTTGATGAATTTTCACAGCAGCTTTCTATGCAGGGCCTTTCTATCGAACAGTATTTCCAGTATACAGGAAATACAATTGAAATGATGATGGAGCAGAATAAGCCTCGTGCGCTTAAGAGAATTCAGTCAAGACTTGTACTTGAAGCAGTTGCAAAGGCTGAAGGTTTTGAAACATCAGACGAAGAGTACATGGATGAACTTAAAGAAATGGCTGAGACATATAAGATGGAAGTTGATAAACTTAAGAATCTTATGCGCGAAGAAGATGAGAAACACATTAAGGAAGATCTTCTGCTTAAGAAAGCTATTGATTTCGTAGTTGAGAATGCAGTAGAAAAATAGTTATTTAGACCGGAGGGTTATATGGAGAGAATATATAATGATTTGGTGCCTACCGTTGTTGAACAGACAAGCAGAGGTGAGAGATCGTATGATATTTATTCAAGACTGTTAAAGGAGAGAATCGTATTTCTTGACAGAGAAGTTACGGACCTTTCAGCAAGCCTTGTTGTAGCACAGCTTTTGTTTTTGGAAGCAGAAGATCCCGATAAAGATATTAATCTTTATATTAACAGCCCCGGCGGTTCTGTTACCGCAGGTATGGCTATTTATGACACAATGAATTTCATTAAATGTGATGTGTCGACGACCTGTATAGGTATGGCTGCGTCAATGGGAGCTTTCCTTCTCGCAGGAGGTGCCAAGGGAAAGAGATATGCTCTTCCCAATGCTGAAGTCATGATTCACCAGCCCAGTGGTGGTGCTCAGGGACAGGCAACAGAGATTGAAATAGTAGCTAAACAGATTTTAAAGACAAAGGAAAAGCTTAACAAAATTCTTGCAGAAAACTGTGGAAGGGCTTATGAAGATATTGCCAATGATACAGAACGTGATAATTGGAAGACTGCCGAAGAAGCAAAAGCTTACGGTCTTATTGACGAAGTAATTGTTAAGCGTCCTTCGGAAAAATAACTGAAATGGGAGAATTCTGATGGCTGGTAAAAATTCCGATATTAAGGTCAGATGTTCGTTCTGTAATAAGACTCAGACACAGGTTAGAAGAATGATAGCTGGTCCTGCAGGCGTATATATATGTGATGAATGTATTGATATATGTTCGGACATGATAGAAGATGAAATTGATAGTCTGGAGGGGCTTTCGTCGACCGAAGAGGACGATGGTGAAATTAAACTTCTCAAGCCTGTTCAGATTAAGGAATTTCTTGATGAGTATGTTATTGGCCAGGATGAGGCCAAAAAGACGTTGGCGGTAGCTGTATATAATCACTATAAACGTGTAATGAGTTCAAAGAGAACTGACGTTGAACTTCAGAAAAGTAATATTATTATGGTTGGCCCTACAGGTTCGGGTAAGACGTATCTTGCTCAGTCTCTGGCCAAGATAATTAATGTTCCGTTTGCTATAGCTGATGCAACCACATTAACAGAAGCAGGATATGTCGGTGAAGATGTTGAGAATATACTTCTTAAACTGATTCAGGCTGCGGATTATGATGTTGAACGTGCGGAAAAAGGTATCGTATATATTGACGAGATTGATAAGATTACCAAGAAGAGTGAGAATGTATCCATTACGAGAGATGTATCGGGTGAGGGAGTTCAGCAGGCACTTCTTAAGATAATCGAAGGAACAAAAGCATCTGTTCCTCCTCAGGGCGGTAGGAAACATCCGCAGCAGGAACTCATAGGTATTGATACCACTAATATTTTGTTTATTTGCGGTGGTGCTTTTGACGGACTTGAGAAGATTATTGAATCTCGTGAGAATAAGAAAAGCATTGGATTCAATGCATCATTATCAGAAAAATCCGATAGGGATTTGTCGGATGTTTTAAAGGATGTTACACCGCAGGATCTTATCAAATACGGATTAATCCCGGAATTTGTGGGACGTGTTCCGATTAATGTTTCTTTGGAAGGTCTTGACAGAGAGTCGCTTGTAAGAATTCTTAAAGAACCGAAAAATGCTCTTATTAAGCAGTATCAGGCTTTGTTCGAGATGGATGGAGTAAAGCTTTCTTTTGAGGATGATGCCGTTGATGCAATTGCCGATAAAGCTCTTGAGAGAAAAACGGGTGCAAGAGGTCTTCGTTCAATTATAGAGAATATAATGATGGACATAATGTACAGAATTCCTTCCGATGAGACAATAGAGAGTGTTATTGTGACGAAGAAAGCCGTAGAAGAGAACGGTGAGCCTGTTGTAGTTCATAAGGAAGAAAAAGCCAGGAAAAGAGCAAAATAGTAAATTTATATGGTAGTCAAAACTGTAGAACTTGAGAAAGTTTGTGGTATAACAAGTGATTTATATAAGACATCTCTTCCCGAATTTGCATTTGCGGGGAAGAGTAATGTTGGTAAATCGTCACTTATTAACGGCCTCGTACAGCGCAAGAGTCTTGCAAGAACCAGTGCAGAGCCGGGAAAAACACAGACTATTAATTATTATAATCTGAATAATGAATTGTATTTAGTGGATCTTCCGGGGTATGGTTATGCAAAAGCCGGAAAGGAAACTGTGGCGAAGTGGGGTAAAATGATTGAGAATTATCTTAATGTTTCGCCTACACTTACTCAAGTATTTCTTCTTTTGGATATAAGGCATGAGGCATCCGATAATGACAGACTTATGTACAGTTGGATTAAGAATGCCGGATTCAAACCGATAGTGATAGCGACTAAACTGGATAAGATTAACAGAAGTCAGATTCAGAAAAATGTTAAGATGCTTCGACAATCTCTTTGCTCCGACAGTGAGCAGATTATTATACCTTTCTCAGCTCAGACCAAACAGGGCAGGGATGATATATATAATGTAATTGACAGTTATATCGGAAATAAAAAAGAAAGCTGAAAAGCTTTCTTTTTTTTATTGGTGTGCGCCTTGCAGCGCATGTTTCTTATTTTGTTATGTATTATCGGCTATTTATAATATTGAGAGTAGTTCACAAGTTCATCGATAAGTTTCGGAACTTTCTCATCCATGTCTTCATTGCTGAACTGACATGTTCCTACAGCCCTATGTCCTCCGCCACCGTATTTGAGCATAAGCGAGCCTACGTCAACGTTGCTGGTTCTGTTAAGTATGCTGTAACCGACAGCACATGAACATCCGAGACCGCCTTTGCCGTTTACAATCCATATTGAAATGTTTTGTTCCGGATACATGCTGTATATCATGAATCGATTACCGGAATAAATCGGATCAACATTTCTGAGGTCTGAGATAATTACATCTTTTTCAACGACTGTATGCGCCTTAACCATTTCTTTGAACTTTTCGGCTTGTTCGTTATATATTTCGATTCTTTCAACGACATCGGGAAGAGCAAGAATCTCATCTGTTGACATTGTTCGACAACATTCCATCAATTGTTCCATCAACTTGTAGTTGGGGATGGTGAAATTCCTCCATCGACCGAGCCCTGTACGGGGATCCATAAGAAAACCTACGAGAATCCATCCGGAGGGATTCTGAATTTCATCAATTGTGAGGTTGCCCGAATCAACTTTATCAACGGCAATCATCATATCGTCGAAATTCTTAAATCTTTCTTTTCCGCCGTAATATTCATAAATAATGCGGGCGCAGGAAGGCGTAATCCTACTTTCACCCTTGTATTTACCGGCAAGCTGGTTACGTTCGTGTTCACTTGAGTGGTGATCGAACCACAAACCACAACCTTCTACATACGGAACATTGGCGAGGCAATCATTCTCTGTAACCTCAACAAGTCCATCCTGAAGATCTTTAGGGTGAGCAAACTTCCAACTGTCGATGATGCCTGCTTCGAGAAGAAGGGCACCACATGCCAAACCATCAAAATCAGAACGGGTAATCAGTCTCATGTGCGACACTCCTTTTTATACTTTTTCTGTATTTAATTATATATTATTTTATGAGGTGGTACAAGGGCGATACATACAAGTTTTTACTTTATTAATTTGGAGTTTTGTGGTATGCTTAAGATTGTTTTTTAGTGTTTATATATTGTAAGGAGGCATATTTTGTCGACGGTTGTTCGACAAAGTTAATGAAGCTATGAGCGAAGAAAATGTTTCAAGAAATTTTATCGAGGCAATGATTGACAAAGATTTGTCGGAAGGGATATATGATACCGTGCATACAAGGTTTCCGCCGGAACCTAACGGATATCTTCATATCGGACACGCAAAGGCAATTATTGTGAATTATGGGCTTGCCCAAAAGTATGGCGGCCAATTTAATATGCGATTCGATGATACCAATCCGACCAAGGAAAAGATGGAATTTGTTGAGGCAATTAAGAAAGATATAGAATGGCTTGGCGCAGATTGGGAAGATAGATTATTTTTTGCTTCGGATTATTTTGACAAAATGTATGAAGGCGCGGTTGTCCTTATCAAAAAAGGCAAAGCATATGTGTCGGATCTCACTGCGGATGAGATAAAAGAATACAGAGGAACTCTTACCGAACCCGGCAAAAAGGATCCATACAGTGACAGAAGTGTTGAAGAGAACTTAAAGCTTTTTGAAGAGATGAAAGCCGGTAAATATGCCGACGGTGAGAAGGTTCTCCGTGCAAAGATAGATATGGCTTCACCTAATATGAATATGCGTGATCCGGTTATATACAGAATTGCTCATATGACACATCATAATACAGGTGACAAATGGTGCATTTACCCTATGTACGACTTCGCTCATCCCATTGAAGATGCTATTGAACATATAACCAATTCAATCTGTACACTTGAATTTGAAGCTCACAGACCTTTGTATGATTGGGTTCTTATTGAAATCGGGTATAAAGAAAGACCTGAGCAGGCTCCCAAACAGACGGAATTTGCAAAGATGTATTTGACAAATGTTGTAACCGGTAAGCGTTACATTAAGAAATTGGTTGAGGATGGAGTTGTTGACGGATGGGACGACCCAAGACTTGTTTCGATAGCTGCATTGAGAAGAAGAGGATTTACAAAAGAGTCAATTTGGAAATTTGTCGAATTATGTGGTGTTTCTAAAGCGGATGCTTCGGTAGATTATGCAATGTTGGAATATTGTATAAGAGAAGATCTTAAATTATCAAGACCTCGTATGATGGCTGCGCTTGATCCGATAAAACTTGTTATAGATAATTATCCGGAAGACCGGACGGAATATTTGGAGGTTGCCAATAACCTTGAAAATGAGGAACTGGGTACCCGTAAAGTTCCTTTCTGCAGAGAGTTGTATATTGACAGGGATGATTTTATGGAAGAACCTCCCAAGAAATATTTCAGACTTTTCCCCGGCAATGAAGTTAGATTGATGAATGCATATTTCATAACATGTAATTCATTTGAAAAGGATGAGAATGGAAAAGTTACAGTTGTTCATTGTACGTATGATCCGGAGTCGAAGGGCGGTAACAGTCCGGACGGACGTAAGGTTAAGGGTACCATTCATTGGGTTCCGGCTCCGTATGCCGTAAAAGCAACAGTAAGACTTTATGAAAATCTGATTGATGAAGAGAAGGGCGTTTATAACGAAGACGGTTCAATGAATATTAATCCAAATTCTTTAACTGTTCTTGATAATTGTTATTTGGAACCGGCCTTAAAAGATGCCAAACCCTACGAGAGTTTTCAATTTGTAAGAAACGGATTCTTTACGGTTGATTATAAGGATTCGAAGGAAGACGCGCTTGTATTTAACAGAATTGTCGGACTTAAGAGTTCATTTGTTTTGCCCAAATAATTAAGCGGAGACAACTATGTCATTATATTGCGATGAAGAAGAAATCAAATATATTTTTCCCAAAGCGTATGAATGTCCGGTATGCGGAAAGAAATTTCATGCGATGACGGTTAGGACGGGAAAGGCCAGAACACTCAGAACCGATAGGGATTTGCGTACTGTATTTAAAGGCGTGGATGCTAATAAATATGATGTGATTTTGTGTAATCATTGTGGATATGCCGCAGTATCCAAATATTTCGGACCGCTTGCCAAACCGCATAGGGATATGCTTACTCAGAGTCTTTCGTGCAAATTTAAACCATTTGAAGAAAAAGAAAGTGTGATTTCATACAGCGAGGCGTTGAATCGATATAAGATGGCTCAAATAAATGCAATGTTCAGACAGGCAAAGAGCAGCGAGAAAGCGCTTATATGCTTGAAGACGGCATGGGTACTCAGAGGCATGAAGGAAGAGCTCGAGGCGGATGAACCTACTGCCGTAAAGAAGATTATGGATATTCAGGATGAGGAAAAGCGTTATATTGAAAGTGCAATGTGTGGTTTTCTTGATGCCAGGCAGACAGAAATGCCGCCGATTGCCGGAATGAGTGAAGTTACACTTGATTATTTGCTGGCGGTTCTTTGTTTTGAATGCAGAAGATTTGATGAGGCATACAATCTTGCGCAGCAGGTAGTACTGAATCAGCAGGCTACCGGCCATGAGAAAGATAAAGCAAGGGATTTTCTTGCTGAGATAAAAGAATATCTTTAATATTTAATATATGAATAAATCCATATCGGATGAAACTTATTTATTAATGTGTATTTTGATACATTATCATAAAAAAAAGACTGCTGGCAGTCTTTTTTTTATGATGCAAACTTCGTTATTTATACTTCGTCATCGAAGAATTCTTCGGTGCTTTCCTCGGCATCTGTTTCGGAAGCGGCTGCTGAGGTGTCTGTATCAGCTTCAGCAGTTTTCTCTGCGTCGACAACTTCTTCGACAGGATTATCGGAATTTTTATTGGAAGCGTCCTCAAAAGTCTCCTGAATCTTTTTGGAAGCTTTTGAAATTACATCCTTTGCTTTATCTATTGTGTCATTAACGAGAACCTTTGCATTATCGAGTGTGATATAGCCTCGTCCTTTATTGGTTTTGTCCTCATCGCTGATGTCTTCAAAGTTATCAAGGTCATCAAAATCATCAAAATCTTCCGGTGCCTTGTCTTTTGTCTGTAAATAGTGATATACGCCTGCTGCTGCAGCTCCTGCGATAACTCCGAAAACAACGAGGCGTCCAAACTTCTTTGCCATATTCCTTACTCCTTTCATAACCGTTAATTTTAGCTTGTACATAATATCCCTTAATAAAATATTAAGAAGAGATAATGCGTTAAATAATATTCTAATATAAAATCAATAAAAATAAAAGAGAAAAACTTCATCTTGATACTTATAAATATCATATGTTATCATTAACTTGACTTTGAAAGTCAATGAGGAGAATTTATCTTATGAATGAACGGTTTTATGAACTGCCCAAAGAAAAACAGGACAGAATGATTAATGGTGCAATGCAGGTGTTCGCACAAAATGACTATATTCATGCAAGTACGGATGAAATGGTTAAGAATTCGGGCGTAAGTAAGGGATTGTGGTTTCATTATTTCGGCAATAAGCCCGGACTTTATTATTATGTATGCTCTTATGCCATAAAATATGCAATTCTGGAATTCGGAATGCAATTTAATAATACGACGGACTATTTTGATATATATTATGAAATAGAAAAAATGAAAATCCAGTTCACGGATAAGTATCCGTATTTACCGTTACTTTTGGTTACGATGAAAAGAGAAAACAATCCGGAAGCTGTTGAACTGATAGAGGGTATCAGAAATAAATATAAAGAAGAAATTAAAAAAATGCATTTAAATGCCGATTACAGTATTTTTAAAAATCCCGAAGATTCCGGTAAACTTGGTTATATGCTTGAAACTACATTTGACAGCATGTTGGAAAAGGATTACGAAGGCGGAATTTTTTCTTCGACATCATACCTTGAGAGTGTAAAAGGATATCTGAATTTTACAAGACGAATGATAAAGGGACAATGAATTTTAAGTACTTATGCTATTGTGCAGTATTTTGATGTATGGTACAATTTCTAACTAAGTGTTTAAAAGAGAAAAATAATGAAAATATAGAGTCATGAAACGGAGAGAGTAGATATGATACAGGTTGCGGTACTTGGATACGGAACAGTAGGAAGCGGTGTTGTTGAAGTTGTTCAGAAAAATGCAGATGTTATTGAGAAAAGAGTCGGAGATAAGGTTGGAGTTAAATATATTCTTGATTTAAGAGAATTTCCCGGTGATGCCAATGAGGCGTTGATTGTTCATGATGTTAATGTAATTCTGGATGACCCGGATGTTGACATTGTATGTGAGACAATGGGTGGTGCCGGTGCTGCATACAAATTCACGAAGGAAGCACTTTTAAAAGGCAAAAGTGCATGTACCTCAAATAAGGAATTGGTTGCTCTCCACGGTCCTGAGCTTCTTGCGATCGCAAAAGAACATAATGCAAGTTATCTTTTTGAAGCAAGTGTCGGCGGTGGTATTCCGATTATAAGAACCATTCTTGAAGCCCTTACGGCAGAGAAGATTGATGAGATTCAGGGTATCCTCAACGGTACAACCAATTATATACTTACAAAAATGGAACGAGAGGGTGCTGATTTTGAGGCTGTTCTTAAAGAGGCACAGGAAAAAGGATATGCCGAAAAGGATCCTACAGCTGATATAGAAGGCTTTGACGCAGTAAGAAAGATTGCAATCCTTTCATCTCTTGTTGCTGGAAAGCATGTGAATTTCGAAAAAATATATACTGAAGGAATTACGGCGGTTACGCCTGTTGATTTTGCATATGCAAAGGCTTTAAAGCGTACGGTTAAACTTGTTGCAATGAGCAAATATGCGGAAGGAAAATGGACCGCAATGGTTTCACCGAGAATGATATCATATGATAATCCGTTATATTGTGCTCAGGATGTATTTAATGCGGTTCTTTTACATAGTAATATGCTTGATTATTCAATGTATTACGGACGTGGTGCAGGTAAGCTTCCTACAGCAAGTGCCGTTGTCGGTGATGTTATTGAATTGGCAAAGAATATCGGCCGTAATATTAATATTGAGTGGGTATCGGATGAATTTGAACTTGCCGGCAAAGATAATATGAAACAGAAATATTTTGTCAGAATGACAGGAAGCATTGAAAGTGAATCTGCCAACGTTGAGAAGGCATTTGGCAAGGTGGAATTTGTAACAATTCCGGAAGCTGACGGTGAATTCGGATTCATTACAGAGGAACTTACAGAGAAGCAATATGAAGATTACGCTAAAGGTTTTGACACAATTATAAAAATGATCAGAGTGTGATGAGGATTTGTCGGGAGTAATAGTCTTATATAGTATAAAAAAAGCACTTAGGTGCTTTTTTTATTGCTCTTGCTTGAAATAAACAGATAAAAATATGCATATGCATAAAATATTCAGAAAATAAATAAAAAAGTTTGAAAATATATTGACAATTTGGAGCGAGATGTTATAATGAATTCATAGTAAACAACACATTAAATCAAGTGTTGATTATATAGATGGAGGATATTCCTAAGGGTATTTGATCCAAATATAGAAAGTGAGGTATGGTCCGCCTGAAATAGTAAACAGTGCTTAAATGTACAAGGACAATTGAGAACGAAAAGTAGCATTTGGAAACCGAGGTTGTGGTGTAAATAAACCACCGTTTGAGTAAACAGTTACCCGGCAGAATGCGAAAGAAAGTTTCCCGATTACAATTGAATAAGGCGGTGTGAATGACTGAGAAGCCGATTAGTAGCACCGAAGTCCGATGAATAGGAGGTATAGTCCGTTGGACTGCGAACAGTTTTAGAAAACCCTTGCATGAGTAGTAATGTGCAGGGGTTTTCGTTTTGTGTGTAAATATCATAAAACAAAATCGGTTGCTAAATGAATGGATAAATGATATTATGTAAACGAAAATTATTAGCCTATATACTAAATTGTTTATAAAAGTACAAGAAAAACCACTGCCTTTAGGCGGTGGGTGCTCTTGTACGAGGTGCGGGGATTCAAGCCCCGTACCTCGTAAGGCACGAAGTGCCGCTTTTTTATGAGCAAGTAGCGAAGCGGATTGCGAATATCATTGACATATCGGAGGAAAGTATGGCCGGACAGAGTAATGACTCAAGAAGAGAGTTAAGAAGAAAAAGAAGAATCAGAACGCAGATGACTGTGTATGCTGTGCTACTGATTATTATTGCGGCAGTGGTTGTTGGCGGTTTTTATGGAGTGAAATTCCTGATAAAATTCTTTAATACGGATGCGCCGATGTTGGATGTTGCGAGTGTATCGGATAATATTTCGGAGACTGTATCGGATAATGAGCCTGCGCCGGCAATTATTTCTCCTGAGGAACCTCAGGAACCTGAAGAGCCGGAACCGATTATTGAACCGGTACCCGAAAATGAGCAGGCAAGAGCGTATATTGACAGTATGTCGCTCGAGGAAAAAGTTGCATCACTTTTTGTTATTACACCTGAAAGCCTTACCGGTGTAAATTGTGCAACTATGGCCGGCGACGGAACAAAATCTGCCATAGCTGAATATGAAATCGGAGGACTTATTTACGATACACAGAATATTCAGACCTCTGAACAGTTTACGGAACTTATTTCGAATACAAAGGCTATGTATGAGGAAAATTATAATGCGCCTTTATGGACTTTTGTCGAGGAAGGCGGTCTTGAATATACATTTACCGGTGCCGGTCTCGGATATACAGAACAGGCAACACCGGGAGATATGGCAGCTGCAGGGGATGACGGAGCCTCATATCAGGCATATCTCACAATCGGAAGTTATCTTAACCAGTATGGTATAGATGTAAATATTTCACCTGTATGTGATGTTGAGACTCTCGAGAATTCATATCTTGGTAATATGTCTTTCGGAGCGGATGCGGAAGTATGTTCTTCAATGGTTGCAAGGGCTGTGGACGGAATGGCGGAAACCGGAGTTATTTCATGTCTGAGAACATTCCCCGGAGAAGGTGAGCTTACGGCAGGCACCAATGTCGCTTCCGGAAGTACACAAAGAACTCTTGAAGAAATGCAGAACTGCGAATTTCTTCCGTTTACCGCAGGTATTGATGCCGGTGCGCAGTTTGTAATGGTATCTCATATTGCTGCTCCTGCTGTGACAGGGGATGATGTTCCTTCATCACTTTCAAATATAATGGTTACCGATGTATTGAGAAATCAACTCGGTTATAACGGGATAATTATTACAGACAGAATGGACAATGCTGCAATTTCCAACAATTATTCATCCGGAGATGCTGCAGTTATGGCATTGCAGGCAGGTGTTGACATGATATTATGTCCCGTTGATTACAAGGCTGCATATCAGGCAGTGTTGGATGCAGTAAATAATGGAACAATATCTGAGGAAAGAATTGACGAATCTCTTATGAGAATTTATTCTTTGAAATTTCCTCAATAAAATAAAAAAAGATGTTGACAACATATATATGATGATGTATGATATCAATTGTCTGTGAGAGACAGACAGATGCGATAGTGGTGCAGTTGGTAGCACACGACCTTGCCAAGGTTGAGCTCGCGGGTTCGAGTCCCGTCTATCGCTCTTGATGATTAAGGATATTCGAAAGGATATCCTTTTTTATTTATCTTCGGGCTTTAGTATGCTTTAGCAATGCTACAATGCAGGAGTTAGGACTTTACAAAACGAACAAATGTTCTATAATATTCCGTATGAGTGCATTGATTGAACGAGATAACCGAATAGATGTGATTTGCCAGCATACGCGATCGGCTAAGATTATCCCAATACGAATACGAATTACGGATGAAGACGGAGAAATTCAGAATTACAGTATTCAGAGTTATAAGGATATTTCAAGACCCGGAGAATATCAGCTTCCCAACATGGTTAGAGTTGAGAGGTTTGATTATATATTTGAATGCAGAATACTGGTTTTCGGTAATTTAAAAACTATTAAAATCATGTATAATTGCAGGGAAAATTTGTGGCGTATCTTGTGAAAAATACTATATAAATATATTTACAGTTTGTTATAATGTCACTTGGTAAACGGGGAGCGGTTTACGGAAATCGGAGGGAATTAAGGTGCCTGAAAATAAAAGAAACGGCAACACTTTTGTTTTTGCAGTAGGAATTATTGTGAGCGTTCTGATGATTGCGGGATGTTTTTTCCTTATTTTTGTTTCTTTTTCAAAGGGAACCGTTTGGGTGAAGACAAGCGGCAATCCGAGAGAGGTTACGGATGCTTTTTTTTCTTCGATTATCGAAGGAAGTTATGAAGAAGCATACCGGTATCTTGATAATTATAATGACTTGGGGCTTGGCTGCTTGAGAGAGGAGTACCCCGAATATTACGATACATTAACTTCAGGATATGAGTATAACATTTCCGAAGAATGTTTTATCGACGGACTTAATGCAACACAGCGAGTTGTATTTTACAGCTATGATTTTAACAATTTGGATGAATGCATTTCTGAGAATATTGAGACAATTTTGGCGAAGAAAGTTGAAACACTGCCGGCGGACGAATTGTATGAGGATGATGGAGAATATAAGAGCGAGCTTATTGATGAGGTATACGATGAGGCCCTTGAAAAAGCTTTAAAGGAAGATTGCGGGAAGATAGAATATGACATTGATATTGCTCTGAAATACACCGGTGACGATTGGAAAATAATTGTGGATGATGTGTTCCTCAACGCACTTTCTGGGGGGACAAGATGAAAAGATTGGTTGTTTTTCTGAAAGTAAGCCTTTCGAGTGTATTTGCGATTCTCGGAGCGATAATGCTTTTATGGATGGTAACGGAGATTCATCCGGGATATAGCAGAGAGGTTATATCTGACAACAGTATCAGTATTGACTGCCTTGGAAGTGTTGACACGTTTGCATATAACATAAGGATAGATACGCTTGGCGCATATCTTGCCGATTCTGAAATAATGCGTAAGCACTACGAGATTCCGGAAGGATTGAATTACGGACCTGTTCCGAATCCGGAGAATTTCGGCTGTATTGAAACTGCCGATGCCGAACTTGTGTATGAATTGTATGACAGGGCGGTAATGAGAGGATTGATGGAAGATGGAGAAACGGTAGTATTTAATGCAGACGCAACTTTTTGTAACGGTTCTGTTATTGATTATTATCTCGATGACACATTACTTGTAGTTTGTTGGAAGGAAAAGATAAACGGTAAATCGGTAAACTGTGCGGAGATCAGATTGGCAGATGCATCCCAGATAAGAAGAAGGGTAACGGATGATACTTACGGATCTTCTAAATTGTTATTCGCTACGGAAATTGCAGCGAATACCAACTGTGTTCTTGGAATAAATGCGGATTTTTATATGTTCAGGAATTTGGGAATAACATGTTACGAAGGCACTATATACAGATTCGGAGAAGCCGGGTACGGCGCAAATTATTCATATAATTGTCTGGATACGTTATTTATTGATTCGAACGGTGATTTCGTTTTTTTTGAACGCGGTACTACTACCACAAAGGATGAACTTCAGCAGGAAGCAGACCTCGCGGGATATAGATTCGGAGTTTCGTTTGGACCGATATTGGTAAAGGACGGGGAGAAACAGAATATAACTTCATATCCGATCGGAGAATATGATGAATCTTATACAAGAGCCGGAATCGGCCAGGTGAGCACATTGCATTATTTATACATGTCGACAAATGCTTACGGAAGCGGATCCTGTACAATGAACGAATTCGCGGGAATGATATTTGGCAAGGGCGTTGTTGACGCATATAATCTGGATGGTGGTCAGACATCTGAAATGATTTTTAACGGGAATATATATAATCATATAGATTATGAAAATGAAAGGGCGGTAAGCGATATTATATATTTCTCTACGGCTATACCCGAAGATGAGTGGCAATGATGAACTCGGTTGCAATTTATTATCAGGGAATAATTATATATTGGAGCACAGCAATTATTATTGCAGGTGTAATTACCGGATTTGCGGTGAGTCTGACATTGGCAGCAAGGTATACGCCCAAACGTGCCTGGAATCAATGGCTTGTATGGCCGGTGACGGTAATTTTGTCGCTGGTATTATCAAGAATTATACATTGGTACTGTAACAAGGAAATGTATGACGGATTTAAGGGCGCAATATTAAATTGGCAGTACGGCGGATATTGCATTTCGGGTGTTGTGATTGCAATGTGTCTTTCTCCACTGCTGGTGAGTCTTATAAGCAGAGTGAAATATTATAACGAAATATTCGGCTGCAGTACTGTCGGATTTGCGTTTTCACTTGCAACAATAAGATTTGCCGATATTTATTCCGATATATGCAGAGGAAAATTCACAATTTATATTAAGAATATCGAATATCATTTTCCTTCATTTTTGATAAGTTCGATTTTTTTATTGGTGCTGTTTGTTATTTTGGCAGTTCTGATAATTAAAAGAAAAGGAATTGAGGGTAATAATAAAAACACTGTCGGTGAGATATTTCTGACGTGGTTTTCCGCATCTGAGATTGTGATTGATTCAACAAGATATGATACTCCGCACCTGGTTTTTTACGGAGAAAGACTGGCGGGCCTTAATAAAGGTGCCGGATTCATGGGATTGTCGCAACTTGTATGCGCAATATGTATGATAGTATTGTTGATTATCAGGATTTCTAAAGATGTAAAAGAAATTGATTACAGAAAAAAATATGCTGTTGCCAGAGGAATTATATTCTTTGCAGGTCTTGTAATTGCAGGAATATCGGAGTATCTCGTTCAGCGTTACTCTAAAATGGCGACATATATTTATATATTACAGTTGGTGGGAACGCTTGTTATGGGGGCTTCAATACTTTATAAGAAAAAAATAATAAACAGTAAAGTGGAGAATAATAATGGAAAAGCTTAAACCGAAGTTGTTTTCTGTCATGAAAACCTATAACAAACAGCAGTTTGCAAAGGATGTTGTATCCGGAATAATTGTGGCAATAATTGCCCTCCCGCTTTCTATTGCGCTGGCACTTGCGTCAGGTGTAGGCCCTCAGGAAGGCCTTTATACGGCGATAATTGCCGGCTTTGTAATATCCTTTTTGGGAGGAAGCAGAGTACAGATTGCGGGGCCGACTGCGGCATTTGCAACAACGGTTGCCGGAATTATTGCCGTAAGCGGTAAAGAAGGCCTTGCAACCGCGACCATAATGGCAGGTATTTTTCTTGTTATAATGGGATTTCTGCGATTGGGCGTCTTGATACAGTACATTCCCACGACGATTACAACCGGTTTTACATTCGGTATAGCAGTCACAATTGTGGTTGGACAGGTAAAGGATTTCCTCGGACTCAAATTTCAAAATTCTCCAATAGAGACGTGGGATAAGATAAAGGAAATCTTTTTGACAATAGGAAGTGTGAATTTTATGGCACTCCTTGTCGGAGGAATCTCTCTTTTGATTCTTTGCTTATGGCCAAAAAAATTCAAAGTGATTCCGCCTTCTCTTGTTGCGGTAGTTATAGGCGCTGTTGTGGTTAAGGTGTTTGACATGCCCGTAAATACAATCGGATATCTTGCTGACGGAAGCGTTAATTATGTTATTAAAGCCGAACTGCCTTCATTTGTTGCTCCGGATTTTTCACCGGCAACAATTAAAGCGATGCTTCCGGATGCATTTACAATAGCTATACTTGCAGCAATAGAATCATTGCTTTCGTGCGTAGTCTCAGACGGAATGATAGGCTCAAAACACAGATCAAATATGGAACTTGTAGCACAGGGATGCGGAAATGCAGCCTCTGCACTTTTCGGTGGAATTCCTGCAACCGGAGCTATTGCGAGAACCGCTGCCAATGTTAAGAACGGAGGACGTACTCCGATAGCCGGAATGGTGCATGCGGTTGTGCTCCTGATTATTGTGGTATTTTTGATTCCGTATGCTGCTCTTATACCGATGCCGACGATTGCGGCAATTTTATTTCAGGTTGCTTATAATATGAGCGGATGGAGAACTGTGGTTCACCACTGTAAAGCGTCTCCCAAAAGTGATGTTGTTGTATTATTCCTCACACTTATACTTACGGTATTCTTTGATCTGGTTATAGCAATCGGAGTAGGTATGGTAATCGCCTCGTTATTATTTATGAAGCGAATGGCCGAAGTTACGGATGTACATGGCTGGGTATACGAGAATGCGGTGGATGAAGAAAATGATGTTGATAATATCAGCCTTAAAAAAGTATCTCCGGGAACCAGAGTTTTTGAAATAAACGGACCAATGTTTTTTGCTGCTTCGGAAAAATTTATGGCTGTTGTATCTAATACGGATGAAGATGTGCTTGTTGTACGAATGAGGAGTGTTCCGGCAATGGACGCCAACGGTGTGCTCACAATAGAGAAGATTATAGAAAAATGCGAAAAACACGATGTTGCACTTGTATTTTCACATGTAAATGAGCAACCTATGAAAGTAATGGAAAAAGCCGGTATGGTTGAACGAGTCGGACGTGAGAATTTCTGTGAACATATAGATGCAGCACTTGAGCGTGCCGAAATTATTGAAAAAAGCAAAAAAAATAAGAAGTCTTAAAAAAAAAATGTACAAAATGTGAGTTGTGTGACTATTCGTCAGATGATAGTATCATGTTGCTATAGTAGTTTTTTAATTAAAATATGAAGGGAAAAATGCGATGATTACAAAGGAAATAAGCATAACAAAGGAATACGGGGCAGATATTATTCCTTATCTTGTGCAGTCTGCATGCCACTATGACAGCGCTATCCATATTGTGGACGGTGATAAAAAAATAAATATGAAGAGTATAATGGGTATGACTATTCTTCATTTGAAAAATGGAAAGAACTTTAAGCTTGTAGCTGAAGGTCCTGATGAGAATAAAGCAATTCAGGAAATTGCCGGCTGCTTTGAATAAATATAAAGGCGCTTTATGGCACATAAATATACTAAACAGGACATAGAAGAGATGGAGGCTGAGATAGAGCGACGTAAGTATGTTGAAAGACCAATACTTATAGAAGCTTTGAAAGAAGCGAGAGCTCAGGGGGATCTTAGCGAGAATTTCGAGTACTATGTTGCTAAACGAGAAAAAAATCGAAATGAAAGTCGAATTAGGTATTTGGACCGCATTATCAGAACTGCGGAGATAATAGAAGATACCACGGGGGAAGATGAAGCCGGCATCGGAGATGAGATAACCGTATGGTTTGAAGATGATGCGATTGAAGATACATATACACTTCTTACAACAAAGGGCAGTGATTCTTTGAATAACAGAATTAGTATAGAATCTCCTATCGGAAAGGCTATATACGGAAAAAAGGTAAATGACAGAGTTCTGGTTACCGTTAATCGTGATTCCTCGTTTTACATTGTAATTAAAGAAATTAGGAAGCAACGATAAGATGCTTCCTTTTTATTTTATACAAAGAATAAATGATTTATATAAAAGAGAACGTATTAAGTGCGTGAATTTTTCATATATATATAGTAGTAAAATGTTTTGTGATATACAAATTATAGGGACGTCACATAAAAAGTTGACATAAAAATCAACATACATTATTATTAGCATGAACTTTTATGTGAAAAAAGGATATATTAGGGACGATATGCCAAAAAGAATAATAAAAAGCTTTGCTATATATCTGATTTTGATTTGCTTTGTGTTTAGTCAAAGTACTTGTTTTTCATATGCTCTTAATGAGTGGACCAATTCAGATGTATATCAGGTTACAACAAGAGCCAATTTAAGAGAAACACCGTCACAAAACGGTAAGTGGATATATACTGTTCCGACAGGGGTCCTGGTTGCTCTTCTGGATGATGAAAGTGATAATTCGTATTGTTATGTTCAATACGGTAATTATGAAGGCTATATATACAGTGCTTGTATAAAGGAAGCAACGGATAAGTCATATGAGGATTATGTTAATCAGTTTCCCGAATTATTTGAACCGGCATCAAGTCAGACATCTGTAACGATGTTTGATTACTCAAATATAATTTATCCTTCGGCCGTTGCGGATGAAACGGCTGTTGATCCTCTCGGTACGACTACCGGCAGTGCAGATTCGTTATACTCGCGTGGCTATGTTAGTCTGGGCGGATTGCTTAATGGCGGCGCGGGAATTTCGACTGAAATGCTTAATCGAGCTACACTGATTACGGGAAATGTAACTACGAGGGCCAAATTGAGAGAGGCTCCGTCGGTAGAAAGCCAGCAGATAACAGTTGTACCGGTCGGAGAAGAAATAACCATAGTAGATAACGGTGAGAATGGATATGCACATGTGTTATACGGTGATTATGAAGGTTATGTGTATGCAAGATGTATAGAATATGATTCGGAATTGGTCGGCAATGTCGGAAGCGGTATTACAGACACGGTAGTTGTTGATGCAATTCTTAATTCTGCGACAGGAATCTCTGCGGCAATGGATATGTCAGGCAGTATAGCGAGCGAAAGAAGAGCAATTGCTGCAATTGCTGCAGGTGCATTGACTCAGAACATGCCGGAAGTTGAAGACGAAGATGTTATTATTGAAGAGGAATTGGAAGAGCTTGCAGCTGTTAATCCGGGAAGTGTCGGAAGTACATCTGACAGTGTGGCTGAAATGGCCGGAAATGTCATTTCCAGAGCTGTAAATCTTAGATCTTTGCCCGATCAGGCAAGTAACAGGATTACAACGATACCGTCAGGAGCCAATGTTACTGTGCTTGGAAGTACTCAGGGCGGATATACAATGGTACAGTATAATGGTATTACAGGATATGTATTAGAAGATTGCGTAGTTGATTCATCATCGGTTTATACCGCATCTGCTTCGACTGCAACTACGCCGGTTAATACATATTCCAATCTCCCGTCCAACAGTGCATCGGCTGTTGTGGAGAATGCATCGGGCGGAATATTGTTCACATGTACAGCATATTGTTCATGCAGAATATGTTGCGGCGTATACAGTCCTGAAGTAACCGGTAAGGAAGCGCATACGGCTACCGGAACAGTACCGGAGGAAGGAAGAACGATAGCTGTTGATCCGTCTGTTATTCCGTATGGCACATCTGTGTATATCGAAGGCATGGGAACATATGTTGCCGAAGATTGCGGAGGCGCTGTAAAGGGTAACCATATTGATATATATTTTGCTTCCCATGATGCTGCATTACAGTTCGGAACAAGAAGACTGTATGTTTATATAGGAATGGAAGAAGCACCGACGGAATGAAAATAATGATAATAAGTGACGACCATGGTCACGATGTTTTTGATGTTGCATATAAAGAAGCTGAAAGAAAATATTCTCACATTGACGCTGTAATTCATGCAGGGGATACTCAGAAAAATGATTTAAGTGAGTATAAGTCAATATGTAATTGTGAGGTTTACGGTGTCAGAGGTAATAATGACTTTAATATGCTCCCTTGGGATATTACGGTCGAACTCGGCGGAAAGACTTTTTTTATTACGCATGGTCATCGCTACGGCGTATATATGGATTATCAGAGACTTTTTTATGCCGGAGCGGAGCGTGGCGCCGATATAATAGTATTTGGTCATACCCATCAGGCTTTTCATCAGAAATGCAATGGTATTGATATAATTAATCCGGGCAGTCTGGCAGGATTAAGATGTTGTTCGAAATCCTATATAGTGTTGGAACTGAAAGATGACAAAATTAAACTGGATTTTAACGCTGTCAGGAGCTTCTGAAAAATCTATTTATTTCCTTTTATTTTCCGAATATAGTTGCATTTAATAGCAAAAATAGACTATAATTATATGCGGACGCAATGAAAATTTATGCAATTTTGTATTTACTGGAGGTCTTGAATGAAGGTTTGTGCAAGGTGCGGCTTTAAGATAGGTAAGAAAGATAAATTTTGCGGTAAGTGCGGTAATTCTGTATTTAATGAGATTACCGGACGGGCAAAGTATTGTCTCTACTGTGGTGAAATGCTTGATTCTAAAGCAAAATTTTGCTCAAAGTGCGGTCAATTGTGCTCGGGAGACATATCCTTATCATTTCTTAACAGCAATAACAGTGCTGTTTCAGAGGAAGATTTGGATTTCTTAAAGACTCGTGAAGGTTTGGAAGCAGAAAAAGCTGCAATAGAAGCAAGAAAAGCTGAAGCTGCAGCACTTCGCGCAGAGGAAGATGCCAAGAAGGCATTGGAAGATGTAAAAAAAGCCGAAGAGGCTGCTAAGAAGGCGGCAGAAAAGGCTAAATTAGAAAAAGAAAAAGCAGAAGCTGCCGTATTGAAGAAGAAGGAAGAAGAGGAACGACTTCGTAAGGAATTGGAAGAACATCGTCTCCGTCTTGAGGCCGAGAAGCTTCGCAGAGAAGAGGAAGAACGCAAGCGTAAAGAAGAGGAAGAACGTAAGCGTAAAGAGGAAGAAGAGCGTAAGCGCAAAGAGGAAGAAGAGCGCAAACGTAAAGAAGAAGAGGAACGCAAGCGTAAAGAAGAGGAAGAACGTAAGCGTAAAGAGGAAGAAGAGCGCAAGCGCAAAGAGGAAGAAGAACGTAAGCGCCAAGAGGAAGAAGAGCGTAAGCGTAAAGAGGAAGAAGAGCGCAAGCGCAAAGAGGAAGAAGAACGTAAGCGCCAAGAGGAAGAAGAGCGTAAGCGTAAAGAAGAGGAAGAGCGTAAGCGTAAAGAGGAAGAAGAGCGTAAGCGTAAAGAGGAAGAAGAGCGTAAGCGTAAAGAGGAAGAAGAACGTAAGCGCCAAGAGGAAGAAGAACGTAAGCGCAAAGAGGAAGAAGAACGTAAGCGCCAAGAGGAAGAAGAGCGTAAGCGTAAAGAAGAGGAAGAGCGTAAGCGTAAAGAGGAAGAAGAGCGTAAGCGCAAAGAGGAAGAAGAGCGTAAGCGTAAAGAGGAAGAAGAGCGTAAGCGTAAAGAAGAGGAAGAACGCAAGCGTAAAGAGGAAGAAGAGCGCAAGCGTAAAGAGGAAGAAGAACGTAAGCGTAAGGAAGAGGAAGAAAGAAAACGCCAGGAGAAGCTTGCTAAGATAGAGGGACTCAAAGCTGAACTGGCATCTATTAAGGGACAGTGCAAGAAAGCATTGGAAAAATACAAGAAAATCCCTGAATTGTCGCGTTCTCTTCTTGAAGCTGAATTAGATGCGATAAAGGCATTTTATAAGAGAGCCGGTAACGAGATAGATGTATCCGAATTGGAAGAGTACAGAATGATTATTTCTGAGACTCTCGGTGTTGTATATTATCTTGAAGGCGCCAATAAACTTGCTTTACCTCTTATGAAAGAGGCAGCAGAAAACGGTCGCCCTAAGGCAAGAATATATTACGTTCAATGGTTACTCAGAAACAGAAATGAGATTAAGAAGGATACTTCTTTCTTACTTCCGTATGTAGAGAATTCGATGGAATCGGAAGAATTGACGGATAAGGAAAGAATGGCAGGACTCAGAGTACTTGCCAAGATGTATCGTGACGGCGTTGGCGCCAAGAGAGATCCGGAAGTAGCTTTCAACTATTTTATGCAGGCTGCTGACATGGGTGATGTTACGTCGGTTGCAACTGTAGGTCAATGCTACATGTACGGTGAAGGCGTTGCAAAGGACAACAAACTTGCGTTTGAGTGGAATACCAGAGCGGCACAGGCAGGTGACGAAGGCGGCATGAGAAATCTTGCGGTTTGCTATGACCTCGGAACCGGTACTAAGCGTGATGCCAAGAAAGCTATTGAATGGTATACCAGACTTCTTGAAAAAATGGAAAATGACAGATTTGCGATGTACAGAATCGCAATGTGTCTTGCAAATCCGGACAAAGAATATTTTATCGAAAGTACGGAAGAGTCATATGCTCAGGCATTCGACTATGCAACCAAAGCTGCCAAAGCCGGTGAATTAAATGCCAACTATGTTTTGGGATGGCTTTATATGACAGGAAACGGTGTAAAACAGGATTATAACAAAGCAGTATCGCATTTCTCAATTGCTGCCAATAAAGCAGGTAACAAAATGGCAAAAGAAAAGATGTCAATGTTTACAAGATTGGGTGTTGGAAAATATGTTTTGAAATAAATTAAAATTTTTCTTGACAACAATAGCCAATTTTGAGATAATAGCACTTGCGTTGAGTAAACGAGTGTGTCCGTAGCTCAGCTGGATAGAGCAACGGCCTTCTAAGCCGTGGGTCGGGGGTTCGAATCCCTTCGGGCACGTATTTCAATATTGGTTAGCAATTAGTTTCGGTTGCTGACCGACATATTGGAAATTCTTTGATAGCCTCGCAGCTATATGGTGGATATGGCGTAGTTGGTTAACGCGCCAGATTGTGGTTCTGGAGACCGAGGGTTCGAGTCCCTCTATCCACCCTGTTAATTTAATGGGCTATCGCCAAGCGGTAAGGCACAGGGTTTTGATCCCTGCATTCGCTGGTTCGAATCCAGCTAGCCCAGTTATGAGATTAAAGAGTCGTTATCGACTCTTTTTTTTATCCTGTATTTATAGTAAAATGTATAAGGCTTGTTTGTTGACAAGAGAATAGATTGGAAACGGAGATAAGTATGTCTAAAAATAAGAGTGGTATAAAATTACGCAAAAGTATGATTATTTGTTTTTTGTTATGGATACTGTTTGTTGTTTACACAGTTTTGGTTATGAAATTTGATGTGGCAGAAGTTTCGAATACGGGAGAACCTGTAGGATTTTCGTCTTTTAACAAAATATTTTACGATAAATTGGGATTTAATGAAGTGTTTTATAAATTATCAAAATATCTTGGTTATATTGCACTTCTTTTAGTCGGTCTTAATGGAATAGTAGCATTTTTACAGCTCCTGTCAGGAAAAAAATTAAAAGCGGTTAACTACAGATATTATATTTTGGGTGGATATTATGTGACAGTACTGATTTTTTATATTCTTTTTGAAAAGATTGTAATTAATTACCGCCCGCTCATCATTGATGAAAAAGAAGGCCTTGAAGCTTCGTATCCGTCTTCGCATACAGTTCTTGCTATGTGTGTGTGCCTCGCCGAAATCAGACTCGCCAAAGAACTGATGGGAGCAGCAGCCATTTCAAAGATACGAATTGCTTTCGCGGCAGTTATAATGGTGACGGTAGTGCTGTTTAGGTTCCTTTCCGGCGTTCATTGGGCCACTGATATATTGGGTGGTGTTATTCTTAGTGCGGCCCTTTTTTCACTTCTGTGTTATGCCCTTAATTATGTGGCGAAAAAACGAATATAAAGTTGAGAAATATTATAAAATATGAGATAATATATGAGATTAGAAAGAGAAAATGGGTGGTATTTTTAATACCCAAAACCGATGGGGGGAACAGGAATGAATTTTACTGAAATTATAGGTGAATTCATCATTAATAACGTCGGATGTTCATATGTAATAGATGAGCAGACCGGCAAAGTGGTTTATGCGGATTCTCTTATGAAGAATATGTATGAAGGAATTAATGAAGGCGTTGTGGCTGCTGATTTTCTTGAGTGGGAAAATGAAGAGTGCACATCGGCTGCGGATGAGTATGTCAGCTTTGAGCAATATGACATGACAACTAAAAAATTCTTTCTTGTCAGATTTATTCGTAAGACGATTGAGGGAAAATCACTTAAGATTGTTAATCTAGCAGATGTTTCAGACGTCATGCAACTATCGAGAGAAATGGCCAGTACCGGCAAGTTCTATCGTGATATGGATCGCTTTAAAACTATGGCAATGCAGAAAATGTCAGGTCCGTATTATATGCTTCTCCCAGTGGCAGAACAATATGTTACAGGAAAAGGTGCTCTTTATGTGAGAACCTTTATGGGTATTACGGAAATATATTCCTATTCTTCCGAAGACGATACATATAAACTTCGATATTGCGAAGGCGATAAGACGGAGAACCTGGAAGCTTACGAATGTGTGGTGTCGGGAAGAGTTGCCAATACGGAATATGCACTATACAGAGATTTAAAGACACCGATGGCAGAGGGAATAAAAGATAATAAACTTCTCCTGGACAGCCTGAGACTCTATATGGAAAACAGTCTGATGCGGGAAGAGATTGTTTATGAAAGCGAACATGACAAATTGACGGGACTCTTTAATAAGGGTAAATATCTGTCAATGTACGAAAACGAATATAAAGAACTGAAAAGCATCGGAATTCTTAATTTTGATGTTAATTATCTTAAACAGACCAATGATAATTACGGTCATGAAGCCGGAGATCTTCTTTTAAAGAGAGCAGCACAGTCGATAAGAAATATATGTGTGAAGGATTCCATTCACGGATATAGAATGGGCGGTGATGAGTACCTGTGTATTATAGAAAATCCGACAAAACAGGAAGTGGATGATCTTGTTGCAAAGTGGAATGAAGGCATAGATGCAATGAACAGCATCAACAAAGATTTTCCGTGCATAGTGGCAATCGGATATGTATACGGCGAAAACGGATATGATTTTGACGGTTTAATGCATGAAGCGGATGCATTGATGTATGAGGATAAAAGAAGAAAGAAAAAACCTGGGGAGGAAATCAGGTAAATTTTGAAAAATCAAAAAGAAAAGAATAATGAAATTGATATTTCCGTAAAACAATGGAAATTGAATCCCACAGATGAGATTAACGGATTTAAAATCAGACCCGGAATCTATCAGACAAACGGTGCCATGTTGATAAGCGAAGGTGTAAATTTTACCGTACATTCGCTTGGAGCTACTTCGTGTACGCTTCTTTTGTTTCACAGGCAGGAGACAAAGCCGTATGCGCAGATTCCGTTTCCGGATGCATATCGCGTCGGGAACACATTTTCCATGATTGTCTACGGACTGAATATTACCGAATTTGAATACGCATATTCCTTTGACGGACCATATGATCCGTCAAAGGGTTTTTTGTTTGATAAAAATAATATCATTCTTGATCCCTATGCAAAGGCTATTGCAGGACAAAGCGTCTGGGGAGAGAAGAATGAGTTTGAAAAGAAAAATCATATTTATAAAGCGAGAGTAGTTAATTCCGTATTTGATTGGGGACACTTTCAGCAGCCGGAACTTCAGTTTCGGGATATGATTATATATGAAATGCACGTGCGCGGATTTACAAAGAGCAAATCGTCAAAAGTATCTTTTCCGGGTACTTTTGAGGCAATAAAAGAAAAAATACCTTATTTGCTCGATCTTGGAGTTACTGCGGTTGAGCTTATGCCCATTTTTGAATTTGACGAGCTTGACGGAAGCCGTGAGTATAACGGTGAGAAATTATATAATTACTGGGGATATTCAACTGTAGGTTTCTTTTCCCCGAACACAAGTTACACATCGTCTCCGGAGTATAACAGAGAAGGCGACGAATTAAAACGGGTTATTAAGGAACTGAACTCCAACGGGATTGAAGTTATTCTTGATGTGGTATTTAATCATACGGCTGAGGGAAATGAGTTCGGACCGACATTTTCGTTTAAAGGTATAGATAATAATATTTACTACATGCTGACACCGGACGGACATTATTATAATTTCAGCGGATGCGGTAACGTGTTGAATTGTAACCATCCGATTGTTCAGCAATTTATTCTTGATTGTCTCAGATATTGGGTAATCGAATACAGGGTAGACGGATTCAGATTCGATCTCGCAAGTATTCTCGGACGTAATGAAGACGGAAGCCCGATGAGTAAGCCTCCGCTTCTTCAATCACTTGCATTTGACCCGATACTCGGTTCGGTGAAACTTATTGCAGAGGCTTGGGATGCGGGCGGAATGTACCAGGTAGGTAATTTCCCGTCATGGAACAGATGGGCGGAATGGAACGGAAGATATCGTGATGATATGCGAAGATTCCTTAAAGGCGATGATAACATGGAGCAGGGTGCAATTGCCAGAATATGCGGTTCTACGGATTTGTACGATCCGTCGGTAAGGCATAACGCAAGTGTTAATTTTATTAACTGCCATGACGGTTTTACGCTTTATGATTTGTATTCGTATAATCAGAAACATAATGAGGCTAACGGTTGGGATAACACGGACGGCGATAATTCCAATAACAGTTGGAATTGCGGTGTAGAGGGTGAAACGGACGATCCCGAAGTACTTAATCTCAGAAATCGACTCAGAAAAAATGCATTTGCTTCATTGATGCTCAGCCGAGGCTGTGCAATGTTCCTCAGCGGTGACGAATTCTGTAATACACAGTATGGCAATAATAATGCTTACTGTCAGGACAATGAGATTTCCTGGTTGGATTGGTCAAGACTTCCGAAATATAAAGAAATGTATAATTTCTGTAAATATATGATAGCTTTCAGAAAGCAACATCCGATTGTTCGCGGAACGCTTGAAAATGCCAGGTGCGGTTTGAGTGATTGTCAGTGTTATGCCGGAAATCATCTGGCGACAATCTTATTTGCCGGATATGACAAGAAGGCGGGAAAGGATGATGTTGTATTTTCGGCATTTAATATGTATTGGGAACAGACATATGTCAGACTGCCGGAGATTCCGGCGGAATATAAATGGGAAGTGGTTCTTAATACGTATATGCCTCACAATTCCCGTAAGCAATATGCGGACGGCAATTGTATTTTGGATGGCGGAATAAATGTATGCCCACGTTCGATTATTGTGGCGGTGATGGTTAAAAAATGACACTAACTGACAGCGAATTTATTCGACTTGTGGAATATATGAAGTATCATACCGGAATTGATTTGCACGAGAAAAGGGTACTGTGTTCCACGCGACTTGATAATTTTCTCAGTCGAAACGGATATGCGAATCTAGACAGCTTCCTGAATAAGGTCATTGAAGACAACAGCGGCAGGGAAGCCGAAAAACTGATTAATTTATTAACAACAAACCATACATTTTTCTGGCGCGAAGAAAAGCATTTTGAATATATGCTTGATTATGTTTTGCCGGAAATGAGAAAGATGTGTGAAAGAAACCATGATTTAAGGATATGGTGCGCCGCGTCTTCTACGGGTGAAGAACCTTATACGCTTGCAATGCTTAACATGGAATATTTCGGTAGTGAGAAAGAAAAATGGGATACAACCGTTTTGGCCACGGATATCTCAACAAAGGTTTTGAAAAAAGCAGAACTTGGGATATACAACAAAGAAGCTATACAAAATCTGCCGATTGGCTGGCAGAAGAAATATTTTAAACAAAACGGAGACCTTGTTGAGGTTAAACAGGAACTTAAAAGAGAGGTGTTGTTCAGAAGACTGAATTTGGTAGAGAAATATCCGTTTAGGAAACCGCTGCATATTATTTTTGTGAGAAATGTCTTGATTTATTTCGATGATAAGACAAAAAGGCAGATTATTGATAAGATGGTTGATAATCTGATACCGGGGGGATATCTGTTTATCGGGACCACGGAATCTGTCAGCAGAGATACTGATGCACTTGAATATGTCGCACCGGCGGTATACAGAAAAATACGGAGTTATTAAGTTCCGCAAATTATTGTTTATTGATGCGGAAAATGGGGATTAGAATGAACTGTAAAGTATAAAGGGGAAACAAAGGAGGGAAAAATAATGAAAATTCTGATAGCAGAGGATGATTTTGCAAGTCGTAACGCAATCAAAAATTTCCTAAAACAGTTTGGCGACTGTGATATTACGGTTGACGGAATGGAAGCAATAGATGCTTTTATGATGGCCATTGAGACCGGAGAACCGTATGACCTTGTATGTCTCGATGTTATGATGCCGGTAATGGACGGATATCAGGCATTAAAAGGAATAAGAGATATTGAAAAGGAAAAGGGTATAGTCGGGAAATCAGCAACAAAAATTATTATGACTACCGCACTTAACGAGGAAAGAAACGTTAAAAAGGCTTTTGAGATGGGCTGTACGGTATATTGTGCCAAGCCGATTGATCTTGAGAAGCTTAAAAAGGCTCTTGAAAAGTTAGAACTAATTTAATTAAGACAGTTTATTAACTTTGAAAGGAGAAATGGGGAATGGCAGCAGAGTATAGTGCCGAGGGCATGCTGGATATGTATCTTTACGAGAACGGTCAGCTTTTGGAGAAATTGGAAGAACTTGTTCTTGAACATAAAGATGCAGATTGCTTTTCGGAAAGCGCGATTAATGAGATATTCAGAATCATGCATACTATAAAAGGTTCATCCGGGGTTATGATGTATGAGGATATTATGACGGTATCTCATAAACTTGAAGACATATTTTATGTTCTTCGAGATGAAGGAGCATCAAAGGCGCCTCACGGTGAACTTATTGATTATATGTTTGAAGTTATGGATTTTATTTCGGGGGAGTTTGATAAGATCCGTAACGGTGATGAGCCGGATGGTAATGCCGGTGATTTAATAAAGGAACTGGAAAAATTTCTTAATGAAATTAAGACCGGTAAAAAGGGGAAAAAGAAAAAAGAGCAGGAGAAAGAGGAACAGGCAGCCATGCAGTTTTATGTTGCTCCTGCCAATAATAATACCGACAGCAAGTTCTATAATATCAAGGTCGGATATCATCCCGATACGATAATGTGTAATATAAGAGCATATTCCATAGCATATGCCCTTAAGGAAGTGGCTGAAGATATTTTATATTATCCGGAAGACATTGTTACTGATGAAAACAGCAGTGAAGTGATTTTGACGGAAGGATTTAAAATTCTTCTTCAGACCAAGGAAGATGAAACAAAAATCAGAGAACTGGTTGATAACAGTGCCGAAATCTCATATGTGGATATAGAGAGTTGTACAAAAGAAGAGTTTGCCAAGGGATTTCACAGTCACGAAGAACCTGCTGATAAGGGAACGGTTGTTATTAATCTTGCCGGGGATGTGAAGCCGGACGGAACGGAAGAAACTGTTGAAAAAAAGGTGTCCGCGGAACCGCAACCCGGAGATTATGTAATCAAAGATAAGACACCGGGTAAACCGGTACAACTTGCAAAGCAGCATAAGAAGGCGACTCAGAGTCTGATGAGTATAAGTATTGAGAAGATGGACCTTCTTATGAACCTGATGGGGGAACTTGTTATAGCAGAATCTTTTGTACTCCAAAGTCCGGATTTAAAAGTTCCGGGTTTGGAATTGTCTAATTTTTCAAAATCTGCGGGACAGTTGAATAAGATTACTTCGGAAATGCAGGAAGTTGTAATGAGTATGCGAATGATGCCTCTTACAAACACATTTCAGAAGATGAACAGAACTGTTTATGACATTTCCAAGAAACTGGGTAAAAACATTGAATTTGAAATGGTGGGTGAAACTACCGAAGTTGATAAAAATATAATAGAACATATTTCGGACCCGCTTATGCATATGGTGAGAAATGCGGTCGATCACGGAATCGAGACCCCGCAGGAGCGTCAACAGGCAGGTAAGACGGAAAATGCACGAATTATTCTCGAGGCAAAGAATGAAGGCGGTAAAGTATTTGTTTCCGTTAAGGATAACGGAAAGGGAATGTCAAGAGAAAAGATTCTGAAAAAAGCCATAGAGAATAAGATTATTGACGCGAAGGATGCGGCAGGATATTCGGACAAGGATGTATTTCAGTTTATTACTTATCCGGGATTTTCAACCAAAGAGAATGTCACCGAATATTCCGGTCGTGGAGTCGGTATGGATGTTGTTGTAAAAAATATCCAGGAAATCGGCGGCAGACTGGAAATCGAATCGGTTGAAGGTCAGGGTAGCACGATGACTATGAAGATTCCTCTTACGCTTGCAATCATTGACGGTATATTAATGAGAGTCGGCGCCAGTGTATTTGCCGTTGAGGTTGGAGCTGTTAAGGAATTCGTAAAGATAAATGATGACATGATGATCGTGGAACCTGACGGAAAAGAATACATGATGCTTAGAGGAAATGCATATCCTCTTGTAAGAATGGCTGACAGGTATGGAATTAAAAATGCGGTAAGCGACGTATCGGAGGGCGTGATACTTATTGTTGAGTATGAAGGAAAACCTTTCTGCATACTGATTGATGAACTTATAGGATCACAGGAAATTGTCGTAAAACCTATTCCTTCTTACATAAAAAAGATTGAAGGACTGTCGGGATGTACGCAACTTGGAGACGGCAACATAGCGTTAATATTGGATATTGGAGGGCTTACCCATGAGTGAGGAATTGCAGAATGAAGAAGCATTGAATGAGAATATCGATTCAACCAGTCATATGTTTATGACATTTCAATGCGGAAAAGAAGCATTCGGAATAGAAATAAAATATGTTGAGGAGATTATTCAGTATCAGAGTATTACAACAATTCCCGAGGTTGAGGATTATATAAAGGGACTGATTAATCTTCGGGGAAAAATCATACCTGTTATCGATGTCAGAATGAGGTTTGGTTTGGAACCGCTTGAGTACACTGACAGAACCTGCATTATAGTAATAAATGTAAATAATACGGTTGTCGGACTGATTATTGAAAGCATTGCGCTTGTTGTAACAATTGACGATGCGGATATCCTTCCGCCGCCTTCTCTGAGCCACGGACCGGAACAGAACAAATATGTATACGGTATAGGTAAAGTCGGCGACAAGGTTAAGCTTCTTCTTGACCCGGAGAAGCTGGTAAGCAATGTTGAATTGGGTGAATATAGTGAAGAGGACGACAACGAGTAGTTAAAAGTTGTACATTGGGTTAAAGCAATACCGTTGTTCGGATAAGGGGGAAAATATGAAAAAAATTACACTAGAGACCAGGATTACTCTTGGATTCACAGTATCATGTCTGATTGCATTTGTCACGATTCTTATTGAATTCATAAAAAATCGGAATTTGGTAAATGCGTCGGGAGGAAGTTCGTCATTATCATATGCGATAATTCTGATTCCTCTTCTTTTGATGATCGTACTGGATGTGTTTATTATCTTAAGTACGAGAAAAACTCTCAGAAAACATACCGATAATCTGAATACTTATTCGGGAAAAATCGCATTGGGCGAGACGGATTTTAAAGTGGAGGCACCGTCACAAGACGAATTTATGCCTGTATACGATGCACTTAATTCTATAGTGGAAAATAATCGTGAATTGGCGGATATCACGGAGACTATTGCAGCCGGAGATTTGACGGTAAATGTCAAACCCAGATCCGAAAAGGATATACTTGGCAATTCCCTTATGCACTTAGTAAAAAAAGACAAAGAAATGATAAGCGGCATTAAGGAATCTTCATATCAGTTGTCTACCGGAGCCGAGCAGGTTGCGGCAGCAAGCCAGGCTCTGGCACAAGGCTCGACAGAACAGGCAAGTGCTGTGGAAGAGATTACTGTTTCGATGAAAAACATTGAAAATATGACAAATGAAAATGCTACAGAGGCCGGTAAAGCTACGGATCTTGTAAACAATACAAAAAATGCGGCGACCGTCAGCAGCGAACGAATGGGCCAGATGAAGGCAGCAATGGATGAAATAAATGAAGCCTCGGAAAAAATAAATAAGATTATAAAAGTAATAGATGACATTTCATTTCAGACAAATATTCTTGCCTTGAACGCTGCAGTCGAAGCGGCAAGAGCAGGTGAACACGGGAAGGGATTCGCGGTTGTTGCCGAACAGATTCGCGAACTTGCAGCCAAGAGTGCGGCAGCGGCAGCAGAAACCGCAGATATGATTGACGATTCCATAAGGAAGGTTCACAGAGGAACAGAACTTGCCGATGAAACAGAAAAAGCTTTAAATGAGATGGTTGAAGATATTGATAAAGTTGTTCTTATCACAGGGGCAATAAATGATTCTTCAAATGAGCAGGCAAAAGCAATATCACAGGTGGATCAGGCGATTGAACAGGTGTCAATGGTTGTTCAGAATAATTCGGCTACAAGTGAGGAATGCGCCGCAGCATCTGAAGAGTTATCATCTCAGTCGCAATCTTTAAGAGACAATATATCGCTCTTTAAACTGAACGGTCCCTACGAAAAGAAAGAACGCGTCGAGAAAGAAGCAAAGACGCATAAAAGGAATACCAAAGCAGAGATGAGGACCGAAGAAGACCCTGAAAGCATCATTTCTCTTGATGGGGATTTCGGAAAGTATTGAAGTTAAACGAGGAGAAAAAAATGGAAACTATCTTAAAGTTTCTGATAGATGAATCTGACGAAATAATGATAGTGTGTGATTCGGAAGGGATAATAACCCATGTTAATAATTCGGGCCTTTCCCTTTTGGATTATTCCGCTGATATGCTTGTCGGACAGTCTGTTGAAATATTGTTTCTGGATAAGGATTTTTCTTGTAACCGTATCTTGGAAGAGGCAAAAAAGAAGAGTCTGCGGTATGAAGAGACAATATATAAAAAAAATAAAACCTGTTTTCAAATAGAACTCAAGGTTTCTTATTTCGAATCCGACAATTTGTATACTTTTATCGGCAAAGACCTTACTGCTGTTATTAAGGCGCGTAAGGATATGGAATTTGTTGCCGAGAGAGCTAAAGAAGCGGGTAAGATAAGGGATGAATTTGTCGCTAATGTTACTCATGAGTTAAGAACACCGGTTAACGGAATAAAAGGTCATACACAGTATCTTATGATGACCGAATTGAGTAACGATCAGAGCAAGGAACTGAAGATTATTAATGAATGTTGTCTTAACATGGAGAAACTGATTAATAATATTCTTGATTTTTCAAAACTGGAATCGGGCAAATTCACAATTAATGAAAAAGATTTTGTATTTGCCGATTTCATGAAATATGTTACCGAAATCAATGGAAAACTTATTGAAGATAAAGGCTTAAGATTTATTGTCAATGTTGATGAAACTATTCCGGAACGATTGTACGGAGATGATTTCAGACTCACACAGATAATGAATAATCTTTTAAGCAATGCTTTGAAATTTACTCAAAAGGGGTATGTGGCGATTGAAGTAACCAGAAGTATGCAGGTCGGAAGGGATGTTGAACTGTTCTTTATGGTTATGGATACGGGTATCGGTATACCTGATGATAAGAAAGATCAGATGTTTGAGAGTTTTACACAGGTTGATGCCAGCATATCGAGAACCTACGGCGGTACGGGACTGGGTCTTGCAATTACAAAGCAGCTTGTAAACCTTATGAATGGAAGCATAAAGGTGGAAAGCGAATATGGAAAGGGCAGCAGTTTTACTTTTACCGTAAGAATGAAGATACCGGAAGATGTTGAGATTAATGACGAAGGTAATGTATCTGTTCCGATTCGTTTCGATCATTCCAAAATGGCAAGAACGTTACTGGAAGAAACGGATAAGATGAATCAGTTCGGTACGGAGGAAAATGTTGAGGAATTTAAAAAAATATCCGACAGACTCAGTCTGTGCATTGAACTTGAAAATTATGAAAAGTCGGAAAAAATGGCAGATGTTATCAAAGAACTTGTTCTGGACGGTCCGCCGGAACTCAAATCAACGGCTTTTAGAATGCAGATGATGATAAGAAAAGAGGACGGCGAAAAGGCAAGGATGTATTTGGACCAGCTAAATGAAGCATTTTATAATGCAATAAAGTAAATTAAAAGGCGTACAATATGATAGAACAGCAAAAATGTAAAATCCTGATAGTGGACGATGTTGAAATAAACCTCGTTATATTATCGGAAATAATTGAAAAAATGGGGCATACCGCTCTGACTTCACTCAGCGCAAGGGATGCAATCGCCATACTTGAAAAAGAAAATCCTCATCTTATACTGCTTGATAATTCCATGCCGGATATTTCCGGAATTGAATTTTGTAAGATGCTGAAAAATGATGTTTATACCAGAGACATTCCGGTTATTTTTATTTCGGCAATGGATTCGGCAGCAGATTTTTCAAATGCTTTTGAAGCAGGGGCTGTTGATTATATATCAAAGCCTTTTGAACCTACCAATGTTCAGATGAGAATAAGTACACATCTGAAAATCTCCATCATGCAGAGAGAGCTTGAAATAACCAATAAGCGACTTAACGGTATTATCAAAAAGCAGTTTGTAGGCAATCGCGAAAAGCAGATGGATTTCTTTATGATTATTGCAGAACTTGTGGCGGAAAGAGACAGTGAGAGAACATTTAATTGTAAAATGTCGGAACCGCAGATGGTTAGGATGCTTGCTCAGGCGATGCAGCTGACGGATGAATTTGAGGACGAGATAACGGATGTATATCTTGACGATATCGAGATGGGGGCCATCCTGCATGATGTCGGACTTATTCTGGTACCGGACAGCGTGTTGCTTAAAAAGGGGAAACTTACAGAGGAAGAAATTCGGGAACTTGAGAAACATACTATTATCGGAAGTGAGAAAATAAAACAGTATGCGGAAAGTAACGGAGAAAAATTCGGAAAGATTTTTGAAGAAATAGTTAAATATCATCATGAAAATTATGACGGTACGGGATTCCCCGAAGGACTTAAAGGTGATAAAATACCATTGTGTGCAAGAATTATGAGGCTGATTGACGTATATGAAGCCAGTGTTAATGACAGATGTTATCATAAGGCAAAAAGTCATGAAGAGACGATTGAATATATACGTGAAAACGCAGGGAAATTATTTGATCCCGATATTGTTGATGTATTTGTCAAAATTCAAAAAAGATTTATCGATTAATCATAGGTTTATAGGGAGGATATAAAAATGACAGCTGAACAGAGAAGTATGCTTGACGGAGCCGGATATGATGTAGACGGAGCTCTTGCCAGATTTATCAACAATGAGACTTTGTATTTTACATTCCTTAAGAAATTTAAGGGCGATGATAACTACGGTAAGATTGAAGGCGCAATAGCGGATTGTGATTATGATGCTATATATAATGCAGTCCATGCTCTTAAAAGTGTTGCAGGTAATCTCGGAATACAGGATGTGTTTGAATGTACGGTGGAGATGCTTGCGCTTATAAAGGGACGTGGTGAGCAGGAAGATATTATGGAACAGATAAAGGCTATTTACGTGAGACTGAAAGAGGGTTATGATAAAGCTGTTCGTATTATTGACGCTTTATAATAATAACAACGAGGTTTTGTTTTGATGAAGAAAAAATTATTGCCGCTGGTGATGCTTGTTGCAGGTATGTGCATTTTGGGAGGCTGCGGTAAAAAGTCCGATATTAATTATACCGAAGAGGGATATGCTGCGGTAATAGCGCAGGATTATGCTTCGGCGGTAGAATGTTTTAATGATGCTATTGAGAACGGCGAAGACAAAGAGATGGCTTATCGCGGATTGGGACTTACATATATGGGTGCCGAAGAGTACGGAAAAGCTGTTAATTCTTTCAGACTTGCTCTTGCCAATGGCGGAATGTTCCCGGGCGATCTTGAATATGATATCAATTATTACATGGCGATTGCCTATTACAAACTCGGAGAATATGATTCTGCAATAGAAGTGTATGACGGTATCATAGGTTTGTGCCCGAAGGACTCAAATGCGTTTTTTATGAGAGGCTCGATGAAGACAATTCTGGGACTCGTGGATGATGCAACAGCGGATTTTGATAACGCGGTGGCAATAGATAAAAATAATTACAGTCTTTATATTGATATTTATGCATTGCTTAAAGAAAACGGATATGAGCAGAACGGACAAAAATATCTTGATGTTGTAATGGCTGCGGATACCTCGGCAATTTGCGATTACGATAAAGGACGATTGTGTTATTATCAGGGTGAATATGCGCAGGGATGTAATTATCTTGAACGTGCAAGAAAGAACGGTGAATCCGGCAAAGCGGTTATCAATTTGCTGGCAGAATGCTACAAGCAGACCGATCAGTACGAATATGCCGCCGTTATATACAGTACGTATCTTGCAACCAATGCAGATCCCGAGATGTATAATCAGCTGGGATTATGTTATGTCGAACAGGGTGATTATCAAAGCGCTCTCGCTGCTTTTTCGGCAGGAGAACAGATAATTGAAAATAACACCTGCATGCAGACGTTAATACTTAACGAGGTTGCCTGCTATGAATATATGTTGGATTTTAGCAGCGCAAAGCAGAAACTTGAGGAATATCGCGATGTTTACGGCTTTTCGGAGAAACTTGAAAAGGAGTATGCATTTTTAACAACAAGGTAAAAATATATTTGTAAAAATAATAGAAAATTGTGGGCCGGTTAACTTATGGTTAACCGGTTTTTTTTATGAAAAAATGACGGAAGCCCTTTATTTATGTGCTTTATAAAACGATATGACATAAGTGTCACGAAGCACTATATGTTGTGTTTTTGTAAAAAAAACAACATAATATCTTGTGCTTTTGCGTTGACTTTTATATACCCCTTTGATAGAATGAATTTGCACGGGTAAGTTGGTTGTTATGTTAACTGATTATCATGTGAAATATTCGATGAGAGGGTAGGAAATATGTTCTGTGTTATTAAGAGAGATGGGATGAAAGCTGATTTTACGCTCAGCAAGATTAATGATGCCATTATGAAGGCATTTAATGCGGTTGATAAGAAATACAACAATGATATTATCGATTTGCTTTCCCTTCGCGTTACTGCAGATTTTCAGGAAAAGGTTAAAGATGATTCAATTCATGTTGAAGAAATTCAGGACAGTGTTGAAAAAGTACTTGAACAGGCAGGATACACAGACGTTGCCAAGGCATATATTCTTTATCGTAAGCAGCGTGAAAAGATGCGCTCTATGAAATCCACAATTCTTGATTATAAAGATGTTGTTAACGGTTATGTTAAGGTTGAAGATTGGAGAGTAAAAGAAAACTCTACCGTAACATATTCGGTCGGAGGATTAATTCTTTCCAATTCCGGAGCCGTTACAGCCAATTATTGGTTATCGGAAATTTACGATGAGGAAATAGCGGACGCTCACAGAAATGCGGATATTCACATTCACGATTTGTCAATGCTTACCGGGTATTGTGCGGGATGGTCTTTAAAACAGTTGATTAAAGAAGGCCTCGGCGGTATTACAGGAAAGATTACATCCGCTCCGGCAGCACATCTTTCGGTTCTTTGTAACCAGATGGTTAATTTCCTTGGAATTATGCAGAATGAGTGGGCAGGAGCGCAGGCATTTTCATCATTTGATACATATCTCGCGCCTTTTGTAAAGGCAGACAATCTTTCATACAAAGAAGTAAAAAAATGCATAGAGGCATTTGTATACGGTGTTAATACACCATCAAGATGGGGAACACAGGCACCTTTTTCAAATATTACTCTTGACTGGACTGTACCTCAGGATCTTGCCGAACTTCCGGCAATAGTCGGCGGTAAAGAGATGGATTTCAAATATAAAGACTGCAAGGCTGAAATGGATATGGTAAATAAAGCCTTTATCGAAACTATGATTGAAGGTGATGCCAACGGAAGAGGATTCCAGTATCCGATTCCCACCTATTCCATTACAAAGGATTTTGACTGGTCGGATACGGAGAACAACAAACTTCTGTTTGAAATGACATCCAAATACGGAACACCTTATTTTTCAAATTATATTAACTCTGATATGGAGCCCAGCGATGTTCGTTCAATGTGTTGTCGTTTAAGACTTGATTTGAGAGAACTCAGAAAGAAATCAGGCGGTTTCTTCGGTTCGGGTGAGTCAACCGGTTCCGTGGGTGTTGTTACGATTAATCTTCCCAGAATTGCATATCTCTCAAGTACCAAGGATGAATTCTTCCAGAGACTTAATAAGATGATGGATGTTGCAGCAAGATCGTTAAAGATTAAGAGAGGCGTTATTACCAAGCTGCTTGATGAGGGACTTTATCCTTATACCAAGAGATATTTGGGATCGTTTAGTAATCATTTTTCAACAATCGGTCTTATAGGTATGAATGAAGTCGGACTTAATGCCAACTGGCTTCGTGCGGATTTGACAAACAAAAAGACCCAGGAATTTGCTAAAGAAGTGCTCAATCATATGAGAGAGAGACTTTCGGATTATCAGGAAATGTATGGCGATTTATATAATCTGGAAGCTACCCCCGCAGAGAGTACAACATATCGTCTTGCAAAACATGACAGAAAGAAATGGCCTAATATAAAGACAGCAGGAAATCAGGGTGACGTTCCTTATTACACCAACTCTTCACATCTTCCTGTTGATTATACGAGAGATATATTTGATGCGCTTGATATTCAGGACGAGCTTCAGACACTTTATACATCCGGAACCGTATTTCATGCTTTTTTGGGTGAGAAACTTCCTGACTGGAAGGCTGCGGCATCCTTAATCAGAAAGATAGCCGAAAATTATAAACTTCCTTACTATACGCTGTCTCCTACATATTCAATATGTAAGGAACACGGATACATCGCAGGTGAAGTTAAGGAATGTCCTTGCTGCGGTGCAAAGACGGAGGTATACAGCCGTATTACAGGATACTACAGACCTGTACAGAACTGGAATGATGGCAAACTCCAGGAATATAAGAACAGAACCGAATATGATATTGAGAACTCCGTTCTTAAGAGACCTTCAAGCTCTGTAGTGACTCTTACGGATATGGATGATATTGAAGGAGAGGTTAAGGTAGAGACTCCGGCGGAAATCAGATATCTGTTTACGACAAAGACTTGTCCTAACTGCAAACTTGCAAAGGAATATCTTACCAATATCAGCTATATTCCGATTGATGCTGAAGAAAATGCGGAACTTGCATTAAAATACAAAGTAAGACAGGCTCCGACACTTGTGGTTGTTAACGGCGAAGAAAGCATTAAATATGCCAATGCATCCAATATAAAGAAATATGCTGAAGAGTATGTTTTGGTAAATGGATAAGGAACTAAAAGTAATATTAAAGGATATAATAAAGAAAGCCCTCGAGGGCTTTCTTTATTGCTTTTTTCGGTGACGTATGATAGCATTGATAATGTATGTGTTTTAATGAAAGGCTATGTGTAATGCATGGTTATGTTATTTGGAGGAAAAAATGGAACAGTACAAACAGGAATTCATTGAATTTATGGTTGAGAGTGATGTCCTCAAATTTGGTGATTTTACATTAAAGAGCGGAAGAAAATCACCGTTTTTTATGAATGCGGGAGCATATATTACCGGAACTCAGTTGAGAAAACTCGGACAATATTATGCAAAGGCAATAAATGATAATTTCGGATTGGATTTTGATGTGTTGTTCGGACCGGCATATAAAGGTATTCCTCTTAGTGTTGCGACAGCAATGGCTATCAGTGAATTGTACGGAAAAGATGTTAGGTATTGTTCAAACAGAAAAGAAATAAAAGATCACGGAGATGTCGGAATCCTTTTGGGAAGTAATCTGAAAGACGGTGATCGTGTTGTTATGATAGAGGATGTTACAACATCGGGAAAATCTATTGAAGAAACATATCCTATTATAAAAGCTCAGGCAAATGTTGAAATAAAAGGTCTTGTTGTTTCATTAAATCGTATGGAAAAGGGAACAACCGAGAAGAGTGCATTATGTGAGATTAAGGATAAATACGGAATTGATGCAACTGCTATCGTAACAATGAAGGAAGTGTCTGAATATCTTTACGGTCGCAATATTAACGGACGTGTTCTTATTGATGATGACATGAAGAAAGCGATTGATGAATATTATGCACAGTATGGTGCACAGGTGAATTTGTAATTGTTGGCAGTCGGTATGATAAATATCAACCGGGTTATTTTTCAGAACTGACGGGCCGATGCAGATAAACGCTTTATTTGAGAATGTGAACGTGGACTCAAGACATAGGTTCAAAGAAAAAGCAGTTCGGAAATGAGGATTTATATGGAAGAAGAAAAGACATACAAGGTAATGAGAAATTGCGGAGCAGCCAATATTGCGGTGGGTATAATCAGCATAGTAATCGGTGTTGCTACAGGTATTTTATTAATTATTTCGGGAGCATCTCTTCTTGGACAGAAGGGTAAGATTATGTTCTAGGTGATTAATTAAGTGAAAAGACTTAATTTTTTCAAATTTACTGACAAAAAATATCATCCGATTCAGATAATGGCTGTGATTTTAGGATGCATAGGACTTATTTCGATTGTTGCGGCAGGATTTTTGCCATATTTCTTTCATTCGCAGGATTTTGGAAAATATGCCCTTGTATGTTTCATGTCTTGGGTGCTGGGACTGATTAGTTTTATTTTGGCAATGCTTGGTAAGCAGGTAGAGAATTCTTATAAAAGGATTTCTTCCGTTGCATATGTCGAAGATGCGCTGATTCTTGTTGTTGGTATTATTATTATTTATATGGGAAAGTAAAAAAATGGATTCTTTCGAAATCGAAAGATACGAACTGATAAAAGAAAAAATGGAGTATGTGCTTAACGATGAAAGTATTGTTAAGGATTCATACGGTGTTTTTTTTGACACGCAGATGAGATTTCTTCTGTCAGCCATGGAAATGTATGAAAGAATGGCGGACGGAGACAATACGCTTACTCCGGGTGAATTAATTGAATATAATAAAAAATTGTATGAAACGATAATCGTAAGTAATTATGATTGTTCATTTTGTAATCCTACATATGCCGTGCAGCTTCTGGGCGAAGGCGTTGGTAGGATTTTTTCGGTTGTGGCATATGAAATGCGTGCCGTAATTCCGGCAATTTATGAAAAAGACGGAGTTGAAATTCTTTACAGAGCAGAACTTCTTATGGAAATATACGGAAATATAAAGGATGCTTTTGAAGAACAGCGGGAACCGGATCCGAATGAATTAAAGGAAATCATTTACTGGTATGTGAGTGATTATTACGATATTCAGAATTGTAAACGTGTAAAAGAGATGGTCAAGCCGGAACAAGGAGTCGGATATTCGATTGTAATGAATGAAAATCTCGAAACTCCCGATTATTTATACAGGTATGGCGAATATATTACGGATAACGAAATCAAAATGTCTGAATATATGGCTTCTCTTCCGAAGGAAAAAATACTTAAAATTGCAAAGACTTTTACCGAAGGATATCGTATAGGCTTTATTAATACGGGAAAAGACCTTTCAAAAAAAGAAACTGTCAATATAAGATATCCGCTCGGAATGGAGAGAGTGGTCAGAGAATCAATATTATTATTTGAACAAATGGGCTTAAAGCCGGTAATATACAGAGCTTGTTCTTCCTTGTTCAGAAGACAGAATATGAATAAGGTCGGTTATTTTGGCGCTAATCCCAATAAGCAGTATGACTATGATCATGACCAGGACGAAGCACTTATTCTGGACGGACAGTTGGTTACCAGAAAAATAGAATGTTTGAAAAATGCATTTGAAGAGAATAAACAGCAGGCTAACAGACATGCCGGTCCTGCCGTGATAGAGTTGTTTGGCGAAGAGCCGTTCCTTCCGAAAGAAAAGAAAGAAAGAATAAAACTTAATAAAATGCAACAGCAATTGTCCGTAAAACAGGCAATGCAGTCAGGCATGATAACCAATGAATATATAAAAGGTGAAGAACGAAGTTTTACTATAATAGCGTTTCCCGGCAAGGCAATCGGAGACAGGTTTGAAGAAATTTTCGATGAAACTCTGGAGATTAACACTCTTGATTATTATATTTATCGGGATTTACAACAGAAGATTATAGATGAACTTGATAAAGGCGAGAAAGTTTATATTGAGGGAAAAGGTACCAATACGACCAGACTCAGCATAAGCCTTGTCGATGTAGAAGACAGCGCTTCTCAGACCAAGTTTGAGAACTGCGTCGCCGATGTAAATATTCCGGTAGGAGAAGTATTTACATCCCCCAGGCTAAAGGGAACCAACGGTGTTCTTAATGTTAGCAGAGTATTTCTTAATGAATTGGAATATATTAACCTGAAGGTTGTATTTGAAGAAGGTATGGTTAAAGAATATTCCTGTGATAACTATGAAGATGCGGAAAAAAATCGGTCGTTTTTTAAGGAAAATGTTCTGTTTAACCATGACACATTGCCTATCGGAGAGTTTGCAATAGGTACAAATACGAGGGCATATAAATTCGGTCGTACGTTTGGAATAGAAGGGCGGTTGCCGATATTAATAGCCGAAAAAACCGGACCGCATTTTGCGTTGGGCGATACCTGTTATTCTCATGCCGAGGATATAAAGGTGTATAATCCGGATGGAAAAGAGATTATTGCCAGAGACAACGAAAAAAGTATATTGCGTAAAGAAAAACCGGAAGAAGCTTATTATAACTGCCATACCGACATAACAATACCATATGACGAAGTTGGATTGTTGAGCGTTGTGGATCACGAAGGTAACAGTAAGGATATTATCAGAGACGGTCTTTTTGTACTTGACGGTCTCGAAGAATTAAATAAATACTTGTCTTAACAGGAGGTAAATTATGGCACAGGTAGGAATAGTAATGGGTAGCGATTCGGATATGCCCATAATGAAAAAAGCAGCTGATGTACTTGAAGAATTGGGTATATCTTTTGAGATGAGAATTATTTCAGCTCATCGTGAGCCGGAAGAATTTTTCAAGTATGCCAATTCAGCTGAGGAAAAAGGTTTTAAGGTAATTATTGCCGGAGCGGGAATGGCAGCACATTTACCCGGTATGTGCGCCGCTATTTTTCCTATGCCGGTTATCGGTATTCCGATGCATACAACAAGCCTTGGCGGAAAGGATTCGCTTTATTCGATTGTTCAGATGCCGTCAGGTATACCGGTTGCTACGGTTGCTATCAACGGAGGAGTGAACGCAGGCCTTCTTGCAGCTAAGATTCTCGCAACAAGCGATACTGAACTTTTGAAGAAATTGAAGGCATATTCTGAGAAAAATAAAAATGCGGTAATGGCCAAAGATGAACACCTTAAAGAGGTAGGGTATAAGAATTATTAAAACTTTGTGCTTTTTTCACATATTATTGAAGAATAAAATGCAATAAAATTTATTCTGGAAATATTACCAACCAATCGGAGGACGTAATAATGGATTATAAGAACGCTGGAGTAGATATTGAAGCCGGTTACAAATCGGTTGAACTTATGAAGAAGTATGTTAAGGAGACAATGAGACCCGAAGTGCTTGGAGGTCTTGGCGGATTCTCGGGAGCATTTTCTCTTGATGCTATAAAGAAAATGGAAGAGCCGATCCTGCTTTCCGGAACAGACGGATGCGGAACAAAAGTTAAACTGGCGTTTATCATGGACAAACATGATACAATCGGAATTGATGCAGTGGCAATGTGTGTTAATGATGTTGCCTGCGCAGGCGGTGAACCGTTATTTTTCCTTGACTATATTGCTTGCGGAAAGAATTATCCTGAAAAGATTGCAACAATAGTAAAAGGTGTTGCTGAAGGTTGTAAAATGTCAGGTGCGGCTCTTATAGGCGGTGAGACTGCGGAACATCCCGGACTTATGCCGGAAGATGAATACGACCTGGCCGGATTTGCCGTAGGTGTTGTAGATAAAAAAGATATTATTACGGGAGAGAATATTAAAGCCGGTGATGTGTTGGTAGGTATTGCATCTTCAGGTGTTCACAGCAACGGATTTTCACTTGTAAGAAAAGTATTCACAATGTCTGAACAGAATCTTTCAAGATATTGCGATGAACTCGGCAGAACTCTCGGTGAAGCACTTATTGAACCGACTCGTATATATGTAAAAGCCATGAAGAGTGTTAAAGATGCGGGAATTATCGTAAAAGGATGCAGCCATATTACCGGCGGTGGTTTCTTTGAAAACATTCCCAGAATGCTTCCGGAAGGAATCGGTGCTGCAACAAAGATTACGGGATATGACATTCCTCCTATCTTTAATATGATTCAGAAAAATGGCAATATCGAAAGAGATATGATGTACAATACATTCAATATGGGTGTGGGAATGGTGCTTTGTGTTGACAAAGCAGACGTTGACAAGACTATTGCTGCGGTAAATGCCAGCGGTGAAAAAGCATTTGTTCTTGGTGAGACATATGCCGGAGAACGTGGAGTAACATTATGTTAAATATTGTAGTGTGTGTATCCGGAGGAGGAACCAATCTTCAGGCAATAATTGACGGAGTTAATAACGGTAATATTCGCAATACGAAGATTAAAGCGGTTATCAGTAATAATCCGGGGGCATTTGCTCTTGAGAGAGCAAAGAACAGTGGTATTGAAGCTATATGTCTTTCGCCTAAGGATTTTGAAAAAAGAGAGATGTTTAACCGGGCTTTCCTGGATAAGCTTGTTGAACTTAATCCGGATTTGATTGTCCTGGCAGGATTTCTGGTAGTTATTCCCAAAGAAGTTATTTCAACCTTCGAAGGAAGGATAATAAATATTCATCCGTCACTTATTCCTTCATTTTGCGGTACCGGTTATTATGGATTAAAGGTTCATGAAAAAGCACTTGAAAGAGGTGTTAAAGTAACAGGAGCCACAGTTCACTATGTTGATGAAGGGACGGATACAGGACCTATTATTCTGCAGAAGGCAGTGTATGTAGAGAAAGGGGATACCCCGGAAGTGCTTCAGAGAAGAGTAATGGAGCAGGCAGAATGGGTAATACTCCCTAAGGCAATTGACATGATTGCCAACGGAGAATTGTAAAGGAGCAATTATGAAGGTAATGATAGTGGGAGGCGGTGGCAGAGAACATGCCATTGCATATGCTGTTAGTAAGAGCAAAAGAGTTGATAAGTTGTATTGTGCTCCCGGTAATGCGGGAATCGCAAAGATAGCTGAGTGTGCACCGATTGGTGTTATGGATTTTGAGGGACAGGTTAAATTTGCAAAGGATAACAACGTTGATTTTGTTATTGTAGGACCTGATGATCCGTTGGTTGGCGGAATAGTTGATGAATTTGAAAAAGCAGGAATTCCTACATTCGGACCGAGAAAGGCAGCTGCAATTCTTGAAGGAAGTAAAGCATTCAGTAAGGATTTGATGAAAAAATACGGAATTCCCACAGCTCAGTATGAGAATTTCGACAATAGTGATGATGCAATTAAATACCTTGAAACAAAAGCCAAGTTCCCTATTGTGCTTAAGGCTGACGGCTTGGCGCTTGGAAAAGGTGTGCTTATATGTAACACAAAAGAGGAAGCTTTGGACGGTGTAAAATCCATTATGCTGGATAAGCAGTTTGGAACAGCCGGAAATGTTATGGTTATTGAACAGTTTATGACAGGACGAGAAGTTTCGGTTTTGTCATTCTGTGACGGAAAGACAATAAAGACAATGACCAGTGCTCAGGATCATAAGAGAGCACTTGACGGAGATAAAGGACTTAATACGGGAGGCATGGGTACATTTTCTCCCAGTCCGTTTTACACAAAGGAAGTTGATGAGTATTGTAAAGCCAATATTTATCAGAAGACGGTTGACGCCATGGCGGCAGAAGGAAGAGCCTTTAAGGGAGTTATTTTCTTTGGTCTTATGATCACAGAGGATGGACCTAAAGTTCTCGAGTACAATGCAAGATTTGGAGATCCGGAGACACAGGTGGTTCTTCCCAGAATGAAAAATGATATTATGGATGTATTTGAAGCTTGCGTCAACGGTACACTTGATCAGGTTGATCTGTGTTTTGAGGACAATGCTGCAGTATGTGTTGTTCTTGCATCTGAAGGATATCCCGTGAAGTATGAAAAGGGATTGCCGATTAGCGGCTTGGAAGCATTTGAACAAAAAAATGATTATTTCTGTTTCCATGCCGGAACGAAATCCGGAGAAGACGGCGCTGTACTAACGAACGGCGGAAGAGTTTTGGGAATTACAGCGATGGGGAAAGATCTTAAAGAGGCAAGAAGCAAAGCTTATGAAGCTACAAAATGGGTATCGTTTGATAATAAATATATGAGAAATGATATCGGCAAAGCAATAGATGAAGCTTAATAAGCAGATTAGAATTTTTAGGAATTTTACGAAAGGAAAAATACAATGAAGAAGATACTGAAGATTTCAATGAAAGCAACTATGGGCTTTATTACAATGTTGATTCTGTGCATTATGATGAAAAGTTTTGCATATGCGGATGATCAGATGATAGTTACGGATGGCCCTGTCAACGTTCGTGCAGATGCAGGAAAAGAATATGATGCTGTAGGTTCGGCAGAAAAAGATCAGGTTGTAACCGTACTTGGGTCAAAAAACGATTCCGATGGTGCTACATGGTATCAGGTTACTTTTACGGATCCGTCCGGAACAACAATAACAGGATATATTAAAGGTAATTATTTGGAAGTATATACTACTAATACAACACCTGATAATACAACACAACCGGATGACGGAAACGGCGGCAATTCAGGTGAAGGAGATAATTCTAACGACGGTTCCGGTGAAAGCGGAGATAACGGTGGCAACAACGGCAGCGATTCTTTTGCCCATTTATCTAATGTATCATTCACTTCATGTGAATATGAAGGAGAAGCACCTAAACTTCCCGAAGGATTTGTTAAGGCTCTTGTAGCGGTAGATCAATACAGTACTCCTGTTAACGGATTTATCAATGGTAACTATGCAATTTTTTATGCTTCACTGGATTCAATGGGCGGAGAGAAATCCTGGATTTTAGTTGATCAGAATACACAATGCTGGGTTCCTATTGATCTTTCATTATTTGAAACTGATGAGGCTCCCAAGGTTGAAAGCAGTAATAAGACACTTGTTATAATTCTTATTATTGTATGTGTTGTACTTCTCGGTGTTGTCGCAATTCTGGTAATCAAGTTAATAAATGCCGGCGGCGATTATTACGATGATGACGACGACGATGACGACGACGACGATGACGATGATGACGACGATGATGATGAAGATGATGACGATGATGACGATGAAGATGAAAGACCGAGAAAAAGAGGTGGTTTTTTCAGTAAATTCAGCCAGTCATATGACGATGATGATGACGATGATGATGATGATGATGACGATGACGACGATGACGACGATGATGATGAGCCGGTAAGAAGCACACCAAGAAGAAGAACCGTAAGTGCTCAGCCTCAGCAGTCTGTTCGTACAGCTGCTCCTGTCAGAACTTCTCAGGCAAGACCTCAGGGACAGGTAGTCAGAAATGCGCAGGGACAGGTGGTAAGAAACGCGCAGGGACAGGTAGTCAGAAGTGCCCAGAGAACAACAGGCGCAGGACAGGTTCAGAGAAGAACAACTGTTGCTCAGCCTCAGAGAGCCGTAAGGGATGAAGACGAATATTCGGATTATGATGAATAATTACGATTATTGATGGTTTTTATGAAGTTAAAATCATCCCGTGACGAATAATAAATAAAAAAGGCGTGCACCTTATATAAAAAAAGGTGCACGTTTTTGGAATTGAAAGGGATAAATTAATTAATGAGATCCGATTATACAGATAAAGCAAAGATTGCCATTGTATTGGCGGAAAAAGCATCAAAACAACTGAAGTCTTCGTATGTGGGGACAGAACATATCTTATTGGGATTGATCAGGGAAAAAACAGGAGTTGCGGCTCAGGTCCTTAGAGATAATAAGGTAGAAGAAAGCCGAATAATGGAATTGATCAGTGAGTCGATTAATCCGGCCAATAGCATGATATTGAAGGAACGAAGAGACTTTTCCGTAAGAGCACAGAGGATTTTTGAAGAAGCTCAGGTAATTGCCGATGATCTGGGTATAGATAAAATCGGGACAGAACATTTGCTGATCAGTCTTCTGCGTGAACAGGAATGTGTAGCTATAAGGCTGATTATGGCTATGGGAATCAGTCCGCAGAAATTATATTATGACGTGTTTATGGCAATTGGCCAGGAACAGTATTTGAAAAATGAACAGCAGAATAAAAAAGATTTAAAAAACAATAAAGACAAAACTCCTACACTTGAAAGATATAGTCGTAATCTCACGCTTTTGGCACAAAAGAATGAACTGGATCCTATTATAGGAAGAGAAGAAGAGATTAAAAGAGTTATTCAGATACTAAGTAGAAGAAGTAAAAATAATCCGTGCCTTGTCGGGGACCCCGGGGTCGGAAAAACTGCTATTGTCGAAGGACTGGCTCAAAAAATTATTCTCGGAGATGTTCCGGATAACATGCTTAATAAAAAGGTCATGATGCTGGATCTGCCAGGAATGGTTGCCGGAAGCAAATACAGAGGTGAATTTGAGGAACGAATTAAGCGTGTAATCAATGAAGTAATCAGTGCCGGAAATATTATTTTGTTCCTTGATGAGATTCATACAATAATAGGAGCCGGTGGAGCAGAAGGCGCAATTGACGCTGCCAATATTTTGAAACCGTCATTGGCAAGAGGTGAATTGCAATTAATAGGAGCGACTACGGTTGATGAATATAGGAAGCATTTTGAGAAGGATGCTGCACTTGAGAGAAGATTTCAACCTGTAAAAGTTGAAGAACCTTCTGTTACAGAGACAATAAATATTTTAAACGGTATTAAATCAAAATATGAACAGCATCACAATCTTTCAATCAATGAATCTGCCGTTATTGCAGCAGCCAAGCTTTCAAAAAGATATATTAATGACAGAAATCTTCCGGATAAAGCAATAGATTTAATTGATGAAGCCTGTGCTTCCAAGAAACTGATTTCGATTTCGAAACCGGAAGCTTTGCTTGAACTTGAAAAAACAATCATGAATATGCAGGACCAGATTGAAAGATCAATTACGATAGAAGCATTTGCTCAAGCCGGAGAACTGAAAAGAGAACAGGATAAACTGACTGTAAAGCTTAAAAAAATGCGTGAAAAATTCGAAAAGAAGAAGGCAGACTCTGTTGGAGAAGTCAACGAAGATGACATTTGTCAGGTTGTAAGTATGTGGACAAAGATTCCGGTTTCTAAGCTCAGTACAGAGGAAACCAAGAAAATGATTCATCTGGAAGAAATTCTTCATAACAGAGTAATCGGTCAGAATGAAGCTGTAAGTGCGGTATCAAGAGCCATCAGAAGGCAAAGGGTCGGCCTTCAGGATCCTCAGAAACCGCTTGGATCATTTCTGTTTTTGGGTCCTACGGGTGTAGGAAAAACCGAATTGTCCAAAACTCTTGCAGAAGTAGTGTTTGGCAGCGAAGATGCACTAATAAGAGTAGATATGTCAGAGTATATGGAATCTCATTCGGTTGCCAAGATGGTAGGTTCACCTCCAGGATATGTCGGACATGAAGAAGGCGGTCAGCTGTCTGAACGGGTAAGAAGAAATCCATATTCTGTAATTCTGTTTGATGAAATAGAAAAAGCTCATCCCGACGTATTTAATATTTTGCTTCAGGTTCTTGATGACGGTCATATTACCGATTCGAAAGGACGAAAAGTTAATTTTAAAAATTCGATTATTATTATGACCAGTAACGCGGGTGCCTCTCGTATAATCGATCCCAAGTTGCTTGGATTTACACAGAAAAATAATGAAAATGATAATTATGAACGAATGAAAAACGGCGTAATGGAGGAGGTCAAAAAAAGCTTTAAACCCGAATTTATAAACAGAATCGATGAGATAATAGTGTTTAGAGCTCTTACCCATGACGATTTAACCAAGATTGTATCATTATTGTCGAAGAAATTGTCGGACAGATGTAAGAAACAGTTAAATATTACGCTTAATATTTCACCGGCTGTAAAAGAGTATCTTGTTCAACATTTTACTGATTTGAAAATGGGGGCAAGACCTTTGAAAAGGGCTCTTTCAAGCTTTGTTGAAGATCCGTTGGCACTTGAGATATTAAATGGTAATATCAAAACTTCGGATGTTGTATATACATCGGTTAAGGATGACAAGATTTGTTTCAGGGTGAAATGATAATTAATTATACAGATTCATTTCATTATCAACTTAATATTAAATTAATAGTTTGTTAATAGCAATTTATTCTATTTAATAGTATACTTTATATAAAAGTACTTTATAAAAGGAGGCATTAAAATGGCAATGTTTTCAGAACTTATCAGAGTTGAAGAGGATGGTAAGTTGGGCTTCGGAGATTATTGTTTAGAAGAAAAGAAGAAAGTTGAAGATTATCCTCATTCAGGAGATATGCTTAAAGTAAAGTCATTTCGTGAGATTACACGTCTTGAAAAAAATGGAATGTTTTTATATGAGTCTGTTCCGGGAACCAATGTTAGTGCTTTTGAAGAAACAGAGAACGGAATGAGTTTTTTGGTTAGAGGTACTGAAGATGCGCAGATTACAGTAGGGCTTGAAGAAGAAACCGAATATGAGATTTGTATTAACGGAGAGAATACCGGTGTCATGAAGACAAATCTTGGAAGAAAGCTTAGTATTAGTGTAGAATTGGCCGGTGAAGAAGATGTCAGTGTAGTAATTAAAAAGAAATAAGTGTTTCTGATTTATAGCAATTGGTTAAAAGCGCCTGTAGTGGCGCTTTTGCTGTTTATATAAGAAAGGATATTTATGACAAAAGGAAAAGTAAAAACGGATTTTTTTTTTGTAAAGAATGCGGTTATGAATCTCCCAAATGGATGGGACAGTGCCCGGCTTGTAAAGCCTGGAACGCAATGACAGAGGAAAGTGTTCAGACAGGAAAAGGTTCGGTAATAAAGAAAAATACAGAAAAGACCGTGCCGGTTGTTTTTTCTGACGTTACTACGGAAGAAGAACTTAGAATTACATCCGGATATGAAGAATTGGACAGAGTCCTTGGAGGCGGAATTGTCAGAGGCTCATTAGTTCTTGTGGGCGGAGATCCCGGAATCGGGAAATCGACACTTCTCTTACAGATGTGCAGAAAACTCGATGAAAATGAAAACAGCATATTATATGTTTCCGGAGAGGAATCTCTTAAGCAGATTAAGATGCGAGCCGATAGGCTGGGCAAATTTAACGGTAAAATGAAATTATTGTGTGATACGGATTTGACTTCGGTATCTGAGGTAATCGAAAATGAGAAACCTGAAGTTGTAATTATTGATTCGATACAAACTATGGTTAATCAGGAAATAAGCGGATCTGCCGGCAGTATTTCACAGGTAAGAGAATCGACAGCAATTTTGCTGAATCTGGCCAAAAGACTTAGCGTCACGATATTTATTGTCGGTCATGTGACAAAAGAGGGAACCGTGGCAGGTCCGAGATTATTAGAGCATATGGTTGATACGGTTTTGTATTTTGAAGGAGACAGATATGCTTCATACCGAATTCTGAGAGCCGTAAAAAATCGATTTGGATCAACAAATGAAATCGGTGTTTTTGAAATGCAAGAAGACGGTTTGAAAGAAGTTAAAAATCCGTCGGAATATATGCTGGAGGGTCGGGTTGGTGATATATCCGGTACGGTTACTACATGTGCTATGGAGGGGACAAGGCCGATACTCCTGGAGATACAAGCGTTATGCTGTCAAACCGGATTCGGTATTCCGAGAAGACAGACATCAGGGGCTGATTTAAACAGGGTTAATCTGCTTATGGCAGTTTTGGAAAAACGCCTGGGGCTTCATTTGGGAGCTTGCGACGCCTATGTTAATGTTGCCGGCGGAATGAAAATTAACGAGCCTTCAATTGATTTGGGGATAGTCATTGCGATTATAAGCAGTTTTATAAACATACCGATTCCGGAAAAGCTTATTGCTGTCGGAGAGGTTGGGCTCGGAGGTGAGATCCGTAATGTGGGTTTGATAGAACAGAGAGTACAGGAGGCCGTGAAAATGGGATTTGACAGAATAATAATCCCGAGAACGGCATACGAAAGAACCAAAGGAATTGCGCCTTCAGCCTTGATTTCTGTTTCTACCGTAACAGACGTTCTTAAGATTATAAAAAGTTATGGCAAAAAAGCATAGATTTTAGTATAATGTTCTTTAGTTGTGACGTAGGTCACGTTAATCTAGGAGGAAATTATGACATTATTAGATCAGTGGAGAAAACAGGCATATAATACCAACACTACAAGACAGGAACTTGAAGCACTTTGGGCTGTATACTTTGATGTTGAGAAAAATATTTATAAAAAACTTCTTGCAGATCCTGATACTGTAGTTACAGGAACTGTAAAAGAACTGGCAGAAAAATTCGAAATCAGTCTTATGCATATGGTTGCATTCCTTGACGGAATTAATGATTCACTTGTTAAAGCCAATCCGATTGAGACCATGGAAGAGGATACTGAAGTAAACCTTGGTTTTGACAAAGAACTTCTTTATAAGAATATGGTTGCAGCTCAGGCTGAGTGGCTTTACAATCTTCCTGAATGGGATAATATTTTTGATGAAAATAAAAGAAAAGTATTATTTAAGGAACAGAAATCTTCGACAACAATCAAAAAAGAAAAGAAGATATATCCCAATGATCTCTGTCCTTGCGGAAGCGGAAAAAAATACAAAAAATGTTGCATGAATAAATAATTAAAACAGATATTTAAAAATATCGGATTTAATATCGAAATTAAAGATGGCAGTTTGACTGTCATCTTTTTTTGTTATTTAGATTTTTGTTATTTAGATTTCCATTATTAAGATTTATAAATCTGCATTATTTTCCGGAAGAAAAAATGACAGCTGGGTTGTAAATGACGCTAATGTCAGATGCCACACCTGTCACAAAACGTATAGGACTAAGTACAATACAGATAACGGCTAAGCTTATGTTAGAGATAATCGCAAGACCGCTAAATTAATATCAAAAATATAGCAAAAAAAGAGAGGAAAAAATGCTCTTGGTATATCATAGCAGATATGGAAACATAATATTTGAGAAGGTTAACATAAAATATAGTTTACATAATGAATGATTATAAACATATAACCTTATAACATCGGATTTCTTTGATTTAGTTGTAAGCGTGTGGTATAATATACAAGATATTGTTTTCGAACGCATTTTTTGCGTTATATTTTGGAAATAATCCAATGCTTATAAATGTAGAATATAAATTTAGCAAAAGGTGGATGGCAAAGAAATGCTTGAGTTGTTAAATGTCTCGTATCAGGTTTCCGAAGATGCCGGTGAGAAAGAAATACTAAAGAATATTTCCCTTAAGATAGAGGACCGTTTTGTGGCTATTACAGGTCCGAACGGTGGCGGTAAATCAACATTAGCCAAACTTATTGCCGGAATTATTAAACCGACCTCCGGTAAGATTGTTCTTGACGGAAAAGATATTACGGAGATGGGAATAACAGAGCGTGCAAGACAGGGAATCAGTTATGCTTTTCAGCAGCCTGTAAGATTCAAGGGCTTGACAGTCGGGGACCTTATAAAATTGGCTGCGGGAAGGGATATTACAACTAATGAAGCATGTTCATATCTGTCTGAAGTCGGATTGTGTGCACGGGACTACATAGGCAGAGAGATTAATGCGTCATTGTCCGGCGGAGAGTTGAAACGTATAGAAATAGCAATGGTCATGGCAAGAGGTACGGCACTTACCGTATTTGATGAACCTGAGGCCGGAATTGATTTGTGGAGTTTCCAAAGCCTTATTCATGTATTTAAAAAAATGTATGAGAAACACGGAGGATCAATAATTATTATTTCGCATCAGGAAAAAATACTTGATATAGCAGATAAAATTTTGGTTTTATCAGACGGAATGATAAAAAAATATGGTAACAAACAGGAAATAATGCCTGAATTGATGAATTCACAGCCGTCTGAATGCAGAGTGTTAACCGATAAAATATAGTTTTGGAGCGTTAAATTGATGGATAGCATACAGAAAAAACTGTTGGAGGAAGTAGCAGATCTTCATGAAATCCCGGCAGGAGCATACAACTTTAGAATAAACGGTGAATTGGATGGAAGAAATACAACCGCCAATATTGATATCGTTACAAAAGAGGATAAATCCGGAATTGATATATATATTAAGCCGGGAACCAAGAACGAAAGCTTACATATTCCTGTTATTTTATCCCAGTCAGGATTAAAGGAAACGGTGTATAATGATTTCTATATCGGAGCTGACAGTGATGTCACAATTATAGCCGGATGCGGAATTCATAACGGAGGAAAAGATTCTTCGGAACACAGCGGTATACATAGTTTCCATCTTGAAAAGAATTCAAAAGTAAAATATATAGAAAAGCATTACGGATCGGGTGAAGGAACCGGAGAAAATATAATGAATCCGACAACGATAGCAACGCTTGAAGACGGTGCTTATCTTGAAATGGAGACTACCCAGATAAAGGGCATTGATTCAACCGAACGAAAGACACAGATGCATTTAAACGGGGCGTCAACTGTTGTGATTAAAGAAAAAATAATGACACACGGCAAACAAATGGCTAAGACGGATTTTGTAGTCGATCTTGACGGGGAAGGTTCAAGTGCCAATGTTATATCAAGATCGGTTGCCAAAGATGATTCCATTCAAACATTTTATGCAAAAATAAATGGAAATAACGCTTGTTCGGGTCACTCCGAGTGCGACGCTATTATAATGGATAATGCTACTGTAAGAGCTATTCCCGAGATTACGGCCAACCATGTTGAAGCATCTCTTATTCATGAGGCGGCAATCGGTAAAATTGCCGGTGAGCAGTTGATAAAACTTATGACTTTGGGACTTACGGAAAAGGAAGCTGAGGATCAGATTGTAAACGGGTTCTTAAAATAATATAAACTCGCAAACTGTACAGCAGGTAATTCATTAATCATAAATTAAACATAGAAAGAAGGAATTGGTAATGAGTACAAAAATTGATGTTGTTTCGGGATTTCTGGGAGCAGGAAAAACTACTCTTATTAAAAAGTTGCTTAAAGAAGCTTTTAAAGGTGAGCAGGTTGTTCTTATAGAAAATGAATTTGGCGAGATTGGAATTGACGGCGGATTTTTAAAAGAAGCCGGAATAGAAATTAAGGAAATGAATTCCGGATGCATATGTTGCTCATTGGTAGGCGATTTTGGCACTTCGTTAAAAGAAGTTTTAACAAAATATACACCTGACAGAATACTTATTGAGCCCTCCGGTGTAGGTAAACTTTCAGATGTTGTTAAAGCCATTGAGAGCGCGGAACTCGGAGATAATGTTATATTAAACAGTGCGGTGGCTGTAGTTGATGCTTCAAAGTGCAAAATGTATGTAAAGAATTTCGGTGAATTCTTTGTGAACCAGGTTGAACATGCAGGAACCATTGTTTTATCAAGAACTGCTAATATATCAGATGAGAAATTAAATGATGCAGTCAATATTCTGAGACAGTATAATACTTCCGCAACAATAATAACAACTGATTGGGATAAACTTGACGGTATGGAGATAAAGAATACCATTGAAGGAAAAGTTGATCTTGCAAAGCAGCTTATGGATGAATATAACCATGACCACGAACATCATCATGAACATGATGATAATTGTACATGCGGATGTCACGACCATGAACATCACCATGATCACGAAGATCACGACCACGACCATGAAGATCATGACCACGAGCATCACCATGATCACGACCATGACCATGACCACGACCATGACCATGAGCATCACCATGATCACGATGAGCATCATGAGCATGACGAAAATTGCACATGCGGATGTCATGATCATGATCATGAACATCATCATCATCATGCAGATGAAATATTTACAAGCTTTGGTATGGAAACTCCGGCAAAATACAGCAAAGATGATATAGATAATATATTGACCGAATTGGACAATAAAGAAAAATACGGATTTGTATTGCGTGCTAAAGGTATGATTCAGTCTGACAACGGTGAATGGATTTACTTTGATTATGTTCCGGAAGAAAAAAATATCAGAAGCGGCAATCCTTGTGTAACAGGACGCTTTTGTGTTATCGGTTCCAACTTAAATGAAGAAAATCTTAAATCGTTATTTAATAAATAGTCAAATTGACAAGAGGTAATAAAATGAGACCAGTATATATGATTAACGGCTTCCTTGACAGTGGAAAAACAGGCTTTTTAAAATTTACTTTAGCTCAGGATTATTTTAAAATTCGCGGTACTACCATGCTGATTTTGTGCGAAGAGGGCGAAGATACATATGAGGCCGAACTTCTTAAAAAATCAAAAACAATTGTTGAAAAAATCGAAAATGAAGAAGATTTTAATATCGATTATTTGAAGAGCCTGGAGAAAAAATGGAGACCGGAGCGAATAGTAATCGAATATAACGGAATGTGGAACAATAAGGATTTAAAACTCCCGGATAACTGGAATGTTGAGCAGCAGATATCAATTTTTGATGCCGGAAGCTTTAGTATGTATTTTAACAATATGAAGTCTATGGTTGCGGAGATGGTTAGACGTTCCGAACTCATTATTTTTAACAGATGCGATAATCAAATGGATAATTTGGCTACGTTCAGAAGAAATATTAAATCCGTAAATTCTCAGGCGGAAGTTGTATTTGAAGATTCAAAGGGTGAAATTAATGAGATTTTTGAAGAAGATTTGCCCTATGAATTAAACAGTGAAGTAATTGAACTGACAGAAGCGTCATATGGAATCTGGTATCTTGATATGATGGATCATGTGGAAAGATATTTAAATAAAAAGATATCATTCCTGGCAATGGTTTTAAAACCTGATAAGTTTCCGAAGGGATATTTTGTTCCGGGACGACTTGCCATGACCTGTTGTGCCGAGGATATGACTTTTATAGGTTTTCCCGCATCTTATGACGATTGTGACTCGTTAAAGAATAAACAATGGATTAATGTTACCGCAACTGTTACTATGGGAAAATGGCAGGATTATAAAAACGGACAGGGACCTATTCTTAAGATTGAAAAACTTGAGAATGCTAAAAAGCCTAAGAATGAGATTATTTCATTTTCGTAAAAACAGCTTAAAGGAGCGGAGGATTTAGCTGATGGAACAGAATTTAGAGCAGATGATAGGCCATTGCGAGCAGATTGTTAAATTAATGAATGCTTATCATGTTGTAGATCTCAGTGTTGATAAAGAAAATGTAATGGAGAGTTTCAGATATAGTCTTGTAAAATTCGGGGCATATCTTTCCGATGTCAACGGGGTTATTTCCGAAGAAGAACAGGAATGCATAAAGCAAAATCTTGGAATTTGCCCGGATATAGAGGTCTTAAGAGAGATAAGACACAGGGAGAATCTTTCTGAGAATAAGTATGGAAAAACAATTCCGATGATTTTAAAATATTGTGTTCTGGCTGATGTAAAAAAACTTATTCCCAACGATCCGTTCAAGAATCAGAAAGCTCAGATAGTTGTTGATACATATCAGCTTTTCGGGCAGCACATGATGGCCTGTCAAAACGAAGACTCAATAGTGGCAGCTAAAAAACTGACAGATTTTATTCAGCTCCTTACTTCATTTCTTGAAGAATTTGATTTGAAATGCACATCAATGGAAAAATTATATACAATTTCTTTTTCCGAGGAAAAGAATTTTGATGAACTCGGTAATGACAAACTTGAAAAAATACTTGAAGAATTTAATAGTATGATTGGTCTTGAAAGTGTTAAACAAGAGGTGAATTCGCTTGTTAATCTTTTAAAAGTACAGAAAATGCGCCGAGATAAGAATATGAAAATATCGGATGTGTCAAAACATATGGTTTTCTCGGGAAATCCGGGAACGGGAAAAACTACTGTTGCAAGAATTCTTGCAGATGTATATAAGAATCTCGGTGCTTTGAAAAAAGGACAGCTTGTAGAGGTTGATCGTTCAGGTTTGGTAAAAGGATTTGTCGGCCAGACGGCAACCAATGTTATGGAAGTTGTTGATTCTGCTTTGGGAGGAATATTGTTTATTGATGAAGCATATACTCTTACAGTAGGAAAGGGCAATGGAGATTTTGGACAGGAAGCGGTAGATACTTTGCTGAAAGCAATGGAAGATCACAGAGATGATCTTGTGGTGATAGTAGCCGGATATCCGGATCTTATGGATGAGTTCCTTGAATCAAACCCCGGGCTTAAATCAAGATTTAACAAATTTATTTACTTTGATGATTATGATTCCGAGGAACTTCTGGATATATTGAAAAACCAATGTGAAAAACAGCAATATTCATTATCCGAAAAAGCTGAAAAATATGCAAAAGAATTCTTTGAAAACAGGGTTGAACAAAAGCCGGATAATTTTGCAAATGCGCGTGATGTAAGAAACTTCCTTGAAAGGGCGATTACAAATCATGCTTCCAGGGTTGTTAATATAGAGGATGCTTCCGAAGAATGTCTTTCTGTTATTGAAGAGGAAGATATCAAAGGAATAGTATTATAGGAGTCGTAGGCGGAGAAGGGAAATAAACAAGGTATGGATGAAGAAACAAAGGCATTATTTAAAAAGAACCTGATTCAATGTATTGTTATTACCGCACTTGCTGTAGCGGTTGTGTTATACATGTGGAATCAGGCTAAAAAAGACGATGAAAGAATGGCTGCCTCAGCGAATACTGTAACTGAGGAAACCGTTTCGGAAAACAATTAATTTATTCCGTTACTCTTTTCATCACAATATTTACAACGATATATTTCTTTGTCGGGATCGGCCAGATAGAAGATGTGAGGCAGTTCCTGTTCGATAGATGTTATACACCTGGGATTCTTGCACTGTATAACATTTTTTATTTCAGAGGGTAATATTAATTCTTTTTTATCTACTATTACACCGTCTTTTATTACATTTACGGTAATAGTGTGGCAAATAACAGCGAGAACGTCCAAATTCAGAGTGTTTATGTCACATTCTACCTTTATTATATCTTTCTTACCTAACTTGCCGCTTCTGGCGTTTTTGATTATTGCAACAGTACAATCAAGTTTATCAAGTCCGAGATGATGGTAAATGGACATACTTTTTCCTGCCGGAATATGGTCAAGCACAAATCCTTCTTCTATTTTTCCTACGTTTAACATGGTAGTTCCTCCGTGATGTATTGACTAAAAAAGTTAAAATATGAATTAATAAAATGTTACAAAGGCTTGAAATGGCGAGAAGCACCGCGTATGACTGTGCGAGTCAATTGCAATATTCTGCTTATGCTAACTCCAAAAGTGTAAGTATCAAAGCCATTCGAACATAGACTCCGTATTGTACCTGTTTGAAATATGCTGCTCTCGGATCGTCATCGACTTCAACGGATATTTCATTTACTCTTGGAAGAGGATGAAGAACCAGCATGTCAGGTTTCGCTAAAAGCATTTTCTCTTTTGTTAATATATAAAAATCTTTAAGTCTGACATAATCTTCTTCATTGAAGAATCTTTCTTTTTGAACTCTTGTCATATACAAAAGATCAAGCTGGGGCATTACGTCTTCCAACTTTATTACTTCTTCAAATGAAATGTTCTTCTCAATAAGCATATCCCTAAGATAACTCGGAATTCTGAGTTCCTCAGGACTTATCAAAATAAAATGTATATTTTCGTAGCGAATTAATGCATTAATCAGGGAGTGCACCGTACGACCGAATTTTAAGTCTCCGCATAAACCTATTGTAAAATTATCAAGTCGACCTTTTAAAGAACGAATGGTAAGTAAATCCGTAAGTGTCTGCGTAGGATGCTGATGTCCGCCATCACCTGCATTAATAACCGGTATTGCTGATTTCGAGGCTGCTACCATAGGAGCTCCTTCTTTGGGATGTCTCATTGCACATATATCTGCAAAGCAGGAAATTACGCGAATAGTATCTGATACGCTTTCTCCTTTTGCTGCCGAAGACGAATCAGCGGATGAAAATCCTATAACACTACCGCCCAGATTAAGCATTGCCGATTCAAAGGATAATCTTGTTCGTGTACTTGGTTCGTAAAAACACGTGGCAAGTTTTTTTCCTTTACATTTTTCGGCATATTTTGCAGGATTGTTTTCAATATCGTTGGCGAGGTCAAAAAGTTTTGCCAGTTCGTCTGTTGAAAAATCCAAAGGACTCATTAAATGTTTCATTGAAATATCTCCCTTATCTAAATACGTAATATAAGTAGCAAATTAAAAGGAGAGAAAAGAATCTCTCCTTAACCTTTAAATGATTGTTAATAAATCATCAACTGTCTTTCGCTTGGGGGCAACGGGTGATTCATCAGGATATCCGATGGGAATAACGCAGGCCAACTCTCTGTCTTCTGAGAGTTCGAGAAGTTCTTCTATCTTTTTTCTGTCAAAAATGCCCATTATTACACTTCCGACACCTTTGTCAGAAAGCGCAAGAGAAAGAGTCTGAGTAGCAATGCCGGTATCAAACATCTGCCAACCGTCGTTTCTGTCCGTAGAATATGAACCGTCACGCTCGAATCCACTTCTGTTTTTAATAAATGTAACAAGAATAACAGCGGGAGCTGATTCGATTATCTCTCCGTTATGAGGATAAGCACTGGTGCAGGCAGCTATTTTCTTCTTTAATTCACTGTCTTTAACTGCTATATATCGTGTAATCTGAGTATTCTTCCAGCTGGGAGAATATGATGCCTCTTCGATTACTTCTTTCAACAGAGCATCATCGATGGGGGTATCTTTAAATTTTCTAATGCTTCGTCTTTGTGTTATACATGTTTTTACTTCCATTTTCAGACCTCCGTTATCGTTCTTTTTTGTCGATGGTTATATCTTTTCTTGTAATGATACCATATATGCACAATTCTTTCAATGAAAATACTATTTATTGTATGCCTGATACATATATTATGATGTGTCTGTCAAAAGTAAATTTGGCTGCTTACCGATATAAGAGCATTGCTCCGGAGTTATGCAATTTTCGCAACACTCAATTTTTTTGGATATTGTAATGCTACTTATTGCGGAAGATATGTTATAATTGCTCAGGAATGAAGAATAGTAAAATTTCGGGACGATAATGATATTAAGATGTTGATGTATCGGTCCCGGGAATGGAGAGAATAATGAAATCGGATCAATTTTTGTTTTATAGAGAAAATCCGGGAAAGAACGATTTTTGTATATTGGAAGATATGTGTTTTCTTATGGAACACGTGGATGACAAAAATAAGGAAAATAAAACTGAAATGGAAACGGTATTTTACCGTGTAGTCAGTTCTCTTTATAAATGTGCGATGGAATGTGGATATGAGGGAAATCTCTGGCACTGCTATTTGACGGAATTACTTGTATATAATGAAAATCCATATACTTTAAGTTGTGAAATGAGAGGAAATGTCAACGGAACATTAAGTGATGCCGTATTACATGATTTCAGACTGTTCAGGGACATGTTTGCGTATGATATTAACAAATTGGAGTCTACAATAGGTAATACAAAAGATATGACTCTTTTATTGGATTTTAAATCTACGGGAAAAGAACCAATTAAATATAATAGATTTATTGTAAATGAAATTAATCGATTGGCCGAAAATCTGAGTAAGGCAGATGACGTGCACGGTTTTAAGAAACTTGCGGATTTATTTTATTCAAAATACGGTGTCGGAGTTTTCGGACTTCATAAAGCTTTCAGAGTTGAACATACTTCAGATCTTCTTAAAATCAATCCGATTTATAATATAGCAATAACAAGTCTTGATGACATTGTCGGATATGAACCTCAGAAAAAAGAATTGATAGAGAATACAGAGGCTTTTCTTGAGGGTAAAAAGGCTAATAATTGTCTGATCTTCGGTGATGCCGGGACAGGAAAATCTTCTTCAATCAGAGCAATTCTGAATCAGTATTATGATAAAGGCTTAAGAATGATTGAAGTATATAAACACCAGTATAAAGAACTTAATGAACTGATAGATAATTTAAAAATCCGAAATTATAAGTTTATTATATATTTGGATGATTTATCATTTGAAGAATTTGAGACGGAATACAAATATCTTAAGGCGGTTATTGAAGGCGGATTGGAGAGCAAGCCGGATAATGTTCTGATATATGCGACAAGTAATCGACGTCATCTTGTTAAAGAAACTACCTCGGATAAAGATGCGGTAGGCGAAGATATGCATAAAAACGAGACTGTTCAGGAAAAATTGTCTCTTTTTGCAAGGTTTGGAGTATCAATCTATTTTGGTTCGCCCAATAAGAAAGAATACACGAATATTGTTTTGACACTTGCTCATAAAGCCGGGATATTATTATCCGATGAAGAAGTACTTGCCAAAGCAAATGTATGGGAACTTATGCATGGTGGTCTTTCCGGAAGAAGTGCACGTCAGTTTATTGATGATTTATCGCAGAGTAATAAATAATAATTGTGTTAAATGAATTACAGAGGAAAATATGAAAAAAAGATTAATACTTGCTTCGGGTTCTCCGAGAAGAAGGGAAATCCTTGAAAGAGAACATATTACTTTTGAGATAATAAAAGCTACCGGTGAAGAATACTCCGATAAAAGCAATCCGACCGAATATGTTAGCGAACTTGCAAGCAATAAAGCCAATGAAGTATTTGCGGGTTTAAGTGAAGATTTTGAAGGATATATACTTGCGGCAGATACAATAGTATGTATAGATAATGACATATTGGGCAAACCTGTTAATGAAGAGCATGCCGTGAAAATGATTAACAGAATTCAGGGAAGAAGTCATAAAGTTTACACGGGGGTATGTATAATTTGCAAAAATGAAAATGCGCTAGACAGCGAGTTGTTTTGCGAGGCAACAGAGGTATTCGTGGATTCGATGACTGAGAACGAGATTAATGATTATGTACAAAGCGGTGAAAGTATGGACAAAGCCGGAGCGTATGCGATTCAGGGTATTTTCTCAAAGTATATTAATCATATTGAAGGTGATTATGATAATGTGGTAGGATTACCATATAGAAGAGTTGAAGAAGTCCTGAAAGAAAAAGGTTTTTTTATTGAATAACAAATAGCAATAGAAGGAGCATGAAAGATATGGAGTATGATGAAAAAGTTTTGAAGTGTTTTTTGGATAATCAGTTAAAACTTGTGCCAAGAACGGTAGTTAACAGTATAGAAGAAGCCAATGATTTTCTATGTGAGTGCATGGCTGTTGTATGTGAGAGCCCGAAAGAAGTAATGGATTATTTTGATGAGAACGGAACCGATATTTCCGAAATGAGTATAGAGGAAATTCTTGAGGCTGCCGAAGTCTTTGATGTAGGAGACGGAAGATATCTTATTGTTGAATGTTAAGTTTTTTTAAATAAATGAAGTAAAAAAGCATTGCGAACTGCAATGCTTTTTTTGTATGTGCGCCTAGCGGCGCACGTTTCTAACGGGTTAAAGTCCCGAATCCGCCCGGTAGTGGGAAGGATATAGCCGAAGGCAAGGGTGTCGAGGGCGACCTCGAATCTGAAGGAAGCTGGATGTGGGGAACATACTAACCCACGGGCAAATCTCCGGTCTGACGGACAGAAATCTCATAAGAGGTTATGCATGGGGGTAAGGCTGCATATCAAGTCGAAGCCCAATAACTACACGGAATCATGCATGATAAATGAGGCAGATGGATGGAGAGGAAGAAACGTGTGGTACCTAGGGAGGTCTGTGCGGTATGCT
>JAZUDQ010000049.1:0-32878 GCA_045639745.1 Lachnospiraceae bacterium | reverse complement strand
TCAAATACAGTATAATGTCCATGAGTGATTACCTTTCTATACGGGCTATTGTTTTGTGGTGATTCAATTGTACTGGTTATTTAGGGGGTAGTCACTTTTTTTGTGTAAAAACAAGTGATAAACCTTGAAAATAGAGGATTTTGAAAGAAAAAAGGAGTGTCAGATTTGACACTACCTATTTACTCTCGGGGGGGGAGAAAATGGATATTTTTATATTTGTTCTTTCAAGTTTTATTCTGCTTGTTTCAATTATTGAATATATTTATGTTGTTTCTCAATCTTCATCAAATGAGCAAAAGGCAAGTCATATTGTTGCTATCTGTAATCTCATTTTATGCGCAGGCAATTTTATTGCTGTAGTAGGTAATTCCTCGGATATTGCTTATACAGGGTTGATTATTACTTATCTGGGCGGTTCCAATCTCGGAATCGGTTATTATCTGATTTTTACTTCTCTTGTTCATGAACCTTCTTTTCAAAAAAGACAGATTATTCCGGTTATAGTTAATTTTATCTGGATAATTATTGCGTTTTTCGACGATCGATTTCACATTTTATACAAATCGCTCACATATGAAAAAGTCGGATGTGTTAATATCAGAACGGTTGATTTTAACTGGGGATTTTATTTGTATTGTCTGTGGCTTCTATTGTTCTTGATTCCGCTGATGAGAATAATATTAAAATGCGCCGCGAAGAAAAAATATCTTTTTAAATATCTGAGGAAGCCAATTATAGCCTATCTTATTGCAGGTCTTTTAACTTATCTCGGTTCTGTATATTCGACTGTTACGAAGAGCGGTTTTGACTTCACCGCTTTAAGTTCTACCGTTGCCGAATTTATTGTTTTGCTTGTTATTTTCAAATATAAAATTTATCCGTTATCGCAAAATGCCGAGGAGCAAATTCTCGATAATCTTGAGGACGCCATTTTTTCTTATGATAAAGAGAACCGGTTGATTTATGCCAATGTCAGTGCAAGAAAAATACTCGGAATTGTCGAAGATTGTGTATGCGGAACACCTGTTGATTACATCAATGAAAGAGTATATAGGGCGTTGCATCTTGGTAACGAGGAAAAAGTTATTTTAAATAATCGAAGCTATTATTGTTATGTTCTTGAGGTTAAGGGAAAAATACATGATGAAGCTACCATAAGATGGCTTAAAGATGTAACCGACGAAGAAAAATTTATTGAGGAGGCAGAATATTTAAAAAATGTTGCCGACAATGCTAATGAAGCAAAGAGCACGTTCCTGGCGAATATTTCTCATGAAATCCGTACACCGTTAAATGCGGTTATAGGAATGGATGAACTGATTATTCGAGATTCGAAGGAAGAGAATATAATAAATTATGCCAATAATATTATGCGTTCGGGTAAAGCACTTATGTCTCTTATAAATGATGTACTTGATTATTCCAAGATTGAAGCCGGTAAAATGGAGATTGTGGATTCGCAGTATAAACTGACTTCTCTTTTAAAGGACATTGCCCTTATGACGAGACTCAGAGCTGAGAAAAAAGAGCTGCTTTTTAATATTAACGTGAACGAAAATATCCCTCTTAATCTTATAGGTGATTCCAACAGAATCAGACAGATTCTGTTGAATATTCTTTCCAATTCCGTTAAATATACCGAGAACGGAGGAATTGATTTTTCTATTACCGGTCGTAAAGGTCAGGAGAAAGGATATTTTGAACTTAAGATTACCATTCGTGATACCGGAATAGGAATAAAAGACGAAGATATGAATAAGCTTTTCGGTAAATTCGAAAGAATAGAAAATGAGAAAAACCATTCTACCGAAGGCACGGGTCTTGGTATGAGTATTGCTATGTCTTTGCTGGAACTTATGAACGGAAAACTGATGGTAAACAGCATTTACGGAGAAGGTACCACTTTTGAAATAATTCTTCCTCAGAAAATGGTTGATGATGAGACTATAGGTGTATTTGATGAAAATGCTGCGGATCTTCCGGATAATAATAATAATGATTTTAATTATAACGCATCGTCTGCATGTATTCTTATTGTTGATGATGTGGAAATGAATCGCTTTATAGCAAGAAATCTTCTTGATGGTCATGGTATTGAAATTGATGAAGCAGAGAGCGGAGAGCGGGCGGTAGAACTTACAAAAGAGAAGAAATACGATATTATTCTGCTTGATTACAGAATGCCGGGAATGAGTGGTGTTGAAGCGTTGGAGATTATCAGGATGAAGGATAATCCCAATGTAAACAGTAAGATTATCGTAATGACAGCGGATTCTTCAAAAGAACATAAAGATTTATTTATGAATAAAGGCTTTGACGATTATATTTCGAAACCTATGGAAGCTAGGGATTATCTTTCTGTTATTTTTAGAAATCTTCCAAAAGAAAAAATTGAATATTAATACGTATTGGTATTATAATTAAATACTGTAAGTGTCAAAAGCATACAATTGCGTAGCAATGAAGCAATACGCACTCATCATTTTATTTAATTTTAATTTGAAAGGATGCTGATAAAATTATGAAATCAGATAATGTTAAGACCGGCATTCAGCAGGCACCTCACAGAAGTCTGTTTAATGCATTGGGATTTACCGAAGAAGAAATGAGAAAACCTATGGTTGGTATTGTCAGTTCATATAATGAGATAGTGCCGGGCCATATGAACCTTGATAAGATTGTAAATGCCGTAAAACTCGGAGTTGCCGAGGCCGGCGGTGTTCCGGTTGTATTTCCTGCAATTGCGGTATGTGATGGAATTGCAATGGGACATGTTGGAATGAAATATTCACTTGTTACACGTGATTTGATTGCCGATTCAACAGAATGTATGGCTCTTGCACATCAGTTTGATGCACTTGTTATGGTTCCCAACTGTGATAAAAATGTACCCGGACTTCTTATGGCTGCGGCAAGACTTGATCTTCCCACGGTATTTGTATCGGGCGGACCTATGCTGGCAGGTCGTGTTAATGGTCAGAAAAAGAGTCTTTCGGCTATGTTTGAAGCTGTCGGTTCTTGCGCTGCAGGAACAATGACAGAAGAAGAAGTAAAAGAATATGAGCAGAAAGTTTGTCCTACATGCGGATCATGTTCCGGAATGTATACTGCCAATTCAATGAACTGTCTTACAGAAGCTCTCGGTATGGGACTTCGCGGTAACGGTACGATTCCCGCTGTTTATTCGGATAGAATTAAACTTGCCAAGCATGCAGGAATGGCTGTTATGGATATGCTTGACAAAGGAATTACCGCAAGACAGATTATTACAAAAGAGTCTATTATCAATGCGCTTACAATGGATATGGCTCTCGGCTGTTCAACCAATTCAATGCTTCATCTTCCTGCTATTGCACATGAAATCGGATTTGATTTTGATATTTCATATGCCAATGAGATAAGTGCAAAGACACCAAACCTTTGCCACCTTGCTCCTGCAGGTCCCACATATATGGAGGATCTTAACGAAGCCGGCGGTGTATATGCCGTTATGAAAGAACTTGCCGATATCGGTTTGATTAATACAGATTGTATGACAGTTACCGGAAAGACCATCGGAGAAAATATTAAGTCTTCCGTTAATCTTAATCCTGAGGTTATAAGAACTGTAGACAATCCTTATTCTTCTACAGGAGGTCTTGCTGTTCTTAAAGGAAACCTTGCTCCCGACGGTTCTGTTGTTAAACGTTCGGCTGTTGTTCCGGAGATGATGGTTCATGAAGGACCGGCAAGAGTATTTGACTGTGAGGATGATGCTATTGATGCTATTAAGAGTGGAAAGATTGTTCCCGGAGATGTTGTTGTAATCAGATATGAAGGTCCTAAGGGCGGACCCGGAATGAGAGAAATGCTTAATCCTACTTCCGCAATTGCCGGAATGGGACTTGGCTCGAGTGTAGCTCTTATTACAGACGGTCGTTTCTCCGGTGCAAGCCGAGGTGCTTCTATCGGACATGTATCGCCGGAAGCAGCTGTTGGTGGACCTATAGCTTTTGTTAATGAAGGAGATATAATATCAATAGATATTCCGAATATGAAACTGGAACTTAAAGTAAGTGATGAAGAACTTGAGAAGAGAAAAGCTTCCTGGTCGCCGAGAGAACCGAAGGTAAATACCGGTTATCTTGCAAGATACAGAGAACTTGTTACCAGCGGTGCCAAGGGTGCTGTTATGAAAAGACCTGAAGAAATAAGAAAATAACAATAGGTTATAATCCCTCGGGTAAATCACCCGGGGGATATTTTTAATGGGAAAGATTTGATCATATGGATAAAATTATTGTGATTACGGGACCGACAGCTTCAGGAAAAACAAAATTATCAATAGAAGTTGCTCATAAATATAACGGTGAGATTATTAATGCCGATTCCACGCAGATGTACAGAGGACTTAATATTGCAACTGCAAAAATTCGAGAAGACGAAAAAGAGGGGATAGTACATCATCTCATGGATATTTGTGATCTTGACGAAGAATTTACGGTATTTGATTTTCAGGAGAAAGGCCGAAGAATTATCGCAGATATTCTTTCAAGGAAGAAAACGGTGATTGTTGTCGGAGGAACAGGTTTATATATAAAAGCTTTATTATATGATTATCAATTCGAGACGCTTGATAATTCCGAGACATATTCAGAATACAGTGATGAAGAAGTATATAAAATGCTGTTGAAATACGATCCCGATACTGATATAGATCCTCATAACAGGGTCAGAGCGGTTAAAGCTCTTAATTATTGTATACAGAATGATAAACCTTACAGCAAAAAAGAAAAAAATTCAAAACTGCTGTATGATTCCTTATTTATCGGACTTAATTCCGAAAGAAATATTCTTTATGACAGAATTAATAAACGCGTTGGTGAAATGCTTAAGGATGGTCTTGAATATGAAGCAAGGCAGCTTTATGATAACAATATTTGTTCAAGGGCGGTAATGACGCCTATTGGCTACAAAGAGTTTTTTGAATATTTTGACAACAGGATTTCGTACAACGATGCGGTGGAACTTATCAAAAAAAGAAGTCGCAATTACGCAAAACGTCAATTAACATGGTTTAATAATCAGATGAATATAAAATGGTTTGAAACCAATGTCGATAATTTTGCCCTAACTGTCAAAGAGGTATGCGATTATATTGAAAATGAGTTGTAAGGCACATACTTGCGATTGATTTTAACAAGATAAAGTGATAAAGTTTTATTGTTGTGTTATTAAGCAATTGAAATATAAATATTAAGTCGAACGGAAATGGAGAGAGTTATGGAATTAACCGGATCACAGATTGTTATTGAATGTCTTAAGGAACAGGGAGTTGATACCGTCTTTGGTTATCCCGGAGGAACTATTCTTAATATTTATGATGAATTATATAAACATTCGTCTGAAATCAGACATATTCTTACAAGCCACGAGCAGGGCGCTGCACATGCAGCCGACGGTTATGCCCGTGCGACGGGTAAGGTGGGAGTGTGTATGGCAACTTCCGGCCCCGGTGCAACAAATCTTGTTACCGGTATTGCTACAGCTTACATGGATTCTATTCCGGTTGTTGCAATTACCGCCAATGTTACGCTTCCTTTGCTCGGAAAAGATACTTTCCAGGAAGTTGATATTGCCGGTGTTGTAATGCCTATTACAAAATATTCGGTAATCGTTAAAGATATTAATGTTCTTGCAGATACTATCAGAAAAGCTTTTCAGATAGCCAGAACGGGTCGTCCCGGTCCGGTCCTTGTTGATATTACCAAGGATGTTACTGCCAATAAGACAGAATTTATTAATAAAACAATTGCTGAGATTGCAGAAGAATATTCATATCTTGAAAATGAGAATACATTTACCGATGACGAGCTTGATAAAGTTGCGGAGATGATTAAAGCAAGCAGCAAACCGTTTATTTATGTTGGCGGAGGTGCCATTAGTTCGGGTGCATCGGAGGAAGTAAGAAAATTTGCCAAATTAATTGATTCGCCGGTATGTGATTCACTTATGGGTAAAGGTGTCTATGATGCATATGATAAGCTTTATACAGGTATGATCGGTATGCATGGAACCAAGACTTCCAATATCGGTGTAAGCGAATGCGATCTTCTTATCGCACTCGGTGCAAGATTCTCCGACAGAGTTATTTCAAATGTTAAAGCTTTTGCTTCAAATGCAAAGATTATACATATTGATATTGATGCGGCCGAAATTAATAAAAATGTTAAAATTGATGCAGCTGTGGTAGGAGATCTTCGTTCCGTTCTCACAAGACTCAATTCCAAGATTGAACAGAAAAATAATACCGAATGGATTAAGCATATAGAAGAGATGAAAGCCAATATGCCGCTTGTGTATGAACAGGACAAGCTTACATGCCCTTATATTTTAGAGACGCTTGATAAACTCACCGAGGGTAAGGCTGTAATTACTACGGATGTAGGACAGCATCAGATCTGGGCATCGCAGTATTATAAATATACTTCGCCCAGAACATTTATTACCAGCGGAGGAGCAGGTACAATGGGATTCGGTCTTGGTGCATCAATAGGTGCCAAGATAGGTATGCCGGATAAGATTGTCTGCAATATTGCGGGTGACGGATGCTTCAGAATGAATATGAATGAACTTGCTACTGCATCAAGATACAACATTCCGATAGTTCAGATAGTAATCAATAATCACGTTCTCGGAATGGTTCGTCAATGGCAGACTTTGTTTTACGGAAAGAGATATTCTCAGACGGTACTTAATGACTCTGTTGATTTTTGTAAAGTTGCGGAAGGCCTCGGTTGTGAAGCAATTCGTGTGACAACAAAGGATGAAGCTGTCAAAGCAATTGAGAAAGCAATTCATTCGGATCATCCGATTGTACTGGATTGTATTATCGAAGAGGATGACAAGGTATTCCCGATGGTTCCCGGCGGAGCACCGATAGCAGATGCTTTTGATGCGGAAGACCTTAAAAACAAGAATTTTGATTAATAAATTGGGATAATTGCTTGTTGACTTAATAAGAAAAAAGACATAGAATTTTAAAGATACCAATTTAAACAGTTTTACATAATTATATTTGGTAAATATTCACATAACATATCTTTTATTTAGGAGGAAACTTAAAATGGGAAGAGTTTATAATTTCTCAGCAGGACCGGCTACTATGCCATTACCCGTATTAGAGGAGATTCAGGCTGAACTCCTTGACTATAAGGGAAGCGGAATGAGTGTAATGGAGATGAGTCATCGATCCAAAGTATTTCAGACCATCGCAGATGAAGCAGAGGCAGATTTAAGAGAGCTGATGAACATTCCCGATAATTATAAAGTATTATTTATTCAGGGCGGAGCGACACTTCAGTTTTCTATGATTCCCATGAATCTTTGTAAGAACGGTGTCTTCGATTATATCGTTACCGGCGCTTGGAGTAAGAAGGCTGCATCAGAAGCAAAGAAATTCGGTAAAGTTAATGTAATAGCATCAAGTGAAGATAAGAATTACAGTTATATTCCCGATTGCTCGGATCTTCCTATCGATGATGACGCAGATTATGTTTATATCTGTGAGAACGAGACAATTCACGGAACAACTTTCCAGAAACTTCCCAACACAAAAGGTAAGATTCTTGTTGCTGATCAATCTTCAATGTTCTTATCTAAGCCATGCAACGTTTCTGACTACGGTATGATTTACGGTGGTGTTCAGAAGAATATCGGACCTGCCGGTCTTTCGATTGTAATTATAAGAGAAGATTTAATAAGAGAAGATTTGGCTGATGCCAATACTCCCGTTTATCTTCGTTACGATACCCATGCCAATAACGGTTCTATGTATAACACACCTAACTGTTGGGCAATTTATGTATGCGGTAAAGTATTCAAATACCTTAAGAGCCTTGGCGGTCTTGAGAAAATGGATGAGATTAATAAAGCAAAGGCTAAGATTCTTTATGATTATCTTGATTCATCAAAGATGTTCAAAGGTACTGTTGAAAAAGAGGTTCGTTCTCTTATGAATGTACCTTTTGTTACAGAATCAAAAGAGAAGGATGCCGAAGTTGTTGCTGCAACAAAAGCAGCCGGTTTTGATAATCTTAAAGGTCATAAATCAGTTGGCGGACTCAGAGCTTCAATTTACAATGCAATGCCTATGGAAGGTGTTCAGGCTCTTGTTGATTTCCTTAAAAAATACGAGGAGGAAAATGCATAATGTATAAATATAATTGTTTAAATCCTATTGCCAAGATCGGTCTTGACAGATTTACCATTGATTACGCTAAGACAGAAGATATTAATGAAGCTGACGGTGTACTTGTAAGAAGTGCATCTATGCATGAAATGGAACTTCCTTCAAATCTTAAATGTGTTGCCAGAGCAGGTGCCGGTGTTAATAATATTCCCCTTGATAAATGTGCCGATGCAGGTGTTGTTGTATTTAATACACCCGGTGCTAATGCCAATGCAGTAAAGGAACTTGTTATTGCAGGTATGCTTCTTACAAGCCGTGATATCATCGGCGGTGCAAAATGGGTTCAGGATAATGCTTCCGATGCCGATATTTCAAAATCTATGGAGAAGGCTAAGAAAGCTTTTGCCGGTACAGAGATTGAAGGCAAAAAACTCGGTGTTATCGGACTTGGAGCTATCGGTGTTAAAGTTGCCAACGCAGCTATTGCACTTGGTATGGAAGTATACGGATATGATCCTTATGTATCCGTTCAGAATGCATGGAGCCTTTCAAGAGGTGTAAAGCATGTAATTGATGTAAATGAAATTTATAAAGATTGTGATTTTATTACCGTTCATGTACCTCTTATGGATTCAACAAAGAATACAATTAATAAAGATGCCATTCAGATGATGAAAGACGGCGTTATTATTATGAACTTTGCCCGTGATCTTCTTTGCGATGAGAAGGCAGTTCTTGACGGAATTAAGGCCGGTAAAGTAAGAAAGTACATTTCTGATTTTGCCAATCCTACAACAGCAGGTCAGGAAGGTTGCATAGTTCTTCCTCATCTCGGTGCTTCAACAGAAGAAGCAGAAGATAATTGCGCAAAGATGGCTGTTGATGAGATGAGAAATTTCCTTGAAAACGGTAATATTATCAATTCGGTAAATTATCCTAACTGTGATATGGGTATTTGTACAGCTAACGGACGTGTTACAATTTGCCATAAGAATACAGCTAATCTTATTTCCAAATTCAGTGCTACCTTTGGTGATCTTGGAATTAACATTGAAAATATGATGAACAAGTCAAAAGGTGATTATGCCTATACAATTCTTGATGTAGCTGAGGCAGTAAATTCAGATCAGGTTGCTAAGCTTGAAGCTATAGATGGCGTAATTAAAGTTAGAGTTATTAAATAATATTATTTTCAGTCTGTTTAAAGGCGCTGTAATTGGCGCCTTTTTTCGTTATTTTGATTTTGAAACGGAAGGTGTTGTCTGATGACAAATGAAAAGAAAATCTATATGTTTGAACAAATGCCGATAAAGAAGGCTATTGCAACTCTTGCAATACCGTCGGTTATAGGGTGCCTTGTTATGATTTTATATAATCTTGCGGATACCTATTTTGTCGGTCAGATAAATGATCCGATTCAAAATGCCGCTGTTACATTTATTGCACCGGTTATACTTAGTTTTAATGCCGTAAATAATCTGTTCGGAGTCGGCGGATCAAGTAAAATGAGCAGGGCCCTTGGCGAGAAAGATTATGATCTGGTAAAGAAATGCAGTAGTTTTTCGTTTTACGGGGCTGTCATATTTGGTTTGGTAATATCACTCGGTTCCTTATTTTTGCAGAAGCCTTTATTTAACATACTCGGTGTTACGGCGGAAAGTATGGAAGCCAGTAAGTCATATCTGTTCTGGACTGTTACAATAGGTGCGGTACCGAGTATTTTGAATGTTGTCTTATCCAATTTGGTCAGAGCGGAAGGAAGTGCGGCTTCCGCAACAATCGGAACAATTAGCGGATGTATACTTAATGTTATCCTGGATCCTATATTTATTCTGCCGCAATTTCTAGGATTAAAAGCTTCCGGGGCAGGCCTTGCTACATGCATTTCCAATACGGTTGCATGTCTTTATTTCTTTGTATATTTAATTATTAAGAGAAAGAATACTTTTGTTTCCGTGTCGATAAAGAATTGTACGATTAACAGAGAAGTATCATTCGGAATATTCGGTGTCGGAATACCGGCTTCTATTCAGAATCTGCTTAATGTAACGGGAATGACGATTCTTAATCATTTTATGAGTGATTACGGAGATAATCCGGTTGCCGCAATAGGAATTGCGCATAAAATCACAATGATTCCGATGTATGTTTCGATGGGTGTGGCACAGGGTGTTATGCCTCTGATCGGATTTAATTTTGCGTCGAGAAATAAAAAAAGAGTAAAAGATACCATTATATATACTGCCTGGATAGGACTGATATTTATGGTTACGGCAACAGTTTTGTATTATTATAATGCATCGTCTATTGTTGAATTCTTTATTAAAGACAGAGATGTTGTTGGGTATGGTGCTGCATTTACAAAGGCACTTTGTCTTGCTCAACCGTTTCTTGCGATGGATTTTCTTGCCGTAGGTATTTTTCAGGCATGCGGAATGGGAGGAAAATCGCTTATATTTACAATTTTTAGAAAAATTATCCTTGAAATTCCGGCCATTCTTATCCTGAATCATTTTTATCCGATATACGGAATGGCTTATTCACAGCTTATTGCAGAGTTCGTACTTGCAATCGCAGCAAATTTCTTTATTAAAGATATAATAAAGGAAGATTAATCACTTATATTGACGTCACCGTATTGTCCCATGTTTCCTACGGTGTTCTGAAATTTGCGTTCCGTTACGGCACTTTGCTCTGATGCCAAGTCCATATATTTGATAAATACATTTTCAACGGGCATACTATATTCCATAGCCAGTTGCTGCATGATGGGGCGGAGTTTTTCGAGCTGGAACGAAACCTGAGTCTTCTGCGGATCTATTCCGTCAAGTACCTCATTGGCATAATCATTAATTCTGTTTAAAAATATTTCATCTTCTTTTGTCATTACTTTATTCCTCACATTAATTTTGTTTAAAAATACATTTCTATTTTACAACCCATCTATTAAAAAGTCAGTATTAAAAGAGATTTTTGAAATACTTGTAGAGTACTTTTTTAAATGATAAAATACATATGTTGCGTATTTTACGAAAATACAGATTTTATATATATTATTGAACCTAAGGAGGTCAAAAATGGCTAAAATATCCGCTTTTAAAGCAATTCGTCCGTCAAAGGAGTATGAGAGTGTAATCCCTGCACTTCCTTATGATGTATATAACAGGGCTGAAGCAAAAGAAGTTGTAGACAAGTTCCCTCATTCGTTTCTTGCAATTGACAGGCCCGAGACAGCTTTTGGACCTGATTTCGACATGTATTCGAGAGAAGCATACGATAAGGCACGCGAAATACTTACAGACTGGATTAAGGAAGGCAGCTTTATTAAGGAAGAAAAGCCATGCTATTATATTTATGAACTTACAATGGACGGCAGGAGCCAGACCGGTATTGTAGCCTGCGCAGATATAGATGATTATCAGAACAATGTTATTAAGAAACATGAGAATACAAGAGCTGATAAGGAACTTGACAGAATTAATCATGTTGATATATGTAATGCTCAGACCGGCCCCATTTTCCTTGCATACAGGGCTAATGCCGTAATTTCGGCAATTGTTAACGATAAGAAAAACACAACGCCTATTTATGATTTTACAAAAGAAGATAATGTAAGACACAGAGTTTGGATTATTGATGAGGATTCCAATATCGAGACTATAAAGAGTGAATTTGAGAAAATCTCGTCTATTTATATAGCTGACGGTCATCACAGATGTGCATCCGCATGTAAAGTCGGCCTTAAAAGACGTGAAGAGAATCCTTCATATACCGGAGATGAGGAATTTAACAGATTCCTCTCCGTAATTTTCCCCGACGAAGAGTTAATGATTCTTGATTACAACAGAGTAATTAAAGATCTTAACGGTTTATCGGAAAAGGAATTCATGGATGCTATTAATCGTTATTTTATGATTGGAACTCCTTCAAATAAAGCGATTAAACCTTCAAAGAAGGGGGAAGTTTCAATTTATATCGGAGGTCTTTGGTATCCTCTTACAATGAAGAGTGATATTAAATCCGATGATCCCGTTGAAGGTCTTGACGTGGCAATTCTTCAAAAATATGTTCTTGATGAAATTCTCGGAATCAAAGATCCCAAGACTGACAATAGAATTGATTTTGTCGGCGGAATCCGCGGCCTCGGAGAACTTGAGAGACGTTGTAAAGAAGATTGTGTAACTGCATTTGCAATGTATCCTACTTCGATTGATGAATTGTTCAAAGTTGCTGATGCCGGCATGCTTATGCCTCCTAAGTCAACCTGGTTTGAGCCTAAGCTCAGAAGCGGTATTTTTATTCATGATATTAGTGAATAAGAGTCTTTTATTATGTTCTTAATTTAGGGGGAAATATGAACAAAAAGTTATATAACTTAATGAACTGGGCCGATATTGAAGAAATTGTATACGGTGAAGCGGCTCATCCCGAGAGACTTCTCGGGTCTCATAATGAAGGAAGAAACTCATTGATTCAATGTTTTTTCCCGGGAGCTTCGAATGTTTCGCTTTGTATAACAGCTTCGGACAACTCAAAAGGTAAGACCGTTAAAGAAGAAATAAAGATGGAAATGGCTGATGAAAACGGTTACTTTGCAGCTTTGATACCCGGTAAAAACAGACATGACTATTATTATCATGTTGTTTACGGCGGAAAGAAACCGGAGAAAAAAGATATTAAAGAAACCTACGGTGTATTTCCTATCAGGCCGATTGAGGAATATGAAAAAGCTCTGTCAGGCAGTTGCTATGATATGCAGAATTATTTCGGTGCAAAAAAAATGACCGTTTCGGGTACAAGAGGCGTCCTGTTTTCGGTATGGGCTCCGAATGCTTTGAGAGTAAGTGTAATCGGCGATTTTAATTCATGGAATTCTTTGGAACATCAGATGGTTAGAGATGATCTTACCGGTGTATTTGAATTATTTGTTCCCGGAATTGAGAAGGGTGAAAGATATAAATATGAGATTTTATATAAGGGCGGAAATGTCCTTGTTAAATCGGATCCTTTTGCTTTAAGAAAGGAAGAGGAAGGAAATGCCGGAGAAGTATTTTCGGAAGGCGTATATAAGTGGACCGACTCCAAATTCTGTGAGAACAGAAAGAATATCGATGATAAATGTATAAATATATATGAGATTTGTCAGCATTCTTTTACGGATGATTCTAATATCAAAAATATTACCGACAGTGTTATAAGTCATATGAAAGAATATGGATATAACTGTTTGGAATTGATGCCCGTAAATGCATGTTTTAATGATTCGCTGGGCTATAAACCTTCAATGTATTTTGCGATTAACAGAGTAATGGGTTCTGAAAGCGACCTGAAATATTTTGTTAATGCCCTTCATAATGAAAATCTTCGTGTATTTGTTCAGTGGTCCGGTTTTATGTTTGATGAGGGTGAAAGCGGTTTGTCATCATTCGACGGAACATGCCTTTTTGAACATGAAGATTATAAAAAGGGGATTGATGTAAGAACCGGTGCCGTGATTTTTCAATATGGCAATCAGACAGTAGAATCGTTTATCATTTCTTCTGTCTTAAATCTTCTGAGAGAATATCATTTTGACGGAATTCAATTTCTCGGTCTGACGGGAATATTGTATCTGGATTATTACAGGAATCCGGGAGAATGGGTTCCCAACATATACGGAACCAATGAAAACCTTGAGTTTATTGGTTTTATCAAGAAACTTAATAAGGTTATTCATTCGGAACTTCCCGGCGTTGTAACAATAGCCGATGAAGAGAGCGGTTGGCCGTCACTTACTGATCTTTCTGCCAATTGTGAATCCGATAACGCTAATTGTCTCGGCTTCGATTATTGTATAAACAAAGGATTTACGTCAGATGTTATCTCATACATGGAATGTGATCCGATAAGCAGAGCCAATTATCATAATGAACTTGTGATGAGTACATTTTATCAGTACAGTGAACGATATATTTTATCGCTTGGTCACAGCCTTGTTGATTTTGGCAAGGGCGGTCTGATAAGAAAAATGAGCGGTGACGAAAATGCAAAATTATCCAATTTAAAAGCATTTTTCGGCTATATGTATACTCATCCGGGAAAGAAATTATGTTTTACCGGCATGGATATTGCTTCGGAAGAATCCTTTGATGCTTCAATTCCGTTTAAGACTGAGATGACAGACAGGCAGGTTTATTTTGCCGAATATTATAAACAATTATCTAAGATTTATTCGGATTATCCCGCACTTTATTCGGAGGATTACACGGAAAGCGGTTTTGAATGGATGAACAACAGTTCCTCGAATGAGAATGTTATTTCATACCTAAGAAAATGCAGCTCCGACAAAAAAGACAAATATAATGAGGATACACTCCTTGTTGTGATTAATTTCGCAAATATAAATTATGATAAATACAAAGTAGGAGTTCCGGCATTTGCCAGATATAAAGAGATTTTTAATTCCGACAGCACCGAGTTCGGCGGTAGCGGTTATATAAATAGCCGTATGCTTCCGTCTAAAGAAGGTAATGTTGACGGAAGAGAGAATTATATAGTATGTAATCTGGCTCCTCTTTCCGTATCAATCTTTAAAATAATGCCTTATTCCAAGGAAGAACTGGATAAAATGGAGGCTAAGCGTATTGAAAAAGAGCAGGCACAGCTTGATAAGATAAGAAAGAAGAAAGCTCTGGAAAAAGAAAAGGCGCGTATTAAAGCCTCACTTAAAGAAGAACTCGAGAGAAAGATTAGAGAAGCCGAAAAGGCTATTGAAGAAGGTAGTGAGTATAAAAATGATAAGCGGTAATTTGATTCAACAGACGAATATGTCTGATGAAATTGATTTTTATGGAAAATTTTTGCGTAAACTTCCCGAGATGCTCGGGGAGTTCTTTGTTAAATTTCTTATTGCAATTGTTATATTTTATATAGGTTGTAAGTTAATAAAGCTTATCAGAAAAATACTTAAAAGAACGTTAAATAAGAGTAAAATCGAAACAGGCGTTACTCAGTTTTTGGATTCATTTGTAAAGTTTGTTTTGCTGACTGTTCTTATTATACTTATTGCGTCATTTTTCGGATTTGAAACAACAAGCCTCATTGCTCTTCTTGGCTCTGCCGGTGTCACAATAGCCCTTGCACTTCAAGGCAGTCTTTCTAATTTTACGGGTGGTGTTCTAATTCTTCTTCTTAAACCTTTTAAAGTCGGAGATTATATCATTGAAGACACTAAGGGCAACGAAGGAACAGTTGAAGAGATTCAGATGTTTTTTACCAAACTCAAGACCATTGATGATAGAATAGTAATTCTTCCCAACGGTACATTGGCCAATGCCAGTCTTACCAATGTTAATCAGACACCGATAAGAAGAGTCTGTATATCTGTCGGCATAGCATATGAGTCAGACATTAAGGAAGCCAAGAATGTTATTAAACAGACGGTTATGAAAAATGTCTATCTTTTAAAAGACAAGACAATTGATATTTATGTTGATGAACTTGCAGACAGCTGTGTAAAGATTGGAATCAGATATTATGTTCTGAATGAACATTATTTTGAGAGTAAATGGGCTGTGCTTGAAAGTATCAAATACGCTCTTGATGAAGCAGGCATTAAGATTCCTTATAACCAGCTTGAAGTGTATGTGGAAGAAAATAAACAAAAAAATATTGTTGAAAAATAATCGGCTACAATTTATAATGAACAAGTGTGCTGAAATAGCTCAGTTGGTAGAGCACTTCACTCGTAATGAAGGGGTCGTGGGTTCGAGTCCCATTTTCAGCTTTTTTTATTTGAATTTATAGATGATATAATCTTGCGTTTCGGCAATTATTTCAAAATTATCATTGTCATAGTAATCCTGATTGAGTGACGATTGAACTATAATGTAGTTTACATTAAGTTCGTTCAACGCCCTGAGATAATCCTCTTTGGGAATATTGATATGGAATCTTTCTTTTAAGGCAATTATTTCGCCGTATGTACCGTTATTTAATACATATTCCTGGTATTCGGGGCTGTTGGTGTCTCCGTCGGGAATCCAACCCCAGAGTTCATACCTTCCTATAGCACATATCAGTGAAGGATCGTATTCTCTTATTTGGAGAAGATCGTAATCGCTGTAAACTATTACGGGATTTTCATCGGGGAAATCATTATTGATTATTGTATCAACATCTATAATCTTGGAATCGATTTTGTATATATTATCGGTCACCGTGATTTTAGAGAGCGGATCGGTTCCTTTTATAGCCAAGGAGCCAAAGATTATCACGCAAATTATTATTTTAATAATATTGGATTTGAGTTTGAACAGTACATTGGTAAAAGTATAAGCAATTACGATTGAAATTGGTAAAATCCAAAAAATTCTCTTTACTCTCGGTATTATCTCTACAAACTTTCCCATTACGGATATTACAACAGGATTAAAAACTATTATCAGCGAGATTAAAAAAGGGTATAGGAACATAAGACGATTGGTCTTACGAAGTTCATTATTGCTTATGTCTTTTGAAGGAATCGAGCAAAGTATAATCCCGATAATATATAAAGGAGCAATAATCATAAGTCCGTAAAAATAACTTATAAAAGCTCTGTATGTAATTGTCCAGTCAATGTTAAAGTTCATAAATCACCGTTTAAATATAAATATATAATTTTTTTCTGAATACGAGATACACAACAAGCATTATTGCAAAAGGAATAACCAGTTTAACTATGTTGATAAAAGTTTTTTTATCATGTTTTACGATTAATAAAGAACCGTATGTTCCGATTGCAAGGAACGGAATCATATATAATGATGACATATTAAGACCAAATGAGGCGCAGATTGTAAGCAATGTCTTTTTATAACTGTCATCCTGAGAATCGGGGAGTTTGCATATTTTAATAAAATACAACAATACAGTAGGAAGAATTATTAATGCGAGTATTCCTTTTCCCTCATATGCTCTCAGATACAGCATGCTGACAGGGCTTGAATCATTATAAGAATACCAGTTAACAATCGTTAATATAAATAACATTACAAAGGTCTTGGGCTTATTGTCATTCATCAGAAGATTACATATTCTGAACATAATCATTGAATAGAGAACAATTATGACGGTTATCATTGTTGTACATGCTTCCAAAAGAGGATGCAGCCCCGTTAGCCGGCATGTTACTGCACAAAGATTTTGATAAGTTTCAAACAGATATTCGGGATCGAGAATTGAAAGGAGAGTACCTGTATAAGAGTTGTGACAGCTTATTGTGTTGTTATAAACAGAGGAAGCCACATCGCCTATATAGTAGCCCTGGTCCCATTTGGCAATAACATTGTTGTTGATAAGTGCCGGTATGAGAATTGATAAAGTGATCAAAATACATCCCGTTAACAACGGAATATTTGATTTTAAGTATTTAATAAAGTTTTTTAAGACTTCAATCATTTCATTTCTTAATTTGATAATGCTCATTATCATAATCAGAAATGTCGTAATTATGAATGTATATGACAGTGAAGAAAGGGAACATTTAAGTAATTTAAACGGAATGCAAATTACGAAAAAAACAAAATAATAGGAGAAAAAGCCCGACAAAATTATTTCCGAAAATGAACTGTTATCGAATTTAAATAATTTGCCTGTTGTTATACCGAAAATATAAAAAAATATAAATTTAACGGGGATTAATAAAAAGGCTTCGAGCATCTTATTTTCCTTTAATTAATTATAGTTGCGAAATTTCATCTGCATAAATTTTCAATGTTTGAATTATATCATATTAATGTTGATTAATCGATTTTTTGTAAAAATGTTTTTTCTTTATTAATTTTGTTGTAATATGATTTTTGGATTTTAACTTTTGTGCCGGATAGTGTTTGACATAGAATAACAGTGAATTTATAATAAATCGGTATGATTATTTTCAGGAGGAATCTTAATAAATGAGAACATTTACCTCAAATGAACTTAGAAATTTATGGAAAGAATTTTATATAAAGAGAGGACATGTTGATGTCGGTGCAGTATCGTTGGTATCCGACGGTTCAACCGGTGTATTGTTTAATGTTGCAGGAATGCAACCTTTAATGCCTTATCTTCTCGGAGAAAAGCATCCTCTCGGAACCAGACTTTGTAATGTACAGGGATGTGTTCGTACCAATGATATCGATTCCGTTGGCGACAGAAGCCATGTTACATTTTTTGAAATGATGGGCAGCTGGTCACTCGGTGATTACTTTAAAGAAGAAAGATGTAAATGGAGTTATGAACTTCTTACTGAAGGCTTTGGATTTGATCGCGATCATCTTGCCGCAACAGTATTTGCCGGTGATGAGAATGCCCCCAGAGATGAAGAGGGAGCTCAGTTCAGAATAGCTGCCGGATTTAAACCTGAAAATATTTATTACCTTCCTGCCGAGGATAACTGGTGGGGACTTGAATTCGGACCCTGCGGTCCCGACAGTGAGATGTTCTATATTGCGGATGTTCCCGATTGCGGTCCTGACTGCGGCCCCGGATGTTCATGCGGTAAGTATACCGAACTGGGTAATGATGTATTTATGCAGTATGAGAAACATCAGGACGGTCATCTTACACCTCTATCCAAAAAGAATGTAGATACCGGCTGGGGACTTGAAAGAAATCTTGCATTCCTTAACGGTACGAAAGATGTATATAAGACTGATTTATTTGCTTCTTCAATTTCCTATATAGAAGAAAGCGCCGGCATAAAATATGATTCCGATGAAACGCTTACAAAATCAATGCGTATTCTTGCAGATCATATCAGAACCTCGGTAATGCTTATCGGAGATGAAGCGAAGCTCCTTCCTTCCAATGTCGGAGCAGGTTATGTATTAAGAAGACTTATTCGCCGTGCCGTAAGACACGGACGTAAGCTTGGACTTAAGAAGGATAATCTTCTTAATGTTGCAAAAATTTATATAGAGAAGATTTATAACGAAAGTTATCCTCTTCTTATTAAGAACGAAGATTTTATTATAAATGAACTTGATAAGGAAATAGTACGTTTTGAGTCTACTCTTGAAAACGGAATGAAAGAATTCAAAAAGATTCTTGATGAAAAGAAGAAAAACGGCAAGAAATCAATTGACGGTAACGAAGCATTTTATCTTTATGATACTTTTGGATTCCCGATTGAACTTACAATCGAGATGGCAGAGGAAGAAGGCCTTAGCGTTGATGAAGATGGATTTAATTCCGCTATGGAAGCTGCCAAGCAGAAAGCAAGAGAGAATGCCAATTTCTCACAGAAAGTTGCCGATGCTGATTTATTTGAGAAGGTTGATATTGTTACAGAATTTCTTGGATATACTCAACTTAGTTCAAATGCCGATATTGTTGCGATGGCAGATGAAGATAAGATTGTATCATCGCTCTCGGTAGGAATGAATGGCAGCATAGTAACCGACAAGACATCTTTCTACGCAACAATGGGTGGTCAGAGCGCGGATTACGGTACTATCGAGACCTCAACAGGTGTATTTAAAGTTACGGATGTTGTTAAATTAAAAGGCGGTAAAGTTGCACATATCGGTAATGTTATATCGGGATGTATCAATTCTGCTTCGAGTGCGGTAATGAAAGTCGACGATGTAAGAAGAGCGGATATCTGTAAGAATCATTCGGCAACTCATCTTCTTCAGAAGGCTCTCCGTGAGGTACTCGGAGATCACGTCGAACAGGCCGGATCTTATCAGGATGCTGAAAAAACACGATTTGATTTTTCTCATGGAACTGCAATGACAAAAGAGGAATTGGAAAAGGTTGAAGCTATCGTAAATGCCAAGATTGCGGAAGATTTGGAAGTTGTAACCGATGTAATGAGCATTGAGGAAGCTAAGAAGACCGGAGCTATGGCTTTATTCGGTGAGAAATACGGCGCAGAAGTAAGAGTAGTATCCATGGGTGATTTTTCTAAGGAACTCTGCGGCGGTACACATGTTTCACACACCGGCGAGATTATGAATTTTAAGATTGTATCCGAAAGCGGTGTAGCCGCAGGCGTAAGACGTATAGAAGCAATTACAGGTAAGAATGTTATTGCTTATTATAAAGATATTGAGAAACGCTTTAATGAAGCAGCCGGCATAGTTAAATCAACACCTGCCGCTCTTAACGATAAGCTTACATCTATAATGGCAGAGATTAAAGCAATGCAGTCTGAGATTGATTCTCTGAAATCAAAAGCTGCTAAGGATGCTCTTGGCGATGTTATGAATAATGTCAGAGAAGTTAAGGGTGTTAAATTCCTTTCAGCCAGAGTAAACGGAGTGGATATGAACAAACTTCGCGACCTCGGAGATGAACTCAAGACAAAGCTTGGAGAGGGCGTTGTCCTTCTTTTCTCAGAATTGGACGGTAAAGTATCAATTGTTGCCATGGCAACCGATGCGGCTCAGAAAAAGGGTGCTCATTCCGGCAATCTTATTAAGGGTGTAGCCAATCTTGTCGGAGGTGGCGGAGGCGGTCGTCCCAATATGGCTCAGGCAGGAGGTAAGAATCCGGGCGGTATTGATGCGGCAATGGAAGAATCCGTAAAGGTTCTTGAAAGCCAACTTTCATAATTGTTTTTTATGGAGCATTCACTACTGGATGCTCCTTTTTCCTTGTTAAATTGTTTTTGAAAGAAGAGATTTTATGTTATTTTATATGCCGACAAAGGTTTATCATGAGCGTGATTCGATAAAAAATCACGGCGAAGAACTTGCACAATTAGGCAACAAAGCCATGATTGTAACCGGAAAAAATTCCGCAAGACTTAACGGTGCATACGATGATGTTAAAGATGTGCTTGCACAATACGGCAGGCAATATATTCTGTTTAATGAAACGGAAGAAAATCCGTCTGTTGAGACTGTAATGCGTGCAAGAGATGTCGGAATCGAAGAAGGAGTTGATTTTGTTATCGGTATAGGCGGAGGATCGCCGTTGGATGCTGCGAAAGCCATAGCCCTTATGATAAGACAAAAAGATAAAAATGCCGATTTTTTGTATTTGCAGGGCAGTAATGAGGCATTACCGGTTGCTGCTGTCCCCACAACTGCGGGAACCGGATCCGAAGTAACACCTTATTCCATTCTTACAAGAAAAGATATCTTTACAAAGAGCTCAATTGTGCATAAGATATTTCCGTATATTGCATTTGTTGACAGCAAATATTTATTATTTGCTCCCGAACGAGTATTAAAAAATACCGCTGTTGACACTCTCGGTCATTTTTATGAAAGTTATTTCAACAGCAATTCGAGCGATTACAGTAAAATGCTTGTTGAAAAAGGTCTGCGAATATGGGCAAGGAGTAAGATGATATTCGAAGACAATATTACACCGAGTATTGATGATTGTGATAATATGCTTTTGGCATCTTCAATAGCGGGTATGGCTATTACGCATACCGGAACAAGTCTGCCTCACGGATTGAGTTATCCGCTTACCGTTAGAAAGGGAATTCCTCATGGGAAGGCAGTAGGTTATTTTCTTCCCGGTTACTTAAGGGAATGTGAATCGGTTGAATGCGATACGATTCTTAAATTGTCCGGTTTTAATGATGTCGACGATTTGGCGTCATTTATTTTAAAGGTTAACGGCCCGATAGAATCAGATTTTCCTTTGTTAAATAAGGATATTGATGAATTGTTGTCGAATAAGAAAAAATTAAAGAATTGTCCTTTTTATACTGACAGAGATGTTTTAAGCAGGATTGCCGGTATTAAATAAAAATAACGGATGGGGATATATGAAAAAAAATTTTATTATTTTTATGTCACTATTTTTAATATTGTTATGTTGCGGTTGCGCAGAGAAACCTCAGGAGAACATTAATCAGTCTGTAAGTAACAATGGAGAATTGCAAGTCTATAATCCGTTTACGGATAATCAGCTGGCACTTATATATGAGAAATTGCCCGAGTTAATCGATGTTAACGAATATGAATCCGGTGTTTATTTTTCAATAGGCGATCTTAATTCGGATGGTGTATACGAATTGTATTTGACATATATTGGAGCCATGTGTTTTACGCGTACACAGGTTTACGTTGTTGATTTAATCAATAATACTCTGAATGATATTGATATGAGCAGTATAGGCATATCGCCGGACTACACGGATAACGCATCTTTTGTTCAGAGAATTCAATGTTATTTAAATGAAGAAGGTAAGGCGTTTTATTCACTTTATTCAAAGAGTAATTGGTTCATAAACGGTTCTGAAGAGTATCTCATTTATATTGAAAATAACAAGGCCTTATCTTTATATCTGGGCAGTTATGAGCTTTATGATTATATTGAAACCGAAGACAGTCTTAACGATGATACAGATGAGGATGATACAGATGAGAATGAAGACAATCCGTGTCCTGTTATTTTTCTGAGGGACAAAGATAATATCTTTTGTGAACCAAAAGATTTTGAAATGCTTCAGTATGAGTATTTAGATGGTGATTATGATCTGTACAAATGTTCTTTGTTTTGGGAAAGATACGATACGGATATTTTGGATGTACAGATTTCGGAGTCATTTTTGAATTTTATTTCGTCCGTGAATGAGCAATGGATGTTGAAAGATCAAATAAAATATGCTGACGGTATTTCTTCCGATGTTATTTATGCCGATATGGATTCGGTTTCATCAAATGATTTGTATATGTTTTCTCTTATTGCCAATTGTATTTATTATTCGGATGATATTTACGGTGATTATGCCGTGATTGTTTCTCTGGGAGAATGGCTGGATCGGGCGGAATACGATTATGGTGCAAGACTGGAAGCCGATACATTTGAAGCTTTTGAATATGATGTCCTGGGTAAGATAATATCCTCTAACAAATATAAGGCTGATGAAGAAGCCGAGATTGGTGTTGTTTATAATGATGACGGATATTATTACGGGGTTAATAATGCCGATATTCCTTACAATATAATTATAACAAACATATCCGACGAAGAAGATGTTTATAAAATAGACGCGATTGTTACGGATATGTATGAGAATAAAATTATTGAGAACTTTACATTTTCGGTACAAAGGTCCGGTAACGATTTTGGGTTCAAGGTTATCGATTAAAATTAATAAAAAATATTATAGTACAGAGATGAAATCATGAAAAAAGAAAATTCTAAAAAATTGTTTGGCGGCAGTGATATATTGAATATGACGGAAGGTAACATTGTTAAGCTCCTGATTTCATTTTCAATTCCAATGTTAATCGGTAATTTATTTCAACAGCTTTATAATCTTGTCGATTCCGTTGTTATCGGAAAATTTGTCGGCGGAGTTGCTTTCGGAGCTGTAGGGTGTACCGGCTCACTCAATTTTCTTTTTGTTTCCATATGCAACGGTATTGGTTCCGGGGGCGGTATTATTACGGCGCAATATTTCGGACAGAATGATGAAAAAAAGATTAAGAAAAGTATAACCAATACGGGATATATCATGGCTGTATTTCCGATTGTGGTCGGTGGAATTGCTTTTTTTCTTGTAAGACCTTTACTGGTTCTCCTCGAGACGGAAGATATTTTTATGGAAGACGCCGTACTTTATTCTCAGATGATGTGTATCGGTCTGGTTCTCGTATCACTTTATAATTTCGTTTCATCCATATTAAGGGCGCTTGGTGATTCTAAGACTCCTCTGTATTTTCTTGTTTTGGCAAGTATATTAAATACGGTTCTTGATATTATTTTTGTAAAATATTTTAAAATGGCTGTTCTCGGTGTCGGAATTGCGACATTAATAGCTCAATTCGTATCCGGAGTAGCCAGTCTGATATATGCGGTGAAATTCAATCCGTATTTTAAAATGAATAAAGAGGATTTTGTTCCGGATTTTAAAATCATGAAAGCTGCGATTAAAATCGGCATTCCTTTGTCTGTTCAGTATTCGCTGATTGCCGTTTCCTGCATGGCTTTGCAGAAGGTCGTAAACGGTTTCGACAATTGGATTGTAGCTACAACATTTGCTGCCACAAGCCGTATTGAGCAGCTGGTCCATCAGCCGTATCAAACCCTGAGCGCGGCTCTTTCGACTTTCAGCGGACAGAACTACGGAGCTCGGAAGAATGATCGTGTTAAGCAGGGCGTGAGGAAGGGGATGATTATGATGGGAATTTTTTCTCTCGTAATGCTTCCCGTTATGCAGTTCGGCGGCAAATGGATTATGGATTTGTTTGTTAACGAATGTGAAGTTGTTGAGATGGGAATTTCTGCACTTAAAATAACAAGCTTCTTTTATCTGATACTTGGAGTTATTTATGTTATCAGAGGCGTTCTCAACGGAATCGGTGATGCTTTGTTTGCTTTGATTAACGGTATTGTTGAGATTTTGGGAAGATTTTTTGTACCTATATTTTTTATTACATTTACCGCGGTTGGATTCTGGGGCATATGGTGGTCTGTCGGCGTTGTATGGTCCGTAAGCGGTATAGCTGCGCTTGTCAGATACCTTATGGTTAGAAAAAAACAGTTCTCCGACAATGCAGTATCGGAACAAATTACTTTCTAAAAAATGCTTGACGAATATAGAGACTGTGCTATAATTTATTGCGTGTGAGCCGATACCCCTTGGCCGCATAAATTCAGAAGCGAGGGGAGGTTGAGATAGATGTCAAGAATTGAAGTTAAGCCTAATGAAGATATTGATAGCGCATTACGTCGTTTCAAGAGAAGCTGCGCAAAAGCAGGCATTCAGCAGGAAATTCGTAAGCGTGAGCATTACGAGAAGCCTTCAGTAAAGCGTAAGAAGAAATCTGAAGCTGCTAGAAAGCGTAAATTCAACTAATATGTAAGTATAAAACGGAAGCTTGTGCTTCCGTTTTTTTATTGTTTGAAAAAAGTATATATTGTGTTATAATCATTTTCGTAGCCCTATATATAGTGAAATATTGTGGAGCAATATATGAAAATGAAAAAAATGCTTTGTACTGTTGCCGGATTTGCTACCGGTTTTTTGGGCGGTGTGTTTTTGAATGATTATCTTTGTCCTTCTTATAAATCTTATATTATAAGGAACTCAAAGATAGCCAAACCCGTCAGGTTTGTATACATATCCGATCTTCACGGACGTGATTTCGGCAATGACAATGAGATACTTCTTGAGATGATAAGAAAAGCAAATGTTGATTTTGTTGTTGTCGGAGGGGATTTCGTTACTGCCAAATATATTTATAAAAAAGAAAGTATGATATCTTTCTTAACAAGATTGTGCGCCGAAACGAAAGTATATTTTTCAATCGGTAATCATGAAGCGTTTTTAAAATGGAAAAAAGACAATAAATATGAATCTTATGAGAATCTTATATCGTCAGTGAGAGCATGCGGTGCGGTTGTACTTGATAACGATACTGTTGTTATTGATGAATATAATATTTCTCTTTCGGGACTTAATCTTGAAAAAAGATTCTTTAATAAACTTACACATGTGGTTCTTTCAAAACATCATCTTGAAGAGCTTGTGGATTTTAAGGACAAAAACGTTTACAACATTTTACTTGCGCATACTCCCGAATATTTTGAAGCATATTGCGGTCTTAAACCCAATCTGATTCTTTCGGGACATATGCACGGAGGAATTATACGTCTTCCGAATGGAAAAGGAATGATTAATCCCAGATTTAAATTATTTGCGGATTACTGTTGGGGACATTTCAAAAACGGAAATGTCAGAATGATAATTTCAAGAGGATTATCTATGCATACCATTCCCATAAGGCTGTTTAATCCGCCTGAAGTAACGGTTATTACACTCAAAGGAAATAAGAAAAAAAGATATTAGAGGATGATATAATGGCTATTCTTGTAAAACTCGAAGTGTTTGAAGGACCTTTGGACCTTCTGCTTCATCTTATAGATAAAAATAAAGTTGATATATATGATATTCCCATTGTTGAGATAACGGATCAATACCTTGAGTATGTCAGAAATATGGAAACAGAGGATATGAATGTAATAAGCGAATTCCTCGTAATGGCGGCAACACTTATTGATATCAAATGTAAAATGCTCCTTCCCAAGACGGAGACTGATGACGGCGAGGAAGAAGAAGATCCCAGAATGGAACTTGTTGAGAAGCTGCTCGAGTACAAGATGTATAAATACATGTCATATGAACTGAAAGACAGACAGATTGATGCCTGCAGAACATTGTTTAAAGCGCCTTCCATGCCGGATTCAATTAAAGATTACAGGGAACCTGTTGATTATGATGAGCTTGTCGGCGATATTAACCTTCAAAAGCTTAATGAAATTTTCCAGAGCATGATTAAGAGACAGGAAGACAGAGTCGATCCTATCAGAAGTAAGTTCGGTAATGTCGAAAAAGATGAAATTCCTCTTGAAGACAAACAAAATTACATATTTACATATCTTATGGCTCATTCCAAATGCTCTTTCAGACAACTGCTTGAAAAACAGCATTCTAAAATGGAGATAATAGTAACTTTCCTTGTTGTTCTTGAACTTATGAAAGTTGGACAGATTGTAATCGAACAGGATAATCTCTTTGATGATATTTTGATTAAGAGAACCAGCGAAGACGGAGAAGTATCGCTGGGCGCTGATTTCGCAATTGTATAAAGGAGTATTGTTTTGGAAAAGAAAAAGGCATTTGCTGTAATTGAGGCAATCTTATTTGCGGTTGGCAATTCCGTTAAAATAAGTAAATTATCGGAAGTTACCGAGATAGAGAAAAAAGAGCTTATTAAGATTCTTGAAGAGATGAAGAAAAATTATAATAAAGAGGAGCGCGGAATCGAACTTGTATTTCTTGAGGATGCGGTTCAACTCTCGACCAAGGCCGATACCTATGAGTATCTGACCAGGATAGCCAAAGCGCCTCAGCATTATTCGCTTACGGATACGGTTCTTGAGACATTGTCGATAATAGCTTATAAGCAACCGGTTACGAGAAGTGAGATTGAGAAAATAAGAGGCGTAAGTTGCGATCATGCCATTAATAAACTTATTGAATATGATTTAATAGAGGATGTCGGCAGACTTGATGCACCCGGTAAACCGTTATTGTTCGGTACAACGGAACAGTTTTTAAGAAGCTTTGGAGTCAGGAGTATAACAGACCTGCCTCAGGTTACTCCGGAGTTGGAGGCCGATTTCAGAAAACAGGCCGAAAATGAAGCATACTCGGAAGAAAGTGATTCTTATTCCGAAGATAACGACATTACAGTAGAAATATAAAAAATGTTATAAATTAAACCGTTTTAATTCCAAGAAATTCCGTAAGATTTCTGTATTAAAATGGTTTATTTTGTGTTATATTATAAAAAGTGCGGATTTTTTTAAAGAAATTCGTTAAATTAAATATTTTATGGAGGTCCAACAATGAGTAGTAATGCAAACTCAGCGAGCAATCGTATAGAATCGTTGCTCGATGAAAAAAGTTTCGTTGAAATCGGTGCTCTTGTATCCGCAAGAAGTACTGAATTCAATTTGAAGCAAATCGATACTCCCTCGGACGGTGTTGTTACCGGATATGGAACTATCGACGGCAATCGTGTTTATGTGTACAGTCAGGATGCTACTGTTCTTGGTGGTTCAATTGGTGAAATGCACGCTAAGAAGATTGCTAATATTTATGACCTGGCAATGAAGACAGGTACACCTGTCATCGGTCTTATTGACTGTACCGGTGTACGTCTGCAGGAATCTACCGATGCACTTAACGCAGTCGGTGAGATTTATTTCAAACAGACAATGGCTAAAGGCGTTGTTCCCCAGATTGCAGCAGTATTTGGTACATGCGGCGGCGGACTTAGCGTTTTGGCTTCACTTGCAGACTTCACATTCATGGAAGAAAAAGATGCTAAGCTTTTTGTAAATTCACCCGATGCTATTAAGGGTAATTATACTTCAAAAAATGATACAGCTTCAGCTGCATTCCAGTCTTCAGAAAGCGGTGTTGCCGATTTCGTTTGTGATGCTACTTCAATATATTCAGAAATCAGAAATCTTGTTTCAATGCTTCCCGATAACAATGAAGGCGTTGCAATTTCAGATTGTACAGATGATTTAAATCGTAAATGTGAAAATATCAGCGGATGTGCCGGAGATACAAGCGTTCTTCTTTCGCTTGTCGCTGATGACAACGAATTTGTAGAAGTTAAAAAAGCATATGCAAAAGAAATGGTTACAGGATTTATCAGACTTGACGGTCTTACTGTAGGTTGTGTTGCCAACAGAAGCGAGATTATCGATCCCGAGACCAACAAAGCAGAGAAAATCGGTACTGTTCTTACTCCCAAGGGATGCGAGAAGGCTGCTTCTTTTGTTGAATTCTGTGATTCTTTCGGAATTCCTGTTCTTACAGTTACAAATGTAACAGGATTCGAAGCTTCTCTTTGCTCAGAGAAGAGAATTTCAAAAGCTGCCGCAAATCTTACAATGACTTTTGCCAACTGTGATGTGCCCAGAGTTAATCTTATTGTCGGCAAAGCATTCGGAAGTGCGTATGCCGTTATGAATTCAAAAGCAATCGGATGTGATCTTACATTTGCTTGGCCTAATGCGGAAATCGGTACTATGGATGCTAAGCTTGCAGCAGAGATTATGTATGCTGATGATTCAGCTGCCTCTGTAAGTGAAAAGGCTTCAGAATATGCTAATCTTCAGAACAGTGCAAACAGCGCCGCTAAGAGAGGATATGTTGACAGCATAATTGATCCTGATGATACAAGAAAGCATCTTGTATATGCATTTGAGATGCTTTTTGCTTAAATACCGTTTATTTTGAAAGGATGACAGTTTATGAAAAAAATAATGACATTTTTATTCATGATTACCTGTGCACTCGGATTAACGGCATGTAGCAAACAGGAACCGACTACTCTTTATGATGATTATTCGCTTTTGATAGAAGAACAAAATAAGATTTTGGCTTCTTACGGAGAGGCTCCCATAACGCTGGATACTATATTAATTGCTCGTACTCAGTATGCATTTGAATGGTTATCGAATTCTACGGAAGAATATGAATTTTTCAGTAATATGAATGATGATTACAAAGAAGATTTGGCTGCAGTTTTCGAACAAAGTACAGATATCATTACAGACGGGGATGTTATTGTGAATTCAATCGGACAGTATATTGGATCAGTTCCCGAACTTGGTAATATTTCAATTGATTTTGAACAGGCCACTGTTAAAGTCGGAAATGATGATGCAATTGTTACCGTTCCCATTACCGGTGATATTCATAATGGTTCGTTTGAAGTAATTTATGATAAGAATCTTCATGCCACAAGTTTTACTACTAATGTAAATCTTTCCTTTAACGAAGCTATGCATAATGCATCTGTCAATACCGCAATCGGTATGGGTACAGTATTTACAATGCTTATAATTATCATGATTATCATATTTATTCTCGGTGCTGTATTTAGCGGCAAGAATAAAAATGAAAAACCGGTAGAAAAGAAGGATTCTGTTGACAAAGCTATTGATGCAATTGTTGCAAGAGAAGAACTTTCCGATGATTCTGAACTTGTTGCCGTTATAGCAGCTGCAATTGCCTCATACGAAGGCTCAGGAAATACTGACGGATTTGTAGTCAGAAGTATTAAAAGAATTAAATAATTGGAGGAAATACAATGAAGAATTATACAATAACCGTTAATGGTTCAGTTTATGATGTTACTGTTGAAGAAGGTGCTTCATCAGGTGTTGCAACTTCAGCTCCCAAGGCAGCTCCCAAGGCAGCTCCTAAGGCAGCTCCCGCACCCGCTAAATCAGCAGGAGCAGGCGCTAAGAAAGTTACGGCAGGTGCTGCAGGAAAAGTATTTAAGATCGAGAAAAATGTCGGCGATGCTGTTAAGAAGGGCGATGCTGTAGTTATTATCGAGGCAATGAAGATGGAAATCCCCGTTGTTGCTCCCGAAGACGGAACAGTTGCTTCAATTGATAAAGCTGTAGGCGATGCTTGTGAAGCAGGCGAAGTTCTTGCAACATTAAACTAATTGTTCCTTATATTTAACGGAGGTTATTATTATGGTTGAGATTTTAAATAATCTGCTTAACCAGATGGCATTCATGAATCCTGCGTTCTCTTATAAGAATGTAATTATGATTGTTGTTGCATGTTTCTTCCTATATCTTGCTATAAGACATGAGTTTGAACCTCTTTTGTTGGTTCCTATTGCATTCGGTATGTTACTTGTTAACATTTATCCCGATATTATGGCAAGACCTGAGGATACAAGCAATGGTGTCGGTGGATTACTTTATTACTTTTATGTTTTGGATGAATGGGCAATTCTTCCTTCGCTGATATTTATGGGCGTCGGAGCGATGACCGACTTCGGTCCTCTTATTGCCAATCCTAAGAGCTTCCTTCTCGGTGCTGCAGCTCAGTTCGGTATCTTTGCCGCATACTACGGAGCACTTGCCGCAGGAGCATTAGGTTGGGCTGACTTTAACGATAAGGCTGCTGCAGCCATTTCTATTATTGGTGGCGCAGACGGACCTACATCAATTTTCCTTGCCGGAAAACTCGGACAGACCAAATATCTTGGACCTATTGCCGTAGCTGCATATTCGTACATGTCACTTGTACCTATTATTCAGCCGCCTATTATGAAATTACTTACAACAAAGAAAGGTCGTTCTGTTAAGATGGAACAGCTTCGTCCGGTATCTAAGCTTGAGAAGATTTTGTTCCCTGTAGTTATTACACTTGTTGTATCAATTGTTCTTCCTACTACAGCACCTCTTATCGGTATGCTTATGCTTGGTAACCTTTTCAGAGAATCGGGCGTTGTAAGACAGCTTACAGAGACCGCAAGTAATGCACTTATGTATATTGTAGTAATTATTCTCGGTACTTCTGTTGGTGCAACCACAAGTGCCGAAGCATTCCTTAATACCGATACATTATTTATAGTTGCTCTCGGTCTTATTGCATTTGCTTTTGGTACTGCTGCAGGTGTATTGTTCGGAGATCTTATGTATGTTGTTACAAAAGGAAAAATCAATCCTCTTATCGGATCCGCTGGAGTTTCCGCAGTTCCTATGGCTGCCAGAGTTTCTCAGAGAGTCGGAGCTGAAGAAGATCCTACCAATTTCCTTTTGATGCATGCTATGGGTCCTAATGTTGCCGGTGTTATCGGTACTGCCGTTGCTGCCGGAACATTCATGGCCATCTTCGGTGTATTTTAAATTTTGCAAATAAATTAAAGAATTAATAATTTCGTTCAAAAATATGAAAGGAAATAAAACAATGGGTGTTAAAATTACAGAAACAGTTTTAAGAGATGCTCATCAGTCTCTTATTGCTACAAGAATGCCTACCGAGATTATGCTTCCTATAGTTGATACTATGGATAAAGTCGGATATCACTCAGTTGAGTGTTGGGGTGGCGCAACATATGATTCATGTATGAGATTCCTTAAGGAAGATCCTTGGGACCGTCTTAGAAAACTTCGTGACGGTTTTAAGAATACAAAACTTCAGATGCTTTTCAGAGGTCAGAATATTCTCGGATATCGTCCTTATGCTGATGATGTTGTTGAAGCATTTGTTCAGAAATCAATTTCAAACGGTATTGATGTTATTCGTATATTTGACTGTCTTAACGACCTTAGAAACCTTAAGGCTGCCGTAGATGCAACCAACAAGTTCAAAGTTCAGGAAGGCAGAGGAGAGACACAGATTGCTCTTTCTTATACACTTGGAGATGCTTATACTCTTGAATATTGGGCTAAGATGGCTAAAGATATTGAAGAGATGGGTGCAGATTCAATCTGTATTAAGGATATGGCAGGTCTTCTTGTTCCTTACAAGGCTTCAGAACTTATCAAAGCCATGAAAGAGAATACTAAGCTTCCTATTCAGCTTCATTCTCATTACACATCAGGTGTTGCAGGAATGACATATCTTAAGGCTGTTGAAGCCGGTGTTGACGTTATTGACTGTGCAATTTCTCCTATGTCAATGGGTACTTCTCAGCCTGCAACAGAGGTTATGGTTGAGACATTTAAGGGAACTCCTTACGATACAGGACTTGATCAGGAACTTCTTGCTAAGATTGCCAACCACTTTGCTCCTTACAGAGAAGAGTGCTTAAAGAGCGGTCTTATGAATACAAAAGTTCTTGGTGTTAATATTAAGACACTTCTTTATCAGGTTCCCGGCGGTATGCTTTCTAACATGGTTAGTCAGCTTAAAGAGCAGAATGCCGAAGACAAATTTAATGAGGTTCTCGAGGAAATCCCCAGAGTACGTAAAGACTGTGGTGAACCTCCTCTTGTTACACCTTCGTCACAGATTGTCGGAACACAGGCTGTATTCAATGTAATTATGGGCGAAAGATACAAGATGGCTACCGGTGAATTTAAAGATCTTCTTCGCGGTAAATACGGTCAGACAGTTAAGCCTATGAATGAAGAAATAATTAATAAGGTTATTCCCGGTGAAAAACGTTCCACAGCTCGTTCGGCTGAAGCTGCAGGTCTTACCAATGAAATGGATACACTTAAGAATGCCGATGTTGTTAAGAAATATCAGCAGCAGGAAGAGGATGTTCTCTCATACTCACTTCTTCCTCAGGTTGCAGAAGATTTCTTCAAATATCGTGAAGCACAGCAGACAGGTGTTGATGCCAATAAAGCTGATGCAAAGAACGGCGCATATCCTGTATAATTAAGTTAAGTAATTCATTTTGATTTATAAAAGTACAAGAAAACCCACTGCCTTTAGGCGGTGGG
>JAZUDQ010000048.1:0-113119 GCA_045639745.1 Lachnospiraceae bacterium | reverse complement strand
ATTACAGATTTAAGATTAAGGAGCATTTTGTGAAACCGTTTGTATGCTCGGCTTTGATGGGAGCAATATGCTTTACGGTTTATTATTTTATGAACGAGATTTTCGGAAGTGAGAGAAGAATAATCTGCGGACTGATTCTGGCGATTACGGTTCTTATAGGTATTATATCGTATGCAGTGATATTGGTTTTGACCGGAACTCTCGGCAGGGATGAACTCAGACAGCTCCCGATAATAAAGAAGTTTGTTAAATAAAGGAAAAGGGGCTTGTAAAAGTGAAAAAACACATGATTTTCTGTATATATATGGTTGCTTTGATTTTGTTTTTCACATATGCCCTTTTGGATGTGTTTGTGATTCCGCACAGGTATATGCCGGTGCAGACTGCATATGCGGATAATAATGCCGGGCAATCAGTCGGCCCGGGTACGACAAGTGACGATTCTGTTGATTCTGCTGATTCTTTTGGCGTAAGTTCAAATGACCCCGCACAAATTGAATATGTACCTGATGTTTTCGATATTGAAGGCGATTTTGATTATGAAGATGATAATATCAAAATATCGGTTTCGGTTAATCGTTACCTCGACACGGATATTCATATCGCAGAGATATATTTAAAGGATGACGATTATCTGAAAACTGCGTTTGCCGAGGATACATTCGGAAAAAATATCAAAGAAACAACTTCTCAGATTGCATATTCACATGATGCAATATTGGCGATAAACGGGGATTTTTACGGAGCCAGAGATGATGGATACTGCATCAGGGACGGAGTGTTATACAGAGATATTGCGGCTCCCGGTACGGAGGACCTTGTAATCTTTAATGACGGAACGTGGATGATTGTCTCGGAGGATGACTATACTGCCTCGGAACTTATATCTATGGGCGCCGATACGCTTCTTTGCTTTGGACCGGGACTTGTGAAGGATGCAGAGGTGTCGGTGACAGAGGATCAGGAAGTGGGACATGCGATGCAGAGCAATCCCAGAACTGCAATCGGAATTGTAGAGGAAAGACATTATTTCTTTATAGTTGCCGATGGAAGAACCGATGATAATCAAGGTCTGTCGTTGTATGAATTGGCGGAGTATATGCGGGATCTCGGCTGTGTGCAGGCATATAATCTTGACGGTGGGGGATCTTCTACGATGTACTATCAGGGTGAAGTGATTAATTATCCGACCTCATATGACTCATATTATTATGAAAGGAGTGTCAGCGATATTGTCTACATCGGATATTAAAAAAAGTAATATAAAAACAGCGGTAAGTTATCTTGTTATTTCTGCATTTTTGGTATTGATCGGTTTGGTATATGAACATTTTTCGCATGGTGTTTATTCATTCTATATGGTTCATTCGTATATTTTTGCTCTTGGGGCCGGCGCAATATTTTTTTTAATAATCGCATTGGCGGGAAGAAGACTGTCCAATCTGTTTGCGGATGTGTGGGGAGCTTTTATAGCAACCGGAACTGCCGGCTTTTTATTTAAAGGAATTATCGAAATTTACGGAACAACGAGTAAATATACGCGTATATTTATGGTCGCTACGGTTTTAACAGGTATTATCGGAATGTTTATTTTTATAAGGGATATAAGTAAAAAATGAAAGATAAAAAAATATTATTCTCGGTGTATGCATTTATACTGACTGTCTTTTTTATAAGTGCCTGCAGCAATAATTCAAATGGTGTATTTACGCTTTCGAGCGGATCGGCTTACGGTAACAGCGTATCGGTCGATTTATATCAGCCGGTGACATATGAACTTAACGTCTCCGAAAATGCTGCTCCGGAAATATCTGTTTCTTTGTCGGAAGATAATCTTCCCGTTATATACATTTCAACGGAAAATGAAGCGGGAATAACAGACAGAGAAGAATATGTAAATGCCGTTATAGATATTTCAAATGAAAAAGGTCTTGTGGCCACAAACGGATGTAACTTTTACAGAAATACGGATGATGATACTTTTTCGTATGCATTTGATTCCGATTATGCCGGGGACGTAAGCGTTACCGGTAAAGTAAGAGGCCGAGGAAATGTCAGCTGGTACAGTTATCCTCAAAAGGGAATTTTACTTAATTTTGATGATGAGATTTCAATCTGTGCAATGACACCTGCCAGAAAATATGCGCTTGTGTCCTCATATGGAGATGCCGACATTATAAGGAATTGTGTGGCAATGGATATAGCCTCCTGCCTTGACGGTATGGAATATACGGTATGTCAGGTGCCTGTCGAAGTTTATGTGGATGGGGAATATGCAGGCATATATACGCTTAGTGAACATATAGAAGAAGGCTCGAATAAGGTAAATCTTTTTTCCGAGGGTGATTATGACACGGTAACGGCGTCGGATGAAGATCCCTTATATTTTCTTTTGGAATGCGGGGGATATCTGCATGCTTCATATACGGCCGGACAGGATTATTTTTACAGCGGACATTCTCCGCAGTTGTTTATCAAATATCCGGAGATAGACGAAAAATATAATGACGATTTCAACGCAATTAATTCATATATGACAGCTGCGGACAGTGCCATTATCAGTGCTCCGTACAGTGATGAGTATTTGGATTATATTGATATGGAATCCTGGGTGGACTGGTTTATTTGTATGGAACTGACCGTAAATACCGATTCCGCTCTGTGCAGAAGTACGTATCTTTATAAGAGTGCGGACGGCCGATTATGTATCGGACCGGTATGGGATTTTGATAAGGCATTCGGGCACGGACCTGATAATCAATCATATCAGTATTGGGCGGTTCCGGAGTCGATATATTGCACCAATCAATACAATTTTTATTATTATCTTTATCAGAACGACTTCTTTATGGAAGCTGTAAAAGAACGATGGGATGAGAAAAAAGAGGAGCTTGATATGGTATGCGCACGTGCGGTTGAGAAATATGAGGCGCTGGTGCTGCCTGCTCTTCCGGAGCATGCCGCGCTGTACGGTAAAAGCAGCAGTAAAAACGGAATGGATTCCATTTATTCATTCTTCACAAGGCGATATAACTGGATAGAAACCAATATACATGTGGACGGTTACAACAGAAACGATCCGACCATGGTTATTACCTTTGATGAATACGGTGATTTTATGTTGGTGAATTTTGAAGAAGAAAATGTCTCGGACGAAATTATAAATGTTGTCGATGAGACGGATGCGGAGAAGAGTGATGTTGAAGAAAATACAGAGGAATAGTTTGTTACGACGTGATTATTTAATATTGCTTGGTTTGATAACTGCAATTTTGATTATTGCGGTATCGGGTTTTGCGAGTCGTGCCGAAGAAAATAAAGAAACAAGGATTACATTGAGCGGGAATCTTGTTACAGTTGAGGGTCCCGGAGTGACCGTGTCCGGAAATATGATTATTATAGGCTCGTCCGGGGCATATACGGTATCGGGAAAGGCGGACGACGGTCAGATTCTTGTGGATGCAGATGGGGAAGTAACTCTTACACTGAACGGAATCGATATCTGTTCTTCATATCTTACCCCAATAAAAAATGCGTCTAAAAATCCGCTTAATATAATTGTTGCCGACGGAACGGTAAATTCGTTGTCTGATGAATACCTGAAAAATACGGATTCGGGAGCATGTCTTTATTCCAAGGGGGATTTGTATATTTCCGGAAGCGGAATGCTTACGATAAACGGTAACAATAAAAACGGAATTTCTTCAAAACATTCGGTGTCCGTAAACGGAATTGAACTTGTAATAAATGCTGCGTCAAATGCGATAAAAGCCGATGGGAATATTACGATGAATGATATGACACTTATGTCAGTAAGCTTGAAGGACGGCCTGAAGAGCGACTCTTCGATAGTTGTATCCGATTGCAACATTGATATTACGGCCGATGACGATTGCTTACAGGCCGGTGAAAGCGTCAGGATAGAAGGCGGAGATAATAAATGCCGCTCATACGGTAAAATTGTCAACTGCGACGGAACCGTGGAAGGTGAGGACGAAATCAAAATTTGGTTTTAGTATATGGAAGTTGGAAAATGACCGCGATAATGATATAATATTGAGAAGTGCCGTTTGGTACAGAAGAAAGATAAGGAGAAAGCCATGTTAAAGGAAGAAGAACAGAAATTAATAGATGGCATTTTAGAGACTCATAATTATGATAAGACTCATGTAATTGCCATAATGCAGGCTATTCAGGAACATTACAGATATCTGCCCGAAGAAGCACTTGCTTATGTTGCAAAGCATTTGAAAATAAGTGAAGCCAAGATATATGGTGTGGCAACTTTTTATGAGAATTTTTCGCTCGAGGCAAAGGGAAAATACGTAATTAAAGTATGTGACGGTACTGCTTGTCATGTTCGTAAATCACAGCCGATTCTGGCAGAATTCCGTTCGGTTCTCGGTCTTTCCGAGACCAAGATGACGACTGATGATATGATGTTTACGGTTGAGACTGTAAGTTGTCTTGGCGCATGCGGACTTGCCCCTGTTTGTACGGTTAATGACGAAGTACACCCTGCCATGACACCCGAAAAGGTTAGAGAACTCGTTAAGCAGTTAAAGGAGGATAATTAATTGGACGGAAGAATTGCAACAAGAGAAGAACTTAATAATTCCCGTGACAGATATATGGCTTCTCTGAACAGCCAGAGAAAGAAAATCCTCGTCTGCGCAGGTACAGGATGTGTTGCCGGAGGCTCCCTTAAGATATACGCTCGTCTGAAGGAGCTGATGGATGAAAAAGATTTAAGATGTTGTGTTGTTCTTGAGGAAGAACCTCATGACAGTGTCGGATTAAAGAAAAGCGGATGCCATGGTTTTTGCGAAATGGGTCCCCTTATGAGAATAGAGCCTATGGGATGGCTTTATACAAAGGTAAAGATTGAAGACTGCGAGGAAATAATTGAAAAAAGTATCATAGGTGATGAGTATATAGAACGACTTATATATCATGACAGTGAAGGTACTTCATATCCCAAACAGGCAGAGATACCTTTTTACAAGCAGCAGACCAGACTTGCTCTTGAACACTGCGGCCAGATTAATGCCGAATCCATTACCGAGTATATAGCGGTAGGCGGATATCAGGCAGTTGCAAAAGCTTTGTTTGACATGACTCCTCAGGGAATAGTTGATGAGATTGCCAAATCAAGTCTGAGAGGCCGCGGAGGCGGAGGCTTCCCTACAGGTAAGAAATGGCAGCAGGTTCTTTCGCAGCAGGAAGAGATTAAATATGTTGTATGTAACGGTGATGAAGGCGATCCCGGTGCGTTTATGGATCGAAGCATGATGGAAGGCGATCCTCATCGTGTAATAGAAGGCATGATTATTGCCGGTATAGCAACAGGGGCTCATTACGGATATATATATGTTCGTGCCGAATATCCGCTTGCGGTGCAGAGACTTAGTCTTGCAATAGAAAAAGCCAATATGAGAGGCCTGCTCGGTAAGGATATACTGGGATCGGGTTTTGATTTCGAATTGAGAATCAGTCAGGGCGCCGGAGCTTTTGTATGCGGAGAGGGTTCCGCTCTTACAGCTTCTATTGAAGGTAACAGAGGTATGCCCAGAGTAAAACCTCCCCGTACGGTAGAGAAAGGTTTGTTTGAGAAACCGACAGTCCTCAATAATGTTGAGACATATTGTAATGTTCCGTCTATTATTCTTAAGGGTGCCGACTGGTATTGCGGTTACGGTCCCGAGAACAACCATGGTACAAAAGCATTTGCTCTTACGGGAAATGTAAATAATACAGGTCTTATTGAGGTTCCCATGGGAACAACCTTAAGAAAGGTTATTTTTGATATAGGAGGCGGAGTTAAAGGCGGAGATTTCAAAGCAGTACAAATCGGAGGACCTTCCGGCGGCTGTCTTTGCATTAACGCAACCGAGGATCATCTTGATATTCCGCTTGATTTTGATTCATTAAAGAAAGTCGGTGCTATGATCGGTTCCGGCGGTCTTGTAGTTATGAATGACAAGAGCTGTATGGTTGAAGTGGCAAGATTTTTCATGAATTTTACGCAGAATGAATCCTGCGGAAAATGCGTTCCCTGTAGAGAAGGTACCAAACGTATGCTGGAACTTCTTAATGATATTGTTGAGGGAAGAGGTACTCTTGAACATATAGAACTTCTTGAAGAATTGGCCGAAACTATTTCGGAGACGGCTCTTTGCGGTCTCGGAAAGACGGCAGCTTCACCGGTAATCAGTACACTGAAATATTTCAAAGATGAGTATATTGCCCATGTAGTGGATAAGAAATGTCCCGCAGGTCAGTGTAAGGCACTTGTTAATTTTGAAGTAGATGCAGAAAAATGCAAGGGCTGTACCAAGTGTGCAAGAATGTGTCCCGTCGGTGCCGTCAGCGGCAACGTTAAAGAACCCCATAAGATCGATACATCAAAATGTATTAAGTGCCGTGCCTGCATAGACGGATGTCCTTTCGGCGCTATCCATGAGATTTAACGGGAGGTAAGATATGTCAAAATATATGATAGTCGACGGAATTCGAGTAGAATTTACAGACGAAAAAAATATATTGCAGGTTATCCACAAAGCCAATATACATGTTCCGACATTTTGTTATTACTCGGATATGTCTATTTACGGCGCCTGCAGAATGTGTGTTGTGGAGGATGAAAGAGGCAGTATTCATGCCGCGTGTTCAACTCCTCCGAGAGATAAGATGTCAATAAAAACAAATACCCCCAAACTTCATCATCACAGAAAGATGATTCTGGAACTTCTTTTGGCATCGCATTGTCGTGATTGTACGGTGTGCGAAAAGAACGGAAAATGTCGTCTTCAGATGCTTGCTGCAAGATTCGGGCTTGTTGAAGTCAGATTTCAGAATACCAAGGAAAGAGCTCCTATTGATGACAGTTCGGTTTCGGTAGTCAGAGATCCGAATAAGTGTATTCTTTGCGGTGATTGCGTTCGTATGTGTAATGAAGTCCAGAATGTGGGTGCCATAGATTTCGCCGGAAGAGGTTCTGATATGGTAGTATCGCCGGCATTCGGTAAGAAATTGTGTGATACGGACTGTGTCAATTGCGGTCAGTGTGCGGCAGTATGTCCTACAGCTGCAATTACAATTAAAAAGCATACAAAAGATGTGTGGGCCGCACTTTATAATCCCAAGAAGAGAGTTGTTCTTCAGGTTGCACCCGCGGTAAGAGTTGCGATTGGAGAAGAATTCGGACTTGAACCCGGTAAAAATACGATGGGTAAGATCTATACGGCTGCAAGAATGCTTGGATTTGAAGCTGTGTATGATACTGCACTCGGGGCAGATATCACTATTATGGAAGAATCCAAAGAACTGCTTGAAAAAGTTGAGGAAAAAATGAAGAACGGTGATAAGATGCCGTTATTTACATCGTGCTGTCCGGGTTGGATAAGATATGCCGAGACCAAGCATCCCGAACTCCTTCCGTATATTTCGACTTGTAAGTCTCCCATGCAGATGATGGGGGCAATTCTTAAGGAATATTACAAAACTCAGGATGAGAAGGAAGGCCTGGAGACATTTTCCGTTGCAGTTATGCCGTGCTCGGCCAAAAAATATGAGGCATCCAGGGAAGAATTTGTCAGAAACGGTGTTCGTGATGTAGACGCAGTGATTACAACCGTTGAATTGGCTGAAATGATTAAGGAAATAGGAATTCAGTATAAAGATATCGAACCTGAAGGACCCGATATGCCTTTTTCAATCAATTCCGGAGCAGGTACTATTTTCGGTGTGACCGGAGGTGTTACCGAGGCAGCGGTAAGAAAAGTTTGCAGCGAGAAGACCAATGCAGCCATTAAAGAAATTGAATATATGGGATTTCGCGGTATGGAAGGCGTTAAAGTTGCCGAGGTTCCTTACGGAGAATCGGTTTTACGTATTGCCGTAGTGAGCGGACTTGCCAATGCCGAAGGGCTTATTGAAAAGATTAAATTGGGTGAAGAACATTTTGATTTTGTGGAAGTTATGGCCTGCCCTTACGGATGTGTATCCGGTGCAGGACAGCCGTTTGTGTATCGTCAGGGTAAGGAAAAACGTGCTGCGGGACTTTACAAGTCTGATAATTCATCACTTATCAGACGATCTGAGGACAACCCGGTAGTACAGGCTCTTTATAACGGCGGTATTCTTGAAAATAAAGCACATGAACTTTTACATGTCAGTTATATTAAATAAGACAGGAGGCAATTTATGAATAAAGTAATCAGCACAGAAAAGGCACCGGCAGCTATCGGTCCTTATTCACAGGGAATAATTGCAGGGGATTTTTTGTATGCTTCGGGTCAGATTCCCATTAATCCCGCAACAGGAACGGTTGAAGCTAAGGGAATTGAGGAACAGGCAAGACAGGCAATAGAAAATGCGGGAGAGATTCTTAAAGCAGCGGGTGTAGATTTTGATGCTGTCGTTAAGACAACATGTTTTCTTGACAATATGGATGATTTTGCTGCTTTTAATGCCGTTTATGAAAAATATTTTGTCGGAAAACCCGCAAGAAGCTGTGTTGAGGTCAGTAAGCTTCCCAAGGGCGTTCTTTGTGAAGTTGAAGTTATAGCATATCTGAAAAAATAAAAATTATGAGAAGCATGGAATTTAAAATGGAACGACAGGGGCTGCTGGAAATCGGTCAAAAAGTTACCGTTACCGAAGGCACACTTCCCTCAAGTTTCTATTATACAATTGATCCATCATTGGCAATGAGCGGTAATTTTACTTTGAGAGAAAGACTGTATGCTACCGAAGGAACCGTGACAGATATTAAGGAAACCCCGAGAGGTTTCTATGTAACTGTTGATTTTATTGATGATTAGTTCGGATATTTTGTTGTCTGTTGGATTGGGTAGAGAAAAATGAATGCGATTTGTCTTATTCTTATTTACGTTGCAATTATGAATATCATAGGGTTTGTAATTATGGGTGTGGATAAAAAACGTGCCGAAAAGCATGAGTGGCGAATTCCGGAGAAGACGCTTTTTGCCGTCTGCATTCTGGGCGGCAGCCTCGGAGCGACATTGGGTATGTTTTTCTTTCACCACAAGACCAAGCATTGGTATTTCAGATACGGATTTCCGGCTATTTTGGTTATACATATAATATTGGCAATTTTTTTGGTTGGTTCCAATAATATTACGATAATGTAAATTGAAATAACCTGGGGTTTGATGTATAGTAACAAAAGATTTTATTTTTATCAATTTTATCGGAGGAAATAAAAATGGCTAAAGAAAAAGTTGTTTTAGCGTATTCGGGCGGACTTGATACAACCGCTATCATTCCCTGGCTCAAAGAAACATACGGTTATGAAGTAATCTGCTGTTGTGTTGATGTGGGACAGGAGAGCGAACTTGAAGGCCTTGATGAAAGAGCAAAATATTCAGGTGCGGAGAAGCTCTATATAGAAGATGTTGTAGACGAACTCTGTGATGAGTATATAATGCCTACTGTAAAGGCTAATGCTGTATATGAGAACAAATATCTTCTCGGTACTTCATTTGCCAGACCTGTTATTGCAAAGAAACTTGTAGAAATAGCAAGAAAAGAGGGCGCTGTTGCAATTTGTCATGGCGCTACGGGAAAAGGTAACGATCAGCTGCGTTTTGAACTTTCAATTAAAGCACTTGCTCCCGATATAAAAGTTATAGCTACATGGAGACAACCCGAGTGGACAATGCAGTCGCGTGAGGATGAAATAGCTTTTTGTAAAGCTCACGGAATAGATCTTCCTTTTGATGCAAGTCACTCATACAGCCGTGATAGAAATATTTGGCATATCAGCCATGAAGGTCTTGAACTTGAGAGCCCAGCACAGGCACCCAATTATGACGATCTTCTTGTTCTTTCCGTTACACCTCAGAATGCACCTGATGAAGCAGAGGATATAGAACTTGATTTCGAAGCAGGTATTCCCGTTGCTCTTAACGGTAAAAAGATGAAGGTGTCTGATATTATCAGAGAACTTAACCGTCTTGGCGGAAAGCACGGAGTCGGTATTATTGATATTGTTGAGAACCGTGTTGTAGGAATGAAGTCGAGAGGTGTATATGAAACACCCGGCGGGACTATTCTTATGGAAGCTCACAGACAGCTGGAAGAGATTTGTCTTGACAGAGAGACACTCGGATATAAGAATATGATGGCAATCAAATTTGCGGATCTTGTTTATGAAGGAAAATGGTTTACACCCCTTCGTGAAAGCATGTCTGCATTTGTAGATAAGACACAGGAGACTGTTACCGGAAAATGTAAGCTTAGTCTTTACAAGGGTAATATTATTAAGAAGGGAACAACTTCTCCTTATTCACTTTACTCAGAAAGTCTTGCTTCATTTACAACAGGTGATTTATATGATCATCATGATGCATCAGGATTTATTACATTGTTTGGTCTTCCCATGAAGGTCAGAGCTATGATGAAACAGAATGTTGAGACCAATAATAAATAGTATTTGTTTTTTTAAAAAGATTCGCAACCCGGGAATTCCCGGGTTGTTTTTGAGTATTAGAGACGGAGATGCTTGAGATGATAGGACTTGGTACAATAATTAATGTGGCCGGAATTGTTGTCGGCGGAATTTTCGGAATGCTGTTTGGGAAATTAATGAAAAAGCGTGTGCAGGATTCTCTTCAGAAAACATGCGGAGTTGCTGTTATTTTTCTCGGAATAGCGGGAGCTATGGAAGGAATGCTTACGATTGCCGGCGACAAAGTAATGAGCGGCGGTTCGTTTTTGATTATATTCAGTCTTGTTCCCGGAATATTGATAGGAGAGCTTATTAATCTGGAAGACCGCCTTGAAAAAATGGGCGAATGGCTTAAGAAAAAAACAGGAAACGGAAATGAGAATCTGTTTGTTGAGGGTTTTGTGACGGCATCTCTTACCGTATGCATAGGTGCAATGGCCATTGTCGGTGCGATAGAAGACGGTATTTCGGGCGATTATTCTATTTTAATTACTAAGAGTATTCTTGATATGATTATCATCATGGTGATGACGTGTTCGCTGGGAAAAGGGTGTATTTTTTCAGCTCTTCCCGTAGCTTTGTTACAGGGAACGGTTACGGTGCTTGCGGTATTTATTAAACCTGTTCTTACGGATGATGCTCTTAACAGTCTTTCTTTGGTAGGATCGATTCTTATTTTTTGCGTAGGTATTAATCTGCTGCTCGGGAAAAAAATAAGGGTAGCCAATCTGCTACCCTCAATTATATTTGCCGTGATTTATACTTATACTCCGTGGTATTAATCAGTCAATCAATTCGTGAATGGCGGCGGAATCATAAGTGACTTCGTTTATATGTTCAACCTCGATACGGAACAGTGCGTTGGCGGCGATATGTTCGGCAACCTGTTCAACATCTCTTATTCCCGATGAGGAAGAACATAGCTCGACAATAGCATCAAGGCCATCGTCCGTTATTACGATTTCTTCACGCTTCATACTCATTCTTCTCAATATCTTCGGAAGGGCGAATTGAGTGAAAATAATCTTTTTTTCCTCGGGAGAATAATCCGGAATTTCAATAACCGCAAATCTTGACATAATCGGCGCGCTGATTTTATCTTTTTCATTTGCCGTGGCAATAGGATATACGCCGTCTGTCGGAATCATGCATTCCATATAATTATCGGTGAAACCGAGGTTATCAAGAAGGGTTAGCAGAACATCTGCCGGGTTACCGTTTCCTTTGCCTTCATTGGCTTTATCAAGCTCATTAATGATAAATACAAGTTTTGATTCACCGGCGGAAGCAAATGCCTCCATGATTATTCCGGGTTTTGCATTTGCATACACTCTTGATGAACCGGTCAGCTGCTCGGGATCATTGATGGAACTCATGTCAAGTGTTGTCCAGGGAAGACGAAGAATACGTGCTACTGCGTAGGCAACCTGCGATTTGCCTGTACCTGCCGGACCGACAATAAGAAGTCCGTACGCAGGGAGAGTATGGGTTCGGTTAATTTGAATGATTGTTTCGATAATTCTTTGCTTTACCTTTTCCATTCCGTAAAGTTCTTCGTCCAGAATCTTTCTGGCTTCTATAGGATCTATGGATTCAAAATAATTATTTTTCCAGTTTATACCAAGCATCATGGACAGTGCACGCTGAGCATGACGTCTCTCTTCGGGGGATACTTCGTTGCTCTTGGCAACGGCAAGGTTTCTTCTTGCCCAAATCTGAATATTCTTCGGAAGCGTACTTCCGGCACAGGAGATAAAGTCGGTTATGCTTTGAATGCTGGTAAGTTTCATCGCATCACCCTTTTCTTCAAATTCATCGTCATCGTTGTTGCTTTCCTCGGGGGGATCGCAGGAAAGAAGTCTTTCGGTCATGTACTGAAGAAAGCCGTTTTCGCCGGACAGTTTTTTGCTGTCGCCGTAAGCAAGTTCGCGTATTTTATATACCGCATAACCTTCATCCGTAATTGCACCCGAGAGTCTCACTTTTATATGATTTTCACCGAGCCACTTAAGCAGGCTGGTAAATCTTGAATCTATTCGCAGAATATCTTCTTCTTTTTTGCCGTTTTCAAGAATTATCTCAAAGGCCGTACGTTTAATGGGATTGATAAATATACCGTTGGTATGATGTTTGAAAAGACCGTTGGTGTTGGCAATAACCATTAACGGTTTATCGGCATCCGAGGTGTTTTCAAAGGATTTGAAAGTTGTATAGGTGCATACCGGAATTATTGAGGCATCCGGCTTATCTTTAAAATCAAATACGGGCATGACAAATCTCCTAAAATACAGATATTTTCCCACATAGTTTAGCATAGTAGAAAATAATTATCCACTTTTTTGTTATTGATGATTTGCAACAGAAATGCCACAAATGGGCTAATTATTGTATAAAGTTATGCTTTATCGCCAAAATAAGTTGTGTTAGAATATTACATTGTATTATTGGACTATTATGAAAGTTTTGAATATATTGGAGAATGCTATGATAAGAACAATGAGGATTGAAGATTATGACGGAGTATATGCTCTTTGGATGAGTATTAACGGCTTCAGAATAAGAAGCGTTGATGATTCGAGAGAGGGCGTTGAAATATTCCTTAAAAGAAATCCTACCACAAGTGTTGTTGCTGAAGAAGACGGCAAGATTGTGGGAGCAATCCTTTGCGGTCATGATGGCAGAAGAGGTTGCCTTTATCATGTGTGCGTAGATCGGGAGTACCGACGACGAGGAATCGGTAAGGCTATGGTTGTTAAGGCTATGCAGGAACTGAAAAGTGAGAAGATTAATAAAGTATCTCTCATTGCATTTACCAAGAATGATATAGGAAATGCATTTTGGAACCGCATAGGTTGGACAAAACGTGAAGACCTTAATTACTATGACTTTACCCTTAATGAAGACAATATAACAACATTTGTAGATAATGCATGATAATTTGAAACAGATTTCAGAGGTTGAAATATGAAAGATTATAAAGTGATTAAAGGTGGGGTTACAGCCCCTAAAGGATATATGGCAGCCGTTACGGCCGCAGGAATTAAATATCAGGGAAGAACCGATATGGCTCTTGTATATAGTGAAGCACCCTGTACAACAGCCGGTGTATATACCACCAATATTGTAAAGGCTGCACCGGTATTATGGGATAAGAGTATAACGGATTCCGACAGGAAAGTTCGCGCAGTTGTTGTCAATTCCGGTATTGCCAATGCCTGCACCGGCGAAAAAGGAATGAATATCTGCAGAAAGACAGGCAAGGCTGTTGCCGATATGATCGGAGAAGAACCTGAGAGTGTGCTTGTTGGGTCTACCGGCGTTATAGGTATGCAGATTAACGAAGAGAAGATAATGAACGGTGCAAAGACTCTTGTGGAGAATAAGAAGGCAGGCCTTGAGGCGGGAACGGAGGCATCTAAAGCTATAATGACTACCGATACCGTGAACAAAGAGATAGCCGTGGAATTTACGGTTGGAGACAAGACGGTTACCATGGGAGCGATGAGTAAGGGGGCAGGCATGATTCACCCCAATATGTGTACAATGCTCGGATATGTTACAACTGACGCGGCAATAGATAAAAAACTTTTGCAGAAAGCATTAAGTGAAGTTGTTGCGGATACTTTCAATATGATTACCGTTGACGGAGATACATCGACCAATGATTCGCTGATTGTCATGGCAAACGGTCTGGCTCAGAATACGATTATTGATTCGGAAGATGACAATTATGAATTATTTAAAGCGGCTCTCTTTTATGTATGTGAATATCTTGCCAAGAAAATGGCGGGAGACGGTGAGGGTGCCAGTCATCTTTTCGAATGTCATGTGGTAAATGCTTCAAGTAAGGAAGATGCAAGAATTCTTTCAAGAAGTGTTGTTGCTTCCAATCTTTCGAAGGCTGCTATTTTCGGGAAAGATGCTAACTTTGGTCGTTTCCTTTGTGCAATGGGATATTCGGGAGCGATATTTAAGCAGGAGGATGTGCAGTTGTATTTTGAAAGTAAGGCAGGACGACTTCTTGTTTTTGATATGGGAAATCCCGTAGAGTTTGATGAAGAGGAAGCCTTGAAGATACTTTCGGAGCAGGATATTACCATATATGTGGATATGCATGAGGGAACGAATGAGGCAACCGCATGGGGATGCGATTTGACATACGATTATGTAAAGATTAATGCGGATTACCGTTCTTAATTTTTTAATAAATATAATTTCAGTAACAGAAATTTTCTAAAACCTATATATACGAAAAATGATTGGAGCATTTTGCTTCGGAACGGAGATATATTATGAACAGTAATGAGATGGAAAAACTTTCGGAGAAAGCGGGAGTGCTTATTGAAGCTCTTCCGTACATTCAGAAATTCAACAGAAAAATAATTGTAGTAAAGTATGGCGGAAGTGCCATGGCAGATGCCGAGATTCAGAAGAATGTTATTAAGGATGTTACTCTTCTCAAACTTGTAGGTTTCAAACCGATTATCGTTCACGGCGGTGGCAAGGAAATAAGTAACTGGGTTAAAAAAGTCGGTAAGGAAGCACAGTTTATTAACGGACTTCGTGTTACTGATGCGGAGACCATGGAGATAGCCGAGATGGTTCTGAATAAAGTTAACAAGAGACTTGTTTCAATGGTTCAGGAACTTGGTGTTAATGCTGTGGGAATCAGCGGCAAAGACGGTGGACTTCTTAAGGTGGAAAAAAGATATTCCGAGGGTAAGGATATCGGATTTGTCGGAAGCATAACCGATGTAAATGCAAAAGTTCTTTTTGATCTCATTGACAGAGATTTTCTTCCTATTGTTGCACCGATTGGTCTTGATGATAATTATGATACATACAATATCAACGCTGATGATGCTGCATGTGCAATAGCGAAGGCTGTCGGAGCTCATAAACTCGCATTCCTTACGGATATCGAAGGATTATACAGAGATATTAATGATAAGAGTTCGTTTATATCAAGACTTAGCGCTTCACAGGCAAAAGCTCTTATAGGAGACGGAGTTATCGGGGGAGGAATGCTTCCCAAACTTACGAATTGTACCGATGCAATTGAAGGCGGTGTAAAGCATGTACATATTTTGGACGGACGTATTCTTCACTGTCTGTTATTGGAAATCTTTACTAATAACGGAATCGGAACAGCGCTTGTTTCAGATGAAGAATTTGATGAAATGCAGAAATAAAGAGCATGCGGTTGTCGCAGAAAGGAAAAAATATGAATACGCAGGAATATATAGATGAAGCCGAGAGTGTTCTTCTCCATACATATAACAGATATCCGATAGTGTTTGATCATGCTGACGGTGTATATCTTTACGATATTGAAGGGAAAAAATATCTTGATTTTGTTGCAGGTATAGGTGTATATGCACTCGGATACAATAATAAAGATTATAATAATGCCTTAAAAAATCAGGTTGATAAGATATTGCATACCTCCAATTATTATTATTCGGTACCTTTGATTGAAGCTGCCAAAAAGGTGACAAAAGCTTCCGGAATGGATAGGGTATTTTTTACCAACAGTGGAGCCGAAGCAGTTGAGGGTGCCATCAAAACAGCAAGAAAATATGCATTTAATAAAGACGGTAATACCGATCACGAGATAATTGCTATGGAACATTCTTTTCACGGCAGAACCATGGGAGCGTTGTCTGTAACCGGAACTCCCAAGTACAGAGAAGCGTTTCAGCCTATGATTGGGAATATCAAATTTGCCGAATTAAACAATATAGAAAGCGTTAAAAATGCCATAACGGATAAGACATGTGGAATTATTCTTGAGCCTGTACAGGGCGAAGGCGGTATTCATCCGTCTGATAAAGAATTCCTTAAGGAACTCAGAAAAATATGTGATGAACGGGATATTCTTCTTATTTTTGATGAGATTCAATGCGGAATGGGCAGAACCGGTAATATGTACGCATGGCAGGGATACGGTATAAAACCTGATGTAATGACAAGTGCGAAAGCTCTTGGATGCGGTGTTCCTGTCGGAGCATTTTTGATGACTGAGAAAGTTGCACAGAATTCTCTCGTTGCAGGTGATCACGGCACCACATACGGAGGTAATCCTTTAGGCGGTGCGGCAATCAGCAAGGTGTTCGATTTATTTGATGAATTGAAAGTTCTTGATAATGTAAACTCTGTAGGAGATTATCTTTACGGTAAACTTGATGAATTCGCGGCAAATCATGCTGAGATTACAGAACATCGCGGTGTTGGTCTTATGCAGGGACTCGAACTTAATAAGCCTGTTGCCGATATTATCAAGACAGCACTCGGTAAAGGATTGGTTTTAATTAATGCCGGTGCCAATATTATCAGAATTATGCCTCCTCTTGTAATAGGTAAAGAACATGTTGATGAGATGCTGGCTATACTGGAAGAGTGTTTTAAGGAGTGTAAGCAATAAATGTCGGTAAGAAAAGCAATCCTGGCTTCGATAATATTGGTGGCGCTTTGTCTTGGTATGATTAAGTTTGTCGGTGACAATAAGATTCAAACACAAGAATATGTCGACGATGATATAATTACGATTACATTATGGTATACGGATCCGGCCCTGACAGATTATCTTAACAGTGCTGCGGTAGCATTTCTTGAAGATAATAATATTCGTGTCGTTGTCGAATTACATTCGGGACTTGAGTATATAGAGGCGATAAATGATGCATCTCTGGCAGGCGAGAATTATCCCGATTTGTTTATCGTAGGAAGTGAATCAATCGGAAAAGCGGCAATGAGCGGGGTGGCTATTCCTGTACTTGATGAAAGAGGCGTTCTCAGCCAGATGAATTATCCGGATGTTGCTATTAATGCAATAACCTTTGAAGGAAATAAATTCGGTTATCCGATGTATTATGATACTTCATTTTTGCTTTATAACGAGACCTATCTTCATCTTATTGCCGATTCGAATCTACGTGCGTCTCTTAATGTCGAATCCGTATCCTCTGATGATTTTGTTCCCGACAGCGATGAGAACATAGGTGAGGCGATTACCGTTTCCATTAATGAAGCTGCTCCTGAGGGATATACTCAGGAAGAATGGGATGCTCTGGTAGATGCGGAGATTCAGGAGATGATACCGACTTCTATTGAAGAGATTCTGGCATTTGCTAACAGTTATCAGGCTCCGAACAACGTTGAAAATATTTTCCTATGGGATGTTTCTGATATTTTTTATAATTATTTCTTTGCCGGTGCTTATATGGATGTCGGAGGAATATATGGTGATGATTCGTCTGCCATAGATATATATAATACCGACTCGGTTTCCTGTATGCAGGTGTATCAGGATTTGAATGAATATTTTTCAATTGACGCAACGGCAAGTTCATATGAAGAAGTACTTAATACTTTCATCGACGGAAAAACAATATTTATGATTGCAACAACAGATGCGTTTGCCACTATCAATCAGGCACAGATTGACGGAATGTTTAACTATTCATATAATGTGTCATCACTTCCGACAATAGATTCCGAACATGATGTAATAGGACTGTCTTCGACATCGGCGGCAGTGGTTAACGGATATACGCAACATCGTGAACAGGCAGATGCCTTCGCAAGATTTATTACACTTGATTATATTGATTCATTCCAACAGAGAACCGGTATGCTTGCGACTGCCAACGGAACAGATGATTATATTGTTGATGTGTATGACATGGTAAGGGATATGTATAAAACCAGTGAATCACTCCCCAAACTCCTGGAACTTAATAATTTCTGGATTGAGTTGGAACTGGCATACACGCTTATCTGGGAAGGTGAAGATGTGGATACCACGCTTATGAACCTTCAGGATAAAATGAATGAACAAATAGTACAATAGTGCTTGTAAGAATACATATGATGTTTTAGAATAATTATGTCTTAGCAGTGCTCCGGAAAGAAGGAGTAATGAAAAATATAATAGTTCGTATATCGAAAATTCTGATATTGATGGTATTATTGTCAGGCTGTTCTGTAGACCGTCCTCATATTGAAAATGTAGACTGCATGGATATAGATAGTAGTGAAGATACCGTATCCGGTGAAAATGCCTGCGACAATGCGGGAACCACTGTGAAACAAGAATCGGTATGTGTTTATATTTGCGGACACGTAAGATATCCGGGTGTGTATGAATTGACAAACGGAAGCAGACTTATTGATGCGATAGAGATGGCCGGGGGACTTACGGATGACGCGGATGCACTGGCGATTAATATGGCAATGGAACTTTGTGACGGAGAACAATATATCATATATTCCCAAGAGGAATATGCTTTGATAAATGAGACCGAATCTGAACAGTTGAGTCATTATGACACGGAAGGTCGATTGAATATAAATATTGCTACTATCGACGAATTGATGGAATTGCCCGGAGTCGGGAAGGTGAAGGCTGAGGCAATAATAGCATACAGGGAAGAAAACGGCTGCTTTTCGAATTGCTCTGAATTGATGAATGTATCCGGCATCGGGAACGGCTTATATGATAATATAAAAAATGAAATCTATACAGAATAAGTGACTGGATTAGTTTTAATTCACATGTACTTGATGGAAAGGAAGACCGGATGGGAAAAAAAATTCTGGTTGTTGATGACGAAAAAGCTATAGTAAAGGGTCTTAAGTACAGCCTGATGCAGGATGGATTTGAGGTTGACTGCGCATATGACGGCGAGGAAGCTTTGAATATGCTGGAGAGTAACGAATATGCAGCTGTATTGCTTGATTTGATGTTGCCCAAATTTTCCGGAATGGAAGTCTGCAGAAGCGTGAGAGAATATTCCGATGTCCCGGTTATTATGCTTACTGCCAAAGGCGATGATATGGATAAAATCATGGGGTTTGAAAACGGAGCCGATGATTATATTACAAAACCTTTTAATGTGCTTGAAGTTAAAGCCCGTCTTAAAGCAATTATCAGAAGAAATGAGTCCGGTAAAAATGACAAGAAGGTTACGGAAGTTAAAAACGGTGACTTTTGTCTTGATGTCGACAATCGCAGACTTTTTATTATGGATGAAGAGATTAACCTTACTCAGCGTGAGTTTGAAATCCTTGAGCTTCTTGTTCTTAATCCCGGTAAGGTATACAGCAGAATGGATCTTCTCAGAAATATTTGGGGAGAAAACGGCGCCGGAGATGAAAGAAGTGTTGATGTATATATCAGACGTATTCGTGAAAAGATTGAGGAAAATCCCAGTACACCCAAGTATCTGCAGACAAAATGGGGACTTGGATACTTTTACAGCAGTTAGTCTTTTGTGATAATATCTGATTGATGATTAGGGGGCCTCACTTTGTATAAGGCGATACTTGATTATTTAAAAAAACATAGGCATTTACGCTCCTTGAGGCTGTTTATATTTCTTGCTATATTTATTTGCAGTATTGTTTTGTGTTTTGTCCTTTCGGGAACCAGTGTTTCTGTCAGTGAAAAAAATGCCGGTGATAACAGATGTGCCGAACTGAGGGACACTTTGGAAAAACTGGCAGGCAATCTTGTTCTTTATGATTATATGACTACGGAAGACAGTGATATAATCAATCTGGAAATTTCGGATATTTCCTCCGCGTATAACAGCAGAATATTGATTATTAATTGTGGATACCGAGTAATCTGCGATACATCCGGAATATTGAAGGATAAGTATGTGATTGCCTCGGATGTTCAGCAGTGCTTTGAAAACGGTACATATGAGGTGGATCCGGGCGATGATAATATGCGTATTGTATATCAGCCAATATACGATGGTCAGACTGTGTCAGGCTCAGGAAAAATTGTCGGTGTTATAAAAGCATCGGTGGATATTTCGGATATTCACAAGCAGATGATAGGTTTATACGGAAAATTATGGCTAAGGAACGCCATTGTGATTGTTGGGGTTTCTGTTTTCTCATTCCTCGTGGCGACTTTGATTACAAGGCCGTTTGTACATTTGTCGAGAACAGTCGAAAGAGTGGCTTCATTCGAAGAGGGTGATATCAATGTTATGGGATATCAGGAGACTGAAGGTATCATCAAGGCTTTTAATGCGCAAAGAAAGAGACTTAAGACATTGGATGAATCAAGACAGGAGTTCGTCAGCGATGTGTCACATGAATTAAAGACTCCCATAGCATCAATGAAAGTTCTTGCGGATTCGCTCCTTCTTCAGGAGGACGCTCCTATAGAAATGTATAAAGACTTTATGCAGGATATAGTTGAAGAAGTTGACAGGGAAAATAAGATAATCAGCGATCTTCTTGAACTGGTTCATATGGATAAGGGTAAAGAAGGACTTAAGATAGCCAGGGTTGATGTAAATGCAATGTTGGAACTTATTATAAAGCGACTGACTCCTATTGCGGCTCAGAACGATGTTGAGATTACTTTCAAAAAAGCAAAAAATGTTGTGGCGGAAATTGATGAGGTTAAGATGACTCTGGCCTTGACCAATCTTGTTGAAAATGCCATTAAATATAACAAACGCGGCGGTTGGGTAAAAATTATACTTGAAGTTGATCATCAGTTCATGTATATAGAGATATCGGATTCCGGTTTGGGTATTCCCGAAGATTCTATTTCTCACATATATGAGCGATTCTATCGTGCTGACAAGTCGCATTCAAAGGCTATAGGAGGAACGGGTCTCGGACTTCCCATTACAAGAAAGATTGTCCTGCTTCATAGAGGTTCTATTAATGTTAGCAGTGAGGTTGGAAACGGTACTACATTTGAACTGAGAATACCGATTAATTACGTCAAATAGCGAAACGGAGATTGATTTGAAAAAGAGATTTATTACATTTTCTTTAATATTGTGTATTCTGATGTCTTTTGTAATGAGCGGTTGCGGCAGTAAAGATAATCAGCTCGGAGGAGAAATTACCGCATCAACCAAACCGGGATTTGTAAATCTGTATTATTTGGCTCGAGATGATTATTCACTTGTCCCTGTTCAGTACGAATTAAAAGAGAATTCAAAAGATGCTCAGGCAGTTGAGATAGTAAATGCATTAGGCTGTCCTTCGGGAATAAGCGGAACGGATGCTCCGCTTGCGGGAGGAATAAAGGTTAAAGAGATTTACATGCAGGGGTATTGCGTGGTGTTGAACTTTGAAGAAAACTACAAATATATTGAACCTTCACGCGAAATATTTGTCAGAGCTGCATTGGTTGAAAGTCTTACGCAGATTGCCGGCATAAACAGTGTATTGATATTGATTGATTCTCAGGATTTTGTTGACAGCTCGGGGAATATTGTGGGTGAGCTGGACAAGGATTCCTTTGTTACGGATACCAACCTTTATTACAGTAATGTTAATGATGTATTGAAAAATTAAATATACTCAAATTTTAAGTAAATACGAGGAAAATAATGAGAAGACCGCTTGCCGGTATCTGCCTTGGTTTTATTCTTTGTATATTTATATATGTATATTCAAGGCCTGTTCCAAGGGCTGATGAGGATTATAATTACCGGACGGCGAATGTTTCGGGATATGTTCAGGATATAAAATATAAAGATTCAGGTCAGATTATCTATTTAAAAGACACCGAATTCTCGGAGGGTCTGTTTTCAGAGATTAGCAGTAAATACAGAGGCGTAATATGCTATATGGAAAATGAACAGGAAGTCCATATGGGTTCTTTTCTTGTACTTTCGGGAACTGTTTCTTTATTTTCCGAAGCTACAAACCCGGGTGAATTTTCACTTGATGAATATTATTATTCAATGGGGTATATTACGGGGATGCGTAATGCCAGGATAGAGTATGTATCCGAAAAATATTCCGTCATACGTGATACTTTGTACAATATTCGACTGGTAATGGAGAAAAAGTGTGATCTGATATTCGGAGAAAAAGCGGCTTCTACCATAAAAGCCATGATTCTTGGAAATAAAGATTCATTGGATCCGGAGATAAAGACGTTGTACAGTGAAAACGGTATAGCACATATTCTGGCAATAAGCGGACTTCATGTGTCGGTTATCGGAATGTTTTTTTACAATTTACTTCGTAAATTGAGCAACAGTAATACGTTTGCCGGCATTTCATCGGGAATGTTGATGCTTATGTATCTTTTTATGACAGGATGCAGTTCCTCTGCGGTGCGGGCCGTGACTATGTTTATTATTCTCTTGGCATCCAAGATACTCGGCAGAACATATGATTTTTTTACAACAATTTGTTTGGCGGCGTTTATTTTTTTGTCGGATAATATGTACTTGGCAAGATATTCCGGATTTATTCTTTCATATACGGCGGTATTTGGTGCAGCCGTCTTTGCAAAATATATCTGTGTGGACGAGGGAATAGATAATGTAAAGAAAAAGAAGTTTGTAAATACTTTATTGTCTGCAATTGCGATAAGTTTTTTTTCATTGCCGACAGTGCTTATGTTTTATTATGAATTTTCTATCTATTCGGTAATCTTAAATCTTCTGGTTATTCCGTTGATGAGTATTATTCTTACCTTGGCAATTATAGCGGTTATTTTAAGCTTTGTATCTTTTCCCGTTGCGGTGGCAGCAGGATATCTGTGTCGTATAATGCTGGCTGTTATCACGTCTTTATGCAGATTTTTTGATATGCTTCCCGGAAGGGCAATGGTGTGGGGAAGGCCTTCTACGGTAAGTGTAGCGATTTTTTATACGGCATGTTTTGTGATTATCGGAATTGTAAAATATATTCGGAAGGAAAGACTTCTTGTTCCTCGCGAAAAAAGGCTTTTTAAAGAAATGAAGCCGTTAAAAGCAATAACAATTAAGATGTCGGTAATGACGCTGATGCTTCTTTTACTTATTCCGATAAAATCGAAAGACTGTTTTACAATGCTTGATGTCGGGCAGGGAGACTCTTTTGTGTTAAGGTGCGGAAAAGAAACGATTATGATTGACGGAGGAAGTTCCACAAAAAATAAAGTTGCGGAATATATTATTGTTCCCTACCTAAAATATAACGGAATAAATCATGTGGATATGTGGCTGATATCTCATCCCGACAATGATCATATAAGTGCGCTTACAGAACTTTTAAGTGATGAAAAAATGATGGGAATAACAATAGATTCCATTATTCTTCCGGATGTCGGAGGGATAGAAGAGGACGCAGCCGTTCTGATAGACCTGGCCGAAAAAAGAGGAATACCGATTATATATATTTCAAGAGGGCACAAAATAGTGCTGAGTGAAGATATCTCGCTTATCTGTATTAATCCGATTCATGATTATTCATATGAAGATGCTAATGAATATTCGATTGTTATGCTTCTGAACTATTATGGAAAATCAGGATTGCTTACGGGGGATTCGACAAAAAAATCCGAAGAAAAATATGTTGACTATCTTGTTGAAAATGGCTTTTTGCCGGATCAATTGGAATTTTTGAAGGTTGCACATCATGGTTCTTCTTCTTCAACTTCGGAGGAAATGTTAATGTACCTTCGACCGAAAATAAGTCTGATATCCTGCGGGCAAAATAATATATACGGGCATCCTCATGAGGAGGTATTACAGATTTTGGAGGAATACGGTTCGCGTATTTACAATACTTCGGAAGAAGGAGCGGTGGAAATTGATTTGGAAAAATAATATAATACTTATATGGCAGATTTTACAAAGAAAAATAAAACTTCAAATGATTACAGAGTCATAACAGACCAGATTCGCGACGGAAGACTGAAAAATCTCTATCTTCTGCACGGAAGGGAAATGTATCTGATGTATCAGTACAGAAATATGCTTCTGAAAGCCTTCAAAGCTTCTCCGGAAGAAGATACCATGAATTATGCGGAATATAACGGTCCTGACAGCAATATTAGGGAGATAACAGAACTTGCGGATACAATGCCTTTCTTTGCCGATTATCGAACGATAGTGATATCCGATTCGGGCTTTTTCAAAAATTCACCGTCAGAACTTACGGATTATATAAAGGATTCATTGCCTGATTCAACCAGAATTATTTTTGTGGAAGGGGAGAAGGTTAAAAAGGATAACTCTTCGAGAAATGAATCTTCTGTAGTAAGTAAGACGAGCAGTCTCTATAAGGTGATTAAGGAAAAGGGCACGGTTGCCGAATTTACCGAGCTTGATGAAGAAACAACAAAAAAATGGGTCACAACGAAACTTATTAATCCGGAAGGAAAAAGAATAAGAAATTCGACACTTGACCTTTTTGTTCGTAAGACCGGTACGGATATGGGAAATATTAAAAATGAAACAGAAAAGCTTATTTCCTATGTGGGGGACCGGGAAGAGATTACGGATGCCGATGTTAATGAAATAGTTACGGTTCGGCTTAAAGACCGTGTATTTGATATGATTGACAGTATAACACTTCGTCAGAATACAAAAGCGCTGGAACTGTATTATGATATGTTGGCAATGAAGATTGCACCAAGAGTAATAATATCCAACATGATTAATCATTATAACGGAATGCTTCAGGTAAAAGAATTGAGAATGAAAGGCTATCAACCCGACTCAATAGTTACAAAGATGGGATTGAACACAAAGGATTTGTGGAAAATCAGAAAATATGAACAACAGGCCGCTAAATATTCTCTCGACGAACTTATGGATATTTTGAGAGAATGTGCCGATACGGACGAAAGAATAAAAAGCGGACTGGTAAGTGAACAGATTGCGACCGAAATGCTTATAGTTCGTTTCAGTACGAAATAAGGTTATTTCTTGTATTTATAGGGGGTATCTGCGGGATAGCCTCCTTTTAATTTTTGCATACCGCGCTGAATAGCATCTTTGGAGTTCTTCCAATCGGCATCCTTGTTGAGATAATCGAATTTTTCAACCATCCAGGATACATCTTCCTGAAGGCGGTCCATATTTTCTTTCATAAGAGCAAACATGCTTTCGAAAAATGCAGGTTTGTCGGAATCTTTAATCTCTGTCTCGGCCATCTCAAGAATATCGCCCAGATGGTGAAGGCAGAAGCCCTTTGATGATTTGACTTTTTCAACGAAAGAAGGATCGTTGTTGTAAAGGTAAAAAAATGTTGCAAGATATCTTTCGTATATATCATTAAACTCTTTGCAAATGTAGCAGGAGTCTTCGTTGGCTTTTATCCATTCGGCAACGGAATTTTTGCAGTCACTGCTTTTTTTGGAAAATTTGCTTTTTATTGAGGTTTTGCCGGGTTTATATTCGGAAAATGCTTTTTCCATGTTTCTTCGGGTTTCCATGTAATGAGTCTTCAGAATCCATGCATTTCCGAGAGTGTTTCCGTAATCGAACATTTTTTGAAAGTGATTACGGCAGAAGCCGGCTTTGTCTGTCTTTTCACGCATGTCGCTTTCCATATATGAGGAACCGCTTCCGAGAACCAAATCAAGAAGGTCTTGTTCAATCTCTCTTTCCGAGAAGCATAGCGGACATTCATCTCCTGCATTTATAGCATCGTTAAGCGGAATTGTGTAGAGCTTTTCTTTCATACTGGGGGTCTTCCTCCTTTGATATTGAATATAAACTATATTCTATCATCTTTTTCCGATTTTAAGAATATATGATATAATGTCACTGTCGCTTTTGGCGAATTAAGAATTTTATTCGGATTATCCAAGGAGCATAGATATGTACAGCTTGCTTATCGATTATTTTGATGTTTTTCATATTTCGGCTGCCGGAGCACTGGTAGCTTTTATTCTGACATTTATTCTGTTGAAAATCCCTTTTAAGTTTTTGCCTAAGGATCAGGGCAGAGAATATGCGGTTAACGGTGCACTTTCCAAAGGGAAAACAAGAGGTGTCGGAATTCTTATGGTTGGAGGATTTGTGCTTGCCGGTTTGCTTTTTATGCCGTTAGATGTTGAGCATCTGATATACCTGGTGCTCATTATTTTAATGATGCTCAGCGGTTTTTTGGATGATGCATCAAAGATTCCGTGGAGCGATTACAAAAAAGGACTTATTGATTTACTTTTGGCAGCAGCAACCTCTTTCAATTACGTATATTTTAATGATTCATCATTTGTAGTATTGGGATATGCTGTGACAATTCCCGTATGGCTTTATGTGATTCTCGGAACGATTCTTATATGGATGTGCATCAATGTGACAAATTGCAGCGATGGAATTGACGGACTGTGTGCAAATCTTTCAATCGTTACAATCAGTGCATATTGTATTATATGTGCGGAAAATCTGGGCTCTGACATAATCGGCGGTTATATTATGGTGGGGGTGATTATCGCATATCTGTTCTTTAATACAAAACCAAGCACCATGTTAATGGGGGATGCCGGTTCAAGATCGATAGGATTTCTCATTGCCCTTATGGCAATGCAGTCGGACAGACCGTGCCTTTGGCTTGTTCTTGCCATTGTAACAATACTTGACGGAGGAATGGGACTTGTTAAGGTTTTCCTGCTCAGATTTTTCAAAATAAGCATTTTGAAAAAAACAAGAACACCGTACCATGATCATTTAAGGAAAAATAAAGAATGGGCGGATACATATGTTGTATATCGTTTTGCACTTATTCAGACATTGATATGTATTGCGGCTTATTTTGTCTTGGGAATGTAATTGTATCGGGAGAATGATTGAGTCCTTAATATCGGACATAAAAACATTATACTGAAATCAGATAAAAGAGTTACGTATTTTGGAAAATGATTTCAGGAGGATGTTTTAATGAAAAAGCATATTTGTGTTTCGTCAGGATTTAAGACTGTCAGAATGGTTGTTCTTACACTTGTGATTGTGCTGTCTGTTGTTATGATAACGGGTATGAGAGCGAAGGGTGAGGCTGAAAATAAAGCTGACGGAGTTTATTACGACAGCATGGAAGATACTTTTGAAACGGTATTGAGAGATGTCCTTAACAGAAACGGATATCAAAATGCGGGTATTAATATTTCTTCGATAATCTATCCTGATGGGACAAGAGAATACAGAGTAGCGATTCATCATGACAGATTTGATAATATGTCAGAATCTGAGTGTAATGATTTTCTTGAAAATATTTCTTCTCTAAGTTTTACAAATGCATCAATTCCGGTAAATTATTCAATTTTAAAATAATATAATAAATAATACATAGAATGGAGAATAACAATGGAAATACCAAAACCGTATGAAATATACAGACATTTTAAAGGTGATTATTATATGATTGAGTGCGTCGCACTTGACAGTGAGGATTTGTCCAAAAAGGTGGTTTACAGGGCTCTTTACGATTCTCAAAAGATATATGTCAGAGATTTGGACATGTTTATGTCTGAAATAGATACAAAAAAATATCCTGATGCGGAGCAGAGAAAACGCTTTGAAAAAATCGATTTTTCTAATTCGGAATCGCTGAATTTTAAGTCGGAAAAAGAAGAATTCAGGGACGAAACTTTAAATCCTGAAGAAAATGTTCAGCCGGAAAATTCCGAGAAGGAAGATACCGTTACTCTTTTTAATCGTTTTCTTGACTCCAATGATAATGACGAAATGGTAAAAATACTTGCGGAGATTGAAGACGAACTGACGGATCCCATGGTTACAACAATAGAATTTGTTATGGGTATGGAAGAAGGAACCGGTTCAAGAAACGAGAGAATTCGTAACATAAGACAGAATCTTGCATATAAATGCAAGTATGAAAAGAAGAACAGATAATCCGTTTTATACGAAGGGGGTGTTATCATGGCGTATAATCTTGACAAAAAGCTTGTTATAGGAGTATCGTCCAGAGCCTTGTTTGATCTTTCCAAGGAAAATGAAATATTTGAAAAAGAGGGTGTGGATGCATACTGCAAATATCAGGTGGAACATGAAAATGAGATATTGAAACCGGGTTCGGGTTTCTGTTTGATAAAATCTCTTCTTGATATAAACAAACTTCCCGGACAGGAGGGAAGAGTCGAAGTGATAATAATGTCAAGAAACAGCGCGGACACTTCACTTCGCGTATTTAATTCAATCGAAAAATACGGACTTGATATTACAAGAGCCGCCCTTGCGAGCGGTGGTTCGCTGGCGCCCTATCTTAATGCATTTAAGACAGATTTGTTTCTGTCGGCATACGAAGATGATGTAATGGCGGCCATAAAGAGCGGTGTTGCTGCCGGTATAATATGCAGCGACGGAATACATACTTATGAAACAGAGAACAAAGGCGGTCAAATAAGAATTGCCTTTGACGGCGATGCGGTGTTGTTTTCGGATGAATCCGAGAGAGTGTTCCAAAAGGACGGTCTTGAGGCATTTGAAGAAAATGAAAGGAATAATGCCAAAAATCCTCTCAAAGCCGGTCCGTTCGCAAAATTTCTTAAGACGGTGTCGGATATTCAGAAGGAATTTTCTCCGGAAAATGTTCCTATCAGAACAGCGCTCGTAACATCAAGAAATGCTCCTGCACATGAAAGAGTAATAAGGACATTACGCGCATGGCAGGTTCGTATCGATGAAGCTTTTTTTCTTGGGGGAGTATCAAAGAAAGAGGTACTGGAAGCGTTCGGAGCGCAAATATTTTTTGATGATCAGGCTGTTCATACCAAACCGGCAAGTGAAGTTGTACCAAGTGCACTTGTCCCGACGGAATAGACCTGGACGAGCATATATGATACAATACAGTAGGAGTTGTATTTGCGGGTAGCTTATAATTATAGGTAAGGGTATGTTACATAATAGAAAGATTATAGCATTATGTCTTACAAGAATAGGCGAGCGGAAGAAATCGGAATTTGTTAAATATCTGAATGAGTATGCCTGTAATAACGGATACAGATTGCTGGTATATAATTCAATATCAGATATGTTCTGGCAGTATTCCGGAGCCGAAGGTGATAAGGCAGTCTACAATTTAATAGATTTTAGCGTTGTTGATGCATTGGTTGTTCATTCAGAGGATTTTTATTCAGAGGATATTGCAATCAATCTTATGAATAGGGCGAGCAAAGCCGGAGTTCCGAGTGTCCTGGTCGGTGTTGAATCTGATGACACATGTTGTGTATTTTCCGACGGGAAGGGCTCATTTGAACAACTTATCAGACACGTTGTAGAAGACCATGGGATAAATGATATATGTTTCCTTAACGGGATTAAAGGGGAGATTCGTTCAAACAACAAACTTAATATTTTCAAAAAGGTACTTCAGGATAATAATATACCTTTTGACGGTAATAAGGTTTTTTACGGAAGATATTCTGCGGGGGTTTCCGTTTCGATTGTCGAATCGCTTATTGCGAAGAATGAAGTTCCGGGAGCATTTATTTGTGCCAATGATGCAATGGCAGTCTCGGTTGTAGACGTATTGGTTCGGAACGGATACAAAGTACCGGAGGACGTTATTGTAACCGGCTACGGCGGAGAAGAGATTGCAAGATGCAATAATCCTTCGATTACAACATGTGAAGTTCGGCAGAAGGAAATTGCCGAAACGGTTATGAACATATTTCTTGGTATTGATACAGGTAATGTTAAGAAGATCATGCCTGTAAAATCAGTATTTACAAGACGCGGCTCGTGCGGGTGTAAATGTGATATCGTATCCGGGAATGCCGGAAGTGCAATGGCGGCATATCAGGACAGGTTTGACAGGTATCGCGGAGAAGAACGACTTCTTCATGAACGTTCGGATTTTATATTTGATTGTGAAAGTGTGGATGATATTGCATCGTTTTTATCTCAATGTAAGCTGCATAATTTGTCAATTGCATTGAATACGGATTGTTTTGATCCGACGATTAATCCGTTTACGTATAAAAGAGCGGAAGCTTATGATTCGAACATGTGGTATGTTTATAAATACGGTTCGGATGAGAATTTCAAGCCGTTCCGATTTAACCGAAGCGATATAATTCCGAATATTGAGGAATATTTTGATAAGAAGATTCCTCTTGTTTTTAACGGAATCAGTTCGTCCGATACACCGCTCGGATTCATGGCGATTTTTTCAAAACCGGATTATGATAATTATTGCCGAATTCAGCAGTATGTTATTTCATTAAATAATACCCTTGGAAAATTCAGGCTTTATAATAACGTGAACAATATGATGGAATCGCTCAGACATCTGTCGGAGATGGATTATATGACCGGTTTGTATAACAGGACAGGGTTCTATAAGAAGCTTGACGGATTGATTGATGAAGCAATCGAGGAAGGTAAGGGTCTGATTGTTGCGTCAATCGATTTAAACGGATTAAAAACAATTAATGATAAATATGGACATAATGAGGGTGATTATGCGATAATGACAGTTGCGTCTGCGGTTATGTCTGTTGATTGTTGCAGATTGATTTGCTGCAGATACGGCGGCGACGAGATTGTATTATGCGCAATTTCCGATGACGAAAGAGAAATCGATGTTATTACCGGAAGTATTGTAAGATACATTAATAATATTAACGGTAAAAATGAAAAACCGTATAAAATCTCGGCGAGCTATGGAATGAAATTATATGATTCAATCGGATTTGATTTTGAAAAAGCCTATGCCGAATGCGATGAAATCATGTACTATATGAAAAAGAAATTTAAAGAAAAAGAGAAAAAAAATGAAAATAACTGATATTCTGAAGAAAAAAGAACCAACTCTATCTTTTGAGGTATTTCCTCCCAAGACAAGTGATTTATATGAAGGCGTGGAGAAGGCGGTAAATGAGATTACTTCATTTAAACCGGACTTTATGAGCGTAACTTACGGTGCGGGCGGTTCTACGAGAGGATATACAACAGAGATTGCTTCCAATGTAAAAAGAATGGGTGTAACATCACTTGCTCACCTTACTTGTGTTAATGCATCAAAAGAATCTCTTGACGAACAGCTTGAGAGTCTTAAAAATGCAGGGATAGAGAATATACTTGCATTGAGGGGAGATATTCCGCAGGGACAAGAGAGTACGGATGACTGGATTTATAAACATGCAAGTGAACTTATTCCCGTAATAAAGGAACACGGTGATTTTTGTATAGGAGGAGCCTGCTATCCGGAGAAACATCCTGAGAGCAGTACACTTGAGGAGGATATTCGCAATATCAAAAAAAAGGTGGATGCCGGCTGCGAATTCCTTACAACTCAGATGTTCTTCGATAACAGTGTTTTTTTTAATTATTTATATCGACTTCGCGAAGCTGGGATAAATGTTCCCGTAATAGCAGGAATAATGCCTGTTACCAATGCCAAGCAGATGGCAAGAATATACAAGCTTTCGCAGGCATATTTACCTTACAGATTTGTATCTCTTCTTGATAAGTTTGGCGATAATCCCCAAGCTATGAGACAGGCGGGGCTTGCTTATGCAACAGATCAGATTATAGACCTTATTGCAAGCGGTATTAATAATATTCATATTTATACAATGAATAAACCTGCAAATGCAATGGCATTACAGGATAATCTTTCGGAGATAATTCCGAGTTGCAAAAGGCAGTAAAAGATGGAAAGCGTGAATAACACGGTATATAAAGTGAATTTTGATGAAAAGGACCTTTGTGTAGATTTATACGAGGTCCTTCGTTATTTGGGATATAATAAATCTCAGGTTACCGACGAGGATAAAACGTTGGTTGAAAATGTGCTTGAGAGAGAAAGAAAAGAATTCAAGCCGATGGCGGTATATGCCAAATATAAAATCTCCATTGATTCGGATGTTGTTTCATTACCGTACGGAAAGGTGAAAAGTCGTAATCTGGCCACCAATCTTGCGGGGTGTGAACAGATATATATGATGGCCGTTACCATTGGCGCGGGATTTGACAGAGCATTAAAACGCAATATGGTTAGATCAATGGCGGAGTCTGCGATTCTGCAGTCGGTAGGCGCGGCTGCGGTTGAGAGCCTTTGCGAGAACATGGTGTCTTTATTGAATGAAGAGGCATCAAAAAACGGAGAAAGACTTCGTGTGAGATATTCGCCCGGATTTGGAGATTATTCACTGGAGAATCAGAAGGGGATATTCAGCGTTCTTAAGCCGGAAAAATATATAGGTCTTACCCTTCGGGATACTTTTGTTATGACACCGGAGAAATCGGTTACGGCGGTAATCGGGATAGAAAAAATATAAAATCGGAATAGAAAGTCAGGAGATTCGATTATGAATATTTTAGATAAAATATATGATGGATTTACATTTTTTGACGGCGGCTACGGAACGATATATCAGTCAAAAGGCCTTAAACCGGGTGAACTTCCGGAAAAATGGAATATTATTAACCGGGAGACGGTAACCGAGATTCATTATGAATATTTGAAAAACGGTGTAAATATTCTTAAGACAAATACATTCGGTGCCAATTCGCTCAAATATGGCAATGACGGAGAATTTTCTCTTAAAAATATTGTTGAAGCCGCAATAACAAATGCACGAAATGCGATTGAAAGAGCCGAGAAAGAGGGCGTTCAAGGACCTCATTTTGTTGCACTTGACATCGGACCGCTCGGAAAACTTCTTAAGCCTTTGGGAGATCTTGATTTTGAAGTAGCCGTAGATATTTTCAAAGAGACAATTAAGGTCGGTTGCGAAGTCGGTGTGGATGTAATTCTGCTTGAAACATTTAATGATATATATGAAGCGAAAGCCGCTATGCTGGCCGCTAAGGAAGCAGGAAATGTTCCTTATTTCCTTACATGCGCATATGATGAAAGCAGCAAGCTTTTAACAGGCGCAGATCCTATGACAGAGGTGGCCGTGGCAGAGGGGTTGGGTGCTTCGGCTATCGGAATTAACTGTTCGTTGGGACCTGAGAATATGATTCCGATTGTCAAAACTCTCTGCGAATATGCATCGATTCCGATTATTTGTAACCCCAATGCGGGATTGCCCAAGACCGTTGACGGAAAAACGGTATTTGAAGTAGAGGCATCGGAATTCTCGGAAGACATAAAAATGATTGCAAATGAGGGCGCGGTTATTCTCGGAGGCTGTTGCGGAACAACTCCCGAACATATAGGCAGGACGGTAAAAGCACTGTCGGACATGAAGGCCAAGCCGGTGACTCAAAAGAGTCATACGCTTATCTCGTCATATACACACTGTGTGTCTTTCGGAGATAAAGCAATCCTTATCGGAGAGAGGATAAATCCTACCGGTAAAAAGAAATTTAAAGAAGCATTAAGAGAAAATAATATAGACTATATACTGAATGAAGGCTTGACTCAGCAGGAAAAAGGTGCGCATGTCCTGGATGTCAACGTTGGACTGCCGGAAATTGATGAAGTCTCTATGATGGAGACGGTAGTTAAAGAACTTCAGGCAGTCACCGACCTGCCTCTTCAGATTGATACCACCAATACAGAGGCAATGGAAAAAGCTCTCAGAATCTATAACGGAAAGGCTATGATTAATTCCGTTAACGGTAAGGAAGAGGTAATGAATGCAATTTTCCCTCTTGTGAAAAAATACGGAGGACTGTTGGTGGCTCTTACGATTGACGAAGACGGAATACCGGAGTCTGCCGAAGGCAGAGCGATGATTGCATCAAGAATATACAAAAGAGCCGAGGAGTACGGTATAGACAGGAAGGATATTATAATTGACCCTCTTTGCATGAGTATCAGCGCTGCTCCGGAGTCTGCCAAGGTTACTCTGGAAGCACTTAATATCATAAAAAAACGATTGGGTGGCAGAACTTCTCTCGGTGTTTCCAATATTTCCTTCGGACTTCCCGAAAGGGATATGATAAACGGAACTTTTTTTGCACTGGCTCTTCAAAATGGGCTTGATGCCGCAATAATGAATCCCGGGTCCGTCGAAATGATGAAGGCGTACAAGACTTTCATGGCATTAAACGGAATGGATGAAAGCTTTTCTTCATATATTGATTTTGCATCGGTAACTTCTGCGTTAAAGAGCGCGGGAAACGAGGTGAAAAATGCCGGAGCCGTAAATCAGGAAGATAACACGGGCGACAAAGATCCTCTGACGGTTGCTATAGTAAAAGGTCTCAAGGAAAGAGCTGCCTCTTTGACAGCGGACTATCTGGTTGAAAAGGAAGCATTGGAAATAATTGACAGTTTCCTTATCCCCGCACTTGATATTGTCGGAAAGGGATTCGAAGAGAAGAAAATGTTCCTTCCCCAGCTTCTTATGAGTGCAGAAGCCGCATCAGCTTCATTTGACGTGATAAAGAGAACATTGGATGAAAAAGGACAGAGTCAGAAAAAGAAGGGCTCGGTTGTTCTCGCCACTGTAAAGGGCGACATTCACGATATAGGGAAAAATATAGTTAAGACGTTACTTGAAAATTACGGATATAATGTAATTGATCTTGGAAAAGATGTGCCTCCGGAAATTGTTGCGGAGACAGTTATAAAAAATAATATCAAAATGGTAGGGCTGAGTGCACTTATGACAACTACCGTTCCTGCCATGCAGGAAACCATAGAACTTCTTAAAAAGAAGAAGTCGGAAGCCAAGATATGCGTCGGAGGAGCAGTGCTGACACAGGAATATGCGGATATGATAGGTGCTGACAAATATTCAAAAGACGCAATGGATACCGTTCGTTATGCCGAGGAAGTGTTTGCGGTTAAAGGTTAAATAAGGAACCGAAGGCATGACGGCATTACGGTAACGGTTATGTCATGAGCCTCTGTCATAACTTCGCCGTCGGTATGAACCCACATGGGAATATCATAAACGATATGTATTTTATGGGCATTGGTTATTCCGATGCCTTTTTTATTGACATGTTTACCCTTAAATGCGGAAGGAAGTGTCATCAGGACACGAGCACGCGAAATATCTGAAACATAGCAAACATCGAGCAGACCGTCATCATCTGTTGCGTCGGGGCAGAATTTAATTCCGCCGCCCTGATAACAGTGATTCATTACGGAAACAAAATAGCAACGCTCCAGTCTGAAGGGGTCGCCATCGTCAATGGTTATGGTGCAACCGATTTTCTCGGTTGATAAAATCTGTTTGACGCTTATTGCACCGTAGCTTAGCTTGCCGATGTGTAATTGGTTAAGGAGGCTTTTTCCCTTGGAATCCATTGCCTCTTTACACACGGAGGCATCAAAACCTATTCCTGAGCTTACTATGAAATACCTGTCAGGAGTATTCGGAATAAGCGGCTTGTTATATGACAAATAGCCAAGATCCATGAGCCTGAATTCTCCGGATTCTATAAAGTGGAGAAGAATTTCTTCGGGAGATGGATATGTGTTTTTATAATTAAGAGCCCGGGCAAGATCATTGGAAGAACCTGTAGGAATGTATCCCAAAAGGACTCTGTCAAAATCTTCTTTTTTTAAGGCCTGAAGAGCTTCGTTGATGGTTCCGTCACCGCCGAGAATAATGAGCTTAAGGTTATTTTCAGTATACTTTTTTAATACCAGACCGGTGATGACAGCAGCGTTTCTGACAGGATCTGTCATGTAAAATCTATAATCGATTTTACGGTTATCAAGAATCACTTTTAATTTTTGCCAAATCTGAACTCCCAGCCCTGTTTTTGAAGCCGGATTTATAACGAAACAAATCATATTAAACCTCATAGTTTGAAATTAACAAATCATAATTATTATATGCATAACAAAATAAGAAATACAATTAAAATCAGGTTGTTATATTTAATTTGAACATATATAATATACAGACGATGGTAAGAAATACAGTTTTAATGAAGGGATGAATAGATGAAAAAATATAATGAAATACTGGGAATGAAGCAAGGTGCATTTTATAAAGATTCCCGAATTCATTTTGATGAAAAAACAGCTGACTTTGATGAAAATACATCACCGGAGGAATTGTTGCCATATACTGAAGCCTATGCGGTTTTGTCAAATAAGATAGAAAACGTGAGATATAATTCCATGACGGACGAGGAGTATTCTTTTGAAAACAGGGATTCCTCGGTACACGACCCCATGGTACTTGCTCAGTACATTTTGTGCTATTCGAAATGTTTAAAGATAAAGAAATGTGATTTCTATAGAAAAAAACAATAAAATTATGTGCATTTATTGTAGCGGGTGTAGTTCTCTTTTTGGGATTGGTTAGGGGAATTTTTAATATTGAATCCGTTAGAGCACTTCTATATGCTGGTCACACATTATTGCTTAAAATTTTTATTTCGATATTGTTAGTGATTCTGGTAGTGCTGCCTTCTATGAAGGGTTTGGAATATGAACGTGATTATAACGAATCAAAAAAGCAACGACTGGTTGTTAATTATGGTGAAATAGACAGTAAAAATGACGAAGAACTATTGGCGGACATCAAAATAATGGAACAGATGTATTTAAAAAGGAAAAATGACCAATGAGAAAATACTATGAAATCCTAAATATGAAGGAAAAGGCAGATTCAAGTCAGGCTTAAGCAAGATTCCTTGAAAAAATGTATTACGAAGGTGATGTATAAGTAGAACAACTTGCAATTATAACTGAAGCATATGTTGTTCTGTCGAACAAAGAGGAAAAACAGAGATATGATTTGCTATCTGATGAGGTTAAACTGGTACTCTTTTTAATATTGTTTGAAATAGGTCTTTTTATTTGTACGATTATATGTTTTTTCAAATACTATAGGAAAGTTTATTTGAGGGGAACTATTCTAATAATTATAGGGAGTGTGAAGTGGGCGATAAATTCCAAAGATGAGGAATTGGCCGCGGAAAACAGAATTAAAAGGTTGAAAAATGAACCCGGGTACAAATTAATTTATTTATAATTCAAAAAAAAGCAGTTTATGACTGCTTTTTTTATGTTTATAATCTCTTGAATTTTTTAATGGTTTTGATATAATCGTGGCTGTATGTGGTTTTTTTGAAATCACAAATTAATACATATAAAATTTAGGAGGTCGCAGGATGTATTCATTAGATGAACTTAAGGCTGTAGATTCGGAAATCGCTCAGGCTATTGTTGATGAGCAGGCAAGACAGAACAGCCACATCGAACTTATTGCTTCGGAAAACTGGGTTAGCCATGCTGTTATGGCTGCTATGGGAAGTGTATTAACCAATAAATATGCAGAAGGATATCCCGGAAAAAGATATTACGGCGGATGTGATTGCGTAGATGTTGTCGAGACACTTGCAATTGAGAGAGCAAAGGAGCTTTATAAGTGTGAATACGCCAATGTGCAGCCTCATTCGGGAGCTCAGGCCAACCTTGCGGTACAATTTGCAGTCTGCAAGCCCGGAGATACAATAATGGGTATGAACCTTGACCACGGCGGACATCTTACACACGGTTCACCGGCTAACATTTCAGGTTCTTATTTCAATATTGTTCCTTACGGTGTAAACGATGACGGTGTAATCGATTACGACAACGTGGAGAAGATTGCACTTGAGTGTAAGCCCAGAATGATTATCGCAGGTGCCAGTGCATATGCCAGAAAGATAGATTTTAAGAGATTCAGAGAGATAGCAGATAAGGTTGATGCAGTTCTTATGGTAGATATGGCTCATATCGCAGGTCTTGTTGCAACCGGATATCATGAGAGCCCTATTCCTTATGCTGACGTTGTTACTACAACAACTCATAAGACGCTTAGAGGACCCAGAGGAGGACTTATCCTTTGCGGTAAGGAAGAGACAGCAAAGAAATATAATTTCAATAAAGCCGTATTCCCCGGAATTCAGGGCGGACCTCTTATGCATGTTATCGCAGCAAAGGCTGTCTGCTTTAAGGAAGCTCTTTCTGATGATTTCAAAGTATACTGCAAGGGTATAGTAGACAACGCTCAGGCGCTTTGCAAGGGACTTCAGTCACGTGATATGAAGATTGTATCAAACGGAACAGATAATCATCTTATGCTTCTTGACCTTACACCATATGATCTTACAGGTAAAGAAGTTGAGAAATGGCTTGATGAAGCTCATCTTACAGCTAATAAGAACACTATTCCCAATGATCCCAAGAGTCCTTTTGTAACAAGCGGTATCAGACTTGGAACACCTTCTGTAACAAGTCGAGGAATGAATACTGAGGATATGGATAAGATTGCCGAAGCAATTGCAATCATAGTTAAGGAACACGAAGCAGGTATTCCTGTAGCAAGAGCAATCGTTGATTCTCTTACAGCTAAATATCCTTTAAAATAATTGGTTTTTGATATAATGGCGAAAGCATGGGGAAACCTGTGCTTTCGTTATATTTTTGTTAAACGGAAAGAGGAAACAGATGAGTGAATTGACAGAAATACGTTGGCACGGAAGGGGCGGACAGGGTGCTAAGACAGCGGCTCTTCTTCTTGCGGACGTATGTTTTAAAATCGGAAAAAATGTTCAGGGATTTCCGGAATACGGTCCGGAAAGAATGGGTGCTCCCATCACGGCATATGACAGAATCAGTGATAATCCGATACGTGTTCACAGCAATATTTATGAACCGGATTATGTTGTAGTTGTTGATGAGACATTACTTCATACGGTGGATGTAACTCACGGTATAAAGAAAGACGGAGCAATTCTTATCAATACGGAGAGAAAGGGTGAGGATCTCATACCTTTTCTTAACGGATTTCAGGGCCGCGTATATACTATTAACGCAAGAGAGGTGTGCATGAAGACTTTGGGAAAATATTTTCCCAATACACCGATGCTTGCCGCTATAGTAAAGATTTCAGGTCTTATGGAGCCGGAAAGATTTCTTGAGGAAATGGAAAATTCACTTAAGCATAAATTCGCCAAAAAGCCGGAAGTGCTTGATGGTAATATGAAAGCGCTGCAGCTTGCGCTTAAGGAGGTTCGATAATGGCACTTAAGGCATCACAGATAAATGAAAATACCCCTTGGCAGGATTTGACGGAAGGTCTTCAGATATATGAACCTGCCACATCCAAGTCCTTCGAAACAGGAGAATGGAGAACACAGACACCTGTATTGGATGAATCAAAATGTAAACAGTGTCTTCTCTGCGTACCGTATTGCCCGGATAGCTGTATACCGGTGGTTGACGGCGAAAGAAGAGGCTTTGATCTTATGCACTGTAAAGGCTGCGGAATATGCGAAAAAGCATGTCCATTCGGCGCAATAAGCATGAAACCCGGAAAGTAAATCAGTTGTTTGTTACAGCATATGAATGGAGAGAGATAAATGAGAATTAAAAACAGAATGTCCGGTAATGAGGCACTCGGATATGCAATCAGACAGATTAATCCTGATGTAATGCCGGCATTTCCGATTACACCATCTACGGAAATACCGCAATTTGTTTCAAATATGATAGCGAATGGTGAGGTCGATACACATTTTATTCCTGTTGAAAGTGAGCATAGTGCCATGAGTGCATCTATGGGTTCGGAAGCAGCAGGCGCAAGAACTATTACCGCTACTTCTTCCTGCGGATTGGCTCTTATGTGGGAGGAACTTTATGTGGCAGCGTCTTCAAGACTTCCCATTACAATGTGTGTTGTTAACAGAGGTCTTACAGGTCCTCTTAACATAAATGCGGAACATTCCGACAGTATGGGTGCAAGAGATTCGGGCTGGTTGCAGATTTATGCGGAAAACAATCAGGAGGTATATGACAATCTCCTTCAGGCATACAGGATTGCCGAGCATGAGGATGTGCGTCTTCCCATAATGATTTGTCAGGACGGATTTATTACGTCACACGCAGTTCAGAACATAGTTCTTGAAGATGATGAAGAAATAAAGAAATTTGTCGGTGAGTATAATCCCAAACATTATTTGCTGAATCCCGAGGAAACATTTGCGATGGGGCCTTATGCCAACAGCCCTTACTGTATGGAAGCCAAGCGCGCACAGGCACAGGGAATGATGAATGCCAAAAAGGTTATTCTTGATGTTGCCGGGGAATATGAGCAGATTTCGGGAAGAAAGTACGGATTGTTTGAAGAATACCGTCTTGAAGATGCCGATTATGCGGTTGTTGCAATAGGCTCTGCTGCCGGAACCATGAAGGATGCCATTGATGAATTGAGAAATGAAGGAATTAAAGCGGGACTTCTTAAGGTCAGAGTATTCAGACCCTTCCCCGGAGATGAAATGGCACAGGCGCTTATGCATTGTAAAGCAGTAGCGGTTATGGATCGATGTGAGAGTTATTCCGGTAACGGAGGTCCTTTGGGTGCGGAACTTATGGCAGCAATGTATCGTAACAAGAATAAAGCGGAAGCAATTAATATAGTATATGGTCTGTCAGGAAGAGATATCACCGTTTCTGATGTAAAAGGCGTATTTATGAAACTTAAAGATATTGCCAGACATGGTGTATCCGATAATCGTTATACATATTTTGGATTGAGGGAAAAATAAGATGGAAAATACATTTAATTTTAAGGAAATACAGGGCCGTCCGGACAGACTTGCTCCGGGACACAGAATGTGTGCGGGTTGCGGCGGTACAATTGCGGTTCGTAACGTATTGAAGGCGCTTCATCCCGGAGATAAAGCTGTTGTCGGTAATGCAACGGGATGTCTTGAGGTATCGACATTTATGTATCCTTATACGGCATATGAGGACAGTTATATTCATAATGCATTTGAAAATGCGGGTGCAACACTGAGCGGTGTGGAAACTGCCTATAATGTTCTGAAAGAAAAAGGAAAGATAAAGGACGATTATAAATTTATTACTTTCGGAGGAGACGGCGGAACATATGATATCGGACTTCAGTCTCTTTCCGGAGCAATGGAACGTGGTCATGATATGGTTTATGTATGCTATGATAACGGTGCATATATGAACACCGGTACACAGCGTTCATCGGCAACTCCGATGTTTGCAGATACAACCACAACACCTGCCGGAAAAGTTTCATCCGGCAAAACGCAGTATCGTAAAGACCTTGCGGCTATTATGGCAGCACATAATATTCCTTATGTCGGCCAGACAACATTTATCGGGAATATGAAGGACCTTTATGTCAAAGCCGAAAAAGCTATTTACACACCGGGACCGGCTTTTCTTAATGTAATGAGCCCCTGCCCCAGAGGATGGAGATATGAGGCACCGGATATTATGGACATATGCAAGATGGCGGTGGAGACCTGTTATTGGCCTTTGTTTGAGATTGTTGAGGGAAAGTGGATTCTTAATTATCAGCCTAAGAACAAACTCCCGATTGAGGAATTTCTGAAGAGCCAGGGCAGATTTAAGCATCTGTTTAAACCCGAAAATGAACATTATATTGCAGAATTTCAGCAGGAACTTGACAGAAGATGGGAAGATCTTCTTGTTAAATGTAACGCATAATATAACGGAGAGATTAAATGATACCTGAGAATCCTGAAATGCTTGCGAGTTATCTGAATCTGAAACTTCGAGATGAATATCCGTCTCTGGAGGCTTTATGTGATGATATGGATTTATCGGAAAGCGAGATTTTGGATAAACTGAAAAAGGCAGGATATGGTTACAATAAAGAAACCAACCAAATACGATAATGAGTAAACGGAAGAACAAATCCCATAAAAAAAACGGAAATAAAAAGCAGAATACAATTCAGAAGCGGGATAGTACTGTATCAAAACAGAAAAAAAACAACACAGCGCAGTATAAGCTGGGGTGGTATTTTACATTTGTTAAGGTCGCACTTGTGCTGATTGCCGCAATTAATCTTTTCAGAGCATATAATGTATTCTGCGGTCAGGAATATGAAGAATCAAGATTTTTATATGATGAATATTCGGGTCTTGAGAGCGTTGATACATTTTACTCTGTAAGTATGTTTTTTATGGCAATCTATGCTGTGATAGTATTGGTTCGTTTGGGAATGAAGAAGAAAAATGCACTGAAACTGTTATACATACTGTCTGTTGCAGAGGTTATGGTTTCTGTTATTTATGCTATCGGAGTAATGTTTACAACCGGTCTTTTAATATTTGGAGATGTATTTATTTTGATGATTGTCCCCGTTGCCTTTCTTCTTGCCAACGGCTTGTATTTTGAAAAACGAAAGGGACTCTTTACAAAATAGTTATGTCTACAGTATAATAGATGAGTTGTCAAAAAAGACATGTATGTCTTGGATAATATATATAATTTAGAAAAGGATGGTTATATCATGGAAAACAAATGGATCCGTGCCGCAATACCGGCACTGTTGTTGCACTGCAGTATAGGTACTGTTTACTGCTGGGGAACTTTTTCAAAAGAGATTGGTGAATATATCGGTCATCCGAACGGTATTCAGTGGGCTTTCTCATTGGCAATTTTCTTCCTGGGTATGTCTGCTGCATTTCTTGGGGATGTTGTAGAGAAAGATATTAAGAAATCTTCACTTATTGCAACAATATGTTTTACTGTAGGTATGGTAGGTACAGGATTTGCTATTATGATAAAGTCTTATCCGCTTATCCTTTTATTCTACGGATGCATCATGGGTATCGGACTTGGTACAGGTTATCTTTCACCTGTTAAGACACTTATGCTTTGGTTCAGCGATCGTAAAGGTCTCGCTACGGGACTTGCAGTTGCAGGTTTTGGTCTGGCTAAAGCAATTGCAACACCGATAATGCAGTTCTTCCTTGATAAATTCGATAATAACCCTGCTCCTATGTTCTTCATAATGGGCGGTATTTATTGCGTAATGATGTTTGTCGGTCATCTTCTTTTGAAGAAGCCTGCAGATTGGGTTGAAAATCACGGTGAGAAAGCCGGAATCGGAGAATTCTTCAAGACCCTCGGAAGTAACTTTAAACTTGCTTTTACAAATAAGACATTTATAGGAATCTGGCTTTTCTTCTATATCAATATTACCTGCGGTCTTGCACTTATTTCACAGGAGAAGGCGGTATTTATGTCAGTCGGTATTTCGATGGCAATGGCTGCTACACTCGGTTCCGTTACGGCAATTGCTAATGCGGCAGGTCGTCTCGGCTTTTCTGCATGGGCTGACTGCTATAAGGACAGAAATACAATTTACAAATTAATATTTTCACTTTCAATTTTATTTACAGCATTGACAATATTTACAAACGGTATCGCTAAGGGTATTGAAGTTAAAGCTCTTGCAATCCTTTGCGTTGCACTTCTTATAGTTGTAAATGCAGGATATGGCGGAGGTTTTTCAAACGTTCCCACACTTCTTTCAGATCACTTCGGTATGAAGAGTATTTCGGCAGTACACGGTATGTGTCTTTCTGCATGGGCAATGGCGGGACTTACCGGAAACCAGATGGCAACATATATTGTAAATCATGTAGGTGAATTTAAAGATGTTACTCTTTCTGACGGTACGGTAGCATCTGTTAATCCTCAGGGATATCAGACAGTGCTTTATGTAACGTGCGCGCTTTATGTAATTGCTTTGATTATCAGCTTTACAATGATTCCCAAGGTAAACAATAAAGCTTCGAAAGAAGATAAGAAAGAAGCATAAGATTAGTTTATAATAATCAACTGACAAACGCTCCGTCTTGAAGATGGAGCGTTATTTTGTTAAAATCGAGTATAATAAAAAATAAAGTTATTGTTTATAGATTATCGGAGATTAACAATATGTATAAACATTTATTGTTTATTATTAATCCCAATTCAGGGATTTTAAAAAGAGAAAATATATATCCTCAGATAATTAACGTCTTTGATGATTACGGATATGAAACCACTGTCTGTTTTACAAGAAAATCAGGTCATGCAAAGGCGCTTGTTGAGGCACATGCAACAGATGAAATTGATCTCATTGTTTGCATGGGTGGTGACGGAACTCTTAATGAGGTATTTTCAGGTGCTGTAAGTATTGGTTGGAAGAAGCCTATCGGATATATTCCCGCAGGTTCAACCAATGATTTTGCTACAAGCCTCGGATTACCCATGGGAGGTGTTGAAGCTGCAAAATATATTATGGAACATGATGCCAATCGACTGGATCTTGGAAGATTTAATGACAGGTTGTTCGTCTATACGGCTTCAACCGGAATATTTACAAAAGCTTCGTATGATACACCTCAAAAGGTAAAGAATAGAATAGGCCATGTTGCGTATCTTCTGGAAGGTATAAAAGATTTGTCATCGGTTCATCCGATTCATATGAAGATAAAGACGGATAAGGGCTTTTTTGACGATAATTTTATTTTTGTGGCAATCTGTAATACATTTAGCATGGGCGGAGTTATGAATCTTGATGAGGCAGGTGTCATTTTAAATGACGGAAGATTTGAACTTCTTACAATCTCAAATCCAAGAGATGTCGTACAGCTGAACCAGATATTGAGAGCATTATCAGATCAGAATTTCTCCGAAGATAATCATCTTATTAATTTTGTGAAGATTACGAAGGCCGAGATTGAATTCAAACAGGCTGATGATTGGTCTCTTGACGGCGAGAAGTATGAAGGCCGTGAAAAAATAAGATTTGAGATAATTCATAATGCAGTTAATTTGATATATTAGTGATATGAGGAACGTTATGGATAAAATAGCAGTAGGCTTAAGCGGCGGAGTGGATTCATCTCTCGTCGCTTATCTTTTGAAAAAACAGGGATATGAAGTTGTTGGTGTAACCATGAGAACATGGACAAAGGATGGGCGTATTCCCGAATACGTTCAGGATGCGGAAAGAGTTGCACAATATCTGGATATCCCTTTTTATGTTGCCGATTTTACAAAGGTTTTTAAGGAAAAAGTTGTTGATTATTTTGCCGAAGAATATATAAACGGAAGAACGCCGAATCCTTGTAATGCATGTAACAGATTCGTAAAATGGGAAGCTCTTTTGGAATATGCCCATAAGCTCGGCGCAGATAAAATAGCAACGGGGCATTACGCCAATGTAATTTCACTGGAAAACGGAAGAATGAGTGTATTGCAATCGCCGTCCGAAAAAGATCAGACATATGCTTTGTGCAGATTGACACAGCAGCAGCTTGCGTCGACGATAATGCCGCTCGGCCAATATTCATGCAAGGAGGAAGTGAGGCGGATTGCAATGGAGGCCGGTATTCCGGTGGCTGAAAAACCGGACAGCCAGGATATATGTTTTATTCCCGACGGAGATTATGTTTCGTTGGTAAAGTCTGTTAAGGGGACGGATGCTTCATTGCCGGGTCAGTTCGTAGATAAATCCGGAAAATTTCTGGGAAACCACAAAGGAATTATAAATTATACAATCGGCCAACGTAAGGGCCTGGAAATAGCTATGGGACATCCTGTATACGTTACCGGGCTGGACAAAGAAACAAACAGAGTAATAATAGGTGAATCGGAGGACCTGTTTTCCCAAGAAGTTATTATAGGAGATATTAATTATATGGGAATAGGCCCGGAAACCTGCGAATTTGAAGGTGTTGCCAAGATAAGATATGCGCATAAAGGTGATTGGTGCAAAGTCAGGGTTGAAGGCGGCACCGCAAGTGTAATATTTGATAAACCACAGAGGGCAGTAACACCCGGACAGCATTTGGTGATTTATGATAATACCCCTCGGGGACGGATAATATTGGCATCAGGAACTATTTTGTGATATAATTATATCAGTTATTAAAGTTTTCTATCTGATGAAAACGTGGGCAATTGGGGTTTACGCTGAGGAGGTATTTCTATGAAACTGATTTTCGTAGGTGCTGACCATGAGGTTACCGGCAGCTGTCATTATCTGAATGCAGCCGGCAAGCACATTTTGGTTGACTGTGGTATGCAACAGGGTATTGATACTTTTGAAAATGTTGAGATACCGGTGGATGAAGGTTTAATTGACTATGTTCTCCTGACACATGCTCATATCGACCATTCCGGATTATTACCATTACTTTATGCAAAAGGATTCAGAGGACAAATCGTAACAACAGAGGCTACGGCAGACCTTTGCAGTATAATGCTTCGTGACTGTGCACATATACAGATGCAGGAGGCTGAATGGAAGAGCCGTAAGGCTAAGAGAAGTGCCGGGACTCCCGCGGTTGAACCTCTCTATACAATGGAAGATGCAGAAGGTGCAATTCATCGTCTGGTTCCCTTTCCTTATGATCAGGTGGTTGATCTCTGCGAAGGAATTCAAATCAGATTTACGGATGTAGGACATTTGCTGGGATCTGCAAGTATAGAAGTGTGGGCTACAGAAGATGATGTTACAAAGAAGATTGTTTTTTCGGGTGATATAGGTAATAAAAAACATACCTTAATCAAGGATCCATCATATGTTAAAGGCGCCGATTATGTTGTAATGGAATCTACATACGGCGACAGATACCATGCAACAGATTTGCCGGATTATGTTCATGAACTGGCCAATATAATCTCTGAAACGCTTGCAGGCGGAGGAAATGTTGTTATTCCTTCATTTGCGGTAGGACGTACTCAGGAAATGCTTTATTATATCAGGGAAATAAAGGAGAAAAATCTTATACCCGATAATCCCAATTTCCCGGTATATGTGGATAGCCCTTTGGCAGTTGAAGCAACAGGCGTATTTCAGAAAAATATACAAAATTGCTTTTCGGAGGATGCACTGGCGCTTGTGCGTCAGGGAATCAATCCTATTACGTTTCCGGATCTTCACTTAAGTATCACAAGTGATGAATCAAAATTAATAAATTTTGATGAGGAACCTAAGGTTATTATTTCTGCATCCGGTATGTGTGAAGCCGGACGTATAAGACATCACCTTAAGCACAATCTTTGGAGGCAGGAATGTGCAATTTTGTTTGTTGGATACCAGGCTATCGGAACACTTGGACGAGCAATTATAGAAGGGGAGAAGGAAGTAAAACTGTTCGGCGAGACAATTGATGTCAGGGCTAAGATTCTTCAGTTGCCCGGAATGAGCGGCCATGCTGACAAGAACGGACTTATTGAGTGGGTAAATAATCTTGACTGTAAACCGGAAAAGGTATTTATAGTTCATGGTGAGGATTCCGCAACAAAACTGTTTAGCGAGTGCTTGAGAGCCGAATACGGTTATGATACTTATGCACCGTACAGCGGCACTGAATACGATCTTCTTGAAAACAGAGTCGTATATGAGGCTAAGCCGATTCCCGTTCAGAAGAAAAAAATCGGCAAAGTTTCGGATGTATTTGCGAGACTTGTTGCTGCAGGTCAGAGACTTATGTCGGTTATCCGAAAGAATGAGGGCTGCTGCAACAAAGATATCGCGCGATTTGCGGATCAAATCAACTCGCTTGCCGATAAGTGGGACAGAGAGATTTAATTCTGTTCAATTATCATAAAACGTAAAAATTTATTCAGATTTTCAAGATTTTGAGAAGTCGGACTAATGGTCAAAATGTGAATTTCATTCTCATTTTCCCATAGTCCGATTTTTTGAAATGAAGGGAAATCATCTATAATAATTCCGAGAATTGCTGTGTGAATCTCTTCGCCTTCCGTAATCGAATTATTGGAGACCGAATTAAAAGCATTGTTATCGCTTACGGAATTGGAATAATCATCTGTGTATTCGAAGTAGTACAAGTGGTCTTTTACACTTTCAAGGACATCCGCTTCAAGATATTCGGTTATGTCTGTCGACATATATCCGTAACCGGCAAGATATGTTATATCGGATTCACTTGCGACTATCGCATCAAGCATACCTGTTGTAAATCCCGCTTTAACCGTATCGAGAATTGCGACTGAAGTAGTATCGTAGCCGTTTGGCTGAAATTTATTACCATATTCGAAAGAGCATTGATAATCACCTGTGTCAATTGATGCATAATGAGCAAAATCCGATTCATATTGATCGTAATCAACAAACTTTTGTGAATTCAAAAACATTACTCTTATTGCGTAAGGCCTGAGAGCATGATTGATTTCCGAAATCATAAATACCAGAAAAGCTATTGCAAAAAGAGCCCAAAATATCTTTAAACGATAATAATACCAGATATAACTCTTTTTTTCCTGGAATGTCATGGATTTGAATTTCTTTTTTTCTTCGCGTATTTCTTCTTTTACACTGTTTGTTTCTTTGCTCATTTTCTGCTCCCGATATATATTCTAAACTTTGAAGTAATGAATTTTATGATAAACAGAATAAAGATGAATGTCAAATCCGAGAAAATGTGATAGAATAGAAAAGACATCGTTTTTGCGATGGTATATCAGATTTCGGAGGAGTATATATGGACACATACAAGGAATATATGGTTAAAAAGAAGACAACCGGAAAGGATAAAGCAGTAAGACCGATATGCATTGCAATATTGGTTTTGATTCTTGCGGGTGCTGTTATTTTTGCGGGAACTACCGTCGGATTTATTATTTTTTGTCTGGATCTGATTCTCGGATATTATTTCATTAAAGTAGTTTTTCCCAAGTCAGATGTGGAATATGAATATTTATACTGTGATAAGCATATTAGCGTTGACGCAATTTATTCGAAGGCAACGAGAAAAAATCTTGGAGATTATGATATATCAAAGATGGACCTTCTTTGCCCTGTTAAATCCTACAGAGCAGATGAATTTAAGAATAAGAATTTGGAAGAACATCAGTATTGGAGTCTGGAAGAATCAGAACTTCATGAACCTTATGCGTTATTTTACGACGGTAAACAGAAAATAGTGCTTGATTTACCGCGTGATTTTGTTAAAATGGTACAAAACAATTCACCAAGAAAAGTATTTTTTGATTAGGAGGCTGTTATGGGAAAAATCATTAAAGAAGGAATTACCTTTGATGATGTGTTGCTTGCTCCGGGCTATTCGGAAGTAATTCCTAACCAGGTAGATTTAACAACATATCTCACAAAAAAAATTAAACTTAACATCCCTATTATGAGTGCAGGAATGGACACCGTTACAGAACATCGTATGGCAATTGCTATGGCCAGACAGGGCGGTATCGGTATTATTCATAAGAATATGTCTATAGAAGAGCAGGCAGATGAAGTTGACAAAGTTAAACGTTCCGAAAACGGAGTAATTACGGATCCGTTCTCTCTTTCACAGGAACATACATTGGCAGATGCAGATGCATTGATGGCTAAATATCGTATTTCCGGCGTTCCCATTACCGAAGGAAGAAAACTTATCGGTATTATTACAAACAGAGATCTTAAATTCGAGACAGATTTTTCTAAAAAAATCAAATATTCCATGACAGGCTCTGAGCAGCTGGTAGTTGCAAAAGAAGGAATCACTCTTGAAGAGGCTAAGAAGATTCTTGCAGATTCGAGAAAAGAAAAACTTCCCATTGTGGATGATGACTATACATTAAAAGGATTAATTACAATAAAGGATATAGAAAAAGCAATTAAATATCCTCTTGCTGCAAAAGACTCAAAGGGAAGACTTCTTTGCGGTGCAGGTGTTGGTATTACGGCTAATGTTCTCGACAGAGTAGCAGCTCTTGTTAATGTCGGAGTTGATGTCGTTGTACTTGATTCGGCACACGGTCATTCGGCAAATGTGCTTCGTTGTGTAAAGCTTATTAAGGAGAATTATCCCGATTTACAGCTTATTGCAGGAAATGTTGCTACAGGAGAAGGAACGAAGGCTCTTATTGAAGCCGGAGCCGATGCAGTAAAAGTCGGAATCGGACCCGGATCAATCTGTACAACACGTGTTGTAGCCGGTATCGGTGTTCCTCAGATTACAGCCATTATGGATGCATATGAAGTTGCTTCTCAGTATGGTGTGCCTATTATTGCCGACGGTGGTATCAAGTACTCGGGCGACATTACAAAAGCAATTGCTGCCGGAGGAAGCGTATGTATGATGGGTAGCATGTTTGCAGGTTGTGAAGAAAGCCCCGGAAACATCGAACTTTTTCAGGGAAGAAAATATAAGGTATATCGTGGAATGGGATCGATTGCAGCTATGGAAAACGGCTCAAAAGACAGATATTTCCAGGAAAATGCAAAGAAACTTGTTCCGGAAGGCGTTGAAGGTCGTGTTGCATATAAGGGAACGGTCGAGGATACAGTATTTCAGCTTCTCGGCGGCTTAAGAAGCGGTATGGGATATTGCGGCGCTCAAGATATTAGGACACTTACGGATAATGCGAAATTTGTTAAGATTTCTGCTGCATCACTTAAAGAGAGTCACCCGCATGATATCCATATTACAAAAGAGGCGCCTAATTACAGCTTGGATGTTTAATTTTGCGGATATATTTTAAGGGACCTATAATGGTCCCTTTTTTATTCATATGTGGCCGTAGGGTTTATCAAATGCTTTGTGAAACGGCTTCGTAAGACGGGTAGCGAAACAGCGTTTTATGTTTGATTCATTACCGGTATAACAGAATCGGTTGGGTATAAAGAATTGGCACAGACATTTAAAAGACTTGAAATAAAATATCTTCTTAAAGAATCACAAAAAAAAGGATTGTTTGATTTGATCGGTGATAGGATTGAGAGCGACGAGTACGGCCCTCATTGTATCATGAATATTTATTTTGATACGGAAGGTCACGATCTTATAAGGCGATCAATGGAGAAGCCGATATATAAAGAAAAATTACGCCTCAGAAGCTACGGTGTACCTGAAGATGATGATTTTGTGTATTTGGAAATTAAGAAAAAATTCAGAGGAATCGTATATAAGAGGAGAATAAAAATAAGGTATTGCGATGCCATGAATTACATAAAAAGCCGTAGAATACCGGAAGATTGCGATTCACAGGTGATGAGAGAAATAGATTATATGATTTCATACTATGATCTTAAGCCTGCTGTTTTTCTTGCCTATAACAGAATCGGATATAGAGTTAAAGATATGTCGGAAATAAGATTTACAATCGATACTGATATTCGAAGCCGACTTGATAAGCTGGACCTTAAAAACGGTGATAACGGAGAAATGCTTTTCGACGAAAAACTATATTTAATGGAGATTAAGTCAACCTCCGGTCTTCCAATTTGGTTTGTAAAGGCATTGAATGAAATGGAGATTTACCGTAATTCATTTTCCAAGTATGCTAAAATATACGAGAAAAGATTTGGTAAAATAATTAATAATTTATAAACGATATGGAGAAAAAGTTATATGTTTACAAGTATTCTAAGTTCTGTTGAAGGAATTCTTTCAATTAAAGAGGCTTTGATGTGTACGGGAGCTTCACTATTGTGCGGATTGATAATATCACTTTGCTATATGTTCAAATCGACATACACAAAAAGTATGATGATGTCTCTTATTATACTTCCGGCTGTTGTTCAGATTGTAATAATGCTTGTAAACGGAAATCTCGGTATTTCAGTTGCTATAGTCGGAGCTTTTAGTCTTCTTAGATTCAGATCTGTTCCGGGGGCAGCTAAGGATATTACTGCAATATTTATATGTATGGCGGCCGGACTTGCTACAGGAATGGGATTTATAACATATGGATTAGTTATTACTGCTTTTCTTGGCTGTGTAATGCTTATACTTAACTTTATTCCTGACAAAAAAATAAGCGGAGAGAGAAATCTAAAAGTATTGATTCCGGAAAATCTTGATTATACGACTGTTTTTGATGATATTATTGATAAATATTTTGAAAAATGCGAACTCATGAAAGTTAAGACTACTGATCTCGGAAGTTTGTATGAACTTAGCTACAGAGTGAAATTTATTGATGATAAAAAAGAAAAAGAATGCCTGGATGCAATCAGAACCCGAAACGGAAATCTTTCTATTGTTTGTTCGAGAGAAGAAAAAAGTAAAATAATTGAAGAATTATAAAAGGTGGGATTATGGAAAGACAAAAGAAAAAAACAGGGCTCAGATTAATAATATTGATTTTTTTGGTACTGATATTGAGTGTAGGTATTTTTTTATTTTTTAAACTTCCTTCTTACATAGTTAATAAAGCGATTGACGAGAATAATATAAGTGAAGTAATCAAATGGTATCCGTATGTTTATTTAGGAAGCGATAAGGAACATGTAAAAGAAGAAATGATGCAATATGTACAAAATACTGTCTATGACAATTTTTTGAACGGAAATTGCGATTATGATGAAGCAATTAGTCAAATGGATGAATTGCGTTTAATTCTTGGAGATGAAAAATCATATAAAAAGATGTACGAACTTATCGACGAAATGGATGAATCACATAAAGCATATTTACGGGGAATGGATTATATGTCCGAATATGATTTTATAAGTGCATGTGATTCATTTGAATGTGTACTTTCCGATGATGTTCTTTATTACAATTCGGCTAAGGAAAATGAAGAAAAGTGTTTGATTATTATTGGATCCGGAGAAGCATATGCTTTGGCGGAAGAGTATATGGAAAATATGGAATACGAAATGGCAATACAGGAATATGAAAAAGTTGTTCCGGAAGATGAATTGCATTATGACGATGCTGTCATAAAAATCGGAGAATGCGAGGAACTATTGGAAAAACTTGCTTCAATGAACGGAGACGAGACTTTAATCGGAACGTGGCATACTGTTGTTGATGCAGGTGGTTATGTTGAAGAGGAAACCGGCTTTTACGGATATGGCATAACGCTTCCGATAAGTGTGGATGTAACATTTACGGAAGATGGATGCGCAACAATATATTGCTATTTGACAGAAAACCAGGAAAATATGTTTTTAAGTTCTTTGAGGGAACCGGCGCTTGATATGGCAGCGGATGAATTTGGCGTAGATGCCGATCTGGTTGAATTGTATTGCGGATTGAGCGGGACTACGCTTGAAGAAATGATTAGCGATTATGTCGGAGATTATCTGGAAGGTACTGTGTATGAGAATATCTTTTCGGAAGGATACAGTCAATCATTTGATTATTCGTTTGATGAAAACATTATTTACTGTATGCAGGAGCCTTATTTTGAATATGAGATGGATGGCGGCTATATAACGGCTACATTTGTGGGCACAGATATTGATTTTGCGGCAATATTAACAGAAGAAATCAAATTTATAAAAATAATAGAAAATTATTAGCACTCACCGTTGACGAGTGCTAATAAAAGTGGTATAACATAGTCAACCCAAAAACATTTTTATATTAAAAAGGAGGAATGACATATGTTGATGCCAATTTATACAGAAATGAGCGATTTATTTGATAATGTTGTGGACGGCTTGATGAGAGATTCATTCCCGAAGAATGAGTGTAATTATCTGCTTGACAGAATGGTAGGTAACGTACCTACAGATATAAGCAGCGAAGAGGGCGGATATCTTTTTGAAATTGATCTTGCGGGATTTGAAAAAGATGAGTTGGAAGTATATATGAAAAACGGATATCTTACCGTAAAAGCTTCTGCAAAAAATGAAAGTAAAGATTCAGAAAAAAAGTATTACTTGCAGGAAAGAACGGGTAAATCTGTTTCAAGAACGTATTATTTAGGAAATGAAATAGATGAAGATAACATTAAAGCAAGATTTGACAATGGCGTTCTAACGCTGAAAATAAATAAAAAAGCAAATTGTGGACTGACTAAGTCAGTGGCAATAGAAGGTTGATTTTTACAGCGGCAGTTATTATGCCGCTGTTTTGAAATATAATTTTTGCAAGTTGATATCTTATATTTTTAAAACTGTAAATCGGTTTGGAAATGAGGTTGATTATGAATATTCAAAAATTTACTCAGAATTCTTTAAAAGCCGTAGAAATGTGCGAGAAGATAGCTTATGAATATGGCAATCAGGAGGTAGAGCAGGAACATCTTTTGTTCGCGCTTATATCTTTGGATGATTCGCTTATATATAAATTAATTTTGAAAATGGAGATAAACGGAGAGCATTTTAAAGAACGTGTTACAAAAGCTCTTGAAAAAAGAGTGAAAGTATCGGGAGGAAATCTTGTTGTCGGTACATATCTTAATAAATGTTTAATAAATGCCGAAGACCGGGCTAAGGAAATGGGTGATGAATATGTTTCTGTCGAGCATCTTTTTCTTCAGATGATAGTTGAGCCAAACAAAGAAGTTAAATCTATATTTAGCGAGTATGGAATCGGTAAAGAGAGGTTTTTGCAGGCTTTGGCATCTGTCAGGGGAAATCAGAAAGTGGTCAGTGATAATCCCGAAGGAACTTATGATACGCTTGAAAAATACGGACAGGACCTTGTTGAAAGAGCCGGAAGTCAAAAACTTGATCCGGTTATCGGTCGTGATAATGAAATTCGAAATCTAATAAGAATTTTGTCCAGAAAAACTAAAAATAATCCGGTACTTATAGGAGAACCGGGCGTAGGAAAAACTGCTGTTGTTGAAGGACTCGCCCAAAGAATTGTAAAGGGCGACGTGCCGCTTGGACTTAAGGATAAACATATTTTCTCTCTTGATATGGGTTCGCTTGTCGCCGGAGCAAAATACAGAGGTGAATTTGAAGAACGTCTGAAGGCAGTTCTTGATGAAGTAAAAAAATCAGACGGAAAAATATTATTGTTTATTGATGAATTGCATACTATTGTGGGGGCGGGAAAATCCGACGGTGCTCTTGATGCCGGTAATATGCTTAAGCCGATGCTTGCAAGAGGAGAACTTCATTGTATCGGTGCAACAACTTTGGATGAATACAGAAAATATATTGAGACGGATCCGGCACTTGAGAGAAGATTTCAGCCGGTAACCGTATCTGAGCCTACGGTAGAGGATACAATTTCTATATTGAGAGGCTTAAAGGAAAGATATGAAGTGTTTCATGGCGTTAAAATTATGGATAATGCTCTTGTAAGTGCCGCTATGTTGTCTCACAGATATATTTCCGACAGATTTCTTCCCGATAAGGCAATTGATCTGGTTGACGAGGCATGTGCACTTATTAAGACGGAGCTTGACAGTATGCCAACCGAACTTGATGAAATGTCCAGAAAGATTCTTCAGATGGAAATAGAAATAGCTGCGTTAAAAAAAGAAGATGATATGCAGAGTAAGGAAAGATTTGATCAGCTCAGCAGAAATCTGGCAGAGGAGAAAGAAGTGTTTCAAAAGGCGAAAGCGGATTGGGATGAAGAAAAGAAATCCGTGGAAGAACTTTCAAAACTCCGAGAGGAAATTGATAATGTTCACAGTCAAATCCAGATTTTACAAAATCGCGGAGATTTAGAAAAGACTGCAGAACTGACGTACGGTGTTCTCCCTAAATTAAAGAATGAACTTGAAAAAAAGGAAAGGGAAATAAAGCCTGACGAAAAAAAATACTTGCACGAAAGCGTATCTGAGGATGAAATTGCAAGAATTATTTCGCGTTGGACGGGAATACCGGTTGCCAGGTTAAATGAATCGGAAAGAAATAAAACATTAACTTTGGACGAGCAGCTTCATAAACGCGTAATCGGACAGGATGCGGCGGTTCAGGCAGTGTCGGAGGCAATTATCAGGTCAAAAGCCGGAATAAAAGATCCTTCGAAACCGATAGGGTCATTTATGTTTCTCGGACCAACCGGCGTCGGTAAAACGGAACTTGCCAAAGCTTTGGCCGAAAATCTTTTTGATGACGAAAATAATATTGTCAGAATAGATATGAGCGAGTATATGGAAAAACATTCGGTTGCCAGATTAATCGGAGCACCTCCCGGATATGTAGGATATGATGAAGGCGGACAGCTTACCGAACAGGTCAGAAGAAAGAGATATTGTGTTGTTTTGTTTGATGAAATAGAGAAAGCACATCCGGACGTTTTTAATGTCCTGCTTCAGGTTCTTGATGACGGAAGAATTACAGACTCTCAGGGACGAACAGTCGATTTTAAAAATACTGTTATTATTATGACATCAAATATAGGAGCCGATATTTTGCTTGAAGGAATTGCCGATAACGGTGAAATAACAACAGAAGCAGAGAACGGCGTTATGATGCGACTGAAGAGTTCTTTCAAACCGGAATTTCTTAACCGGGTAGACGATATTATTATGTTTAAACCGCTTACCGAGGCTAATATTTCCGGAATTGTTACTTTGATAATGAATGATATAAACAGACGGCTTGCCGAAAGAAATCTTTCATTAAGTTTAACCGATGAATCGGTAAAATTAATTATAGAATCGGGATTTGATCCGGTATATGGCGCAAGGCCGTTGAAAAGATATATTCAAAAAACGGTTGAGACATTGAGTGCTAAATTAATTCTTTCGGGAAGTCTGTCGCAGGGTGATACGATTCTGATTGAAGTTGTTGATGGAAAACTTACAGCACGTAAAAAATAATTCTCGGAACGGTGAACAAATATAAACAATTAACACCTCTTTTACTATTGTAAGGGAGGTGTTTTTTATGTGATTGGAATTTAGCGATTATTGTTCATAGATATATAAAACCATATACAATATGTTGAAAAAATATTCTTTAAAAGGATGAATGAATGCACAATATATTGCTGCGCAAACGTTGAAAAACACAAAAAGTTGTGGTATTATGTAACATGATTAGTTCAATATATTGTGTTTACATAATTTTTTTATTTACGAATAATAATTCGTGATATTTCTGTGATTACCTTAAGAACATGTTCGTATCGTTATCGGAAAAGCGGATAAAATCTGAATTATTTAAGAATCGGAATACTTTAAATTACGCTTGGACTGCGAAAAATAATACAAATTGAGATTGATTGGATACAATTTTATGTAAATCGGTTTACACATATATGCCTTATGTTATGTTAACAGTATTTCAATTTGATATTCCCGGTTATTATTTGGTTTTATCAGTTAACATATATACATAATATTTTGTAAACCTATTTTTTTTGTTTACATAAACAGGTATATTGTTTACAATAATTTATGTAAAAAAGACAGTCGGTATTTGTGGTAAACCATAATTTTTATATATTGTTTGCATAATATAATTATGTTAGTGCAATGGTTTGTTTTACCTTCGCTCAAACTCTTGATTGATATGAGGAGCGTGTGTTGTTTAATTAGCGTTATATATTTTCAAAGTAACGTGAATTGAGTTACAGGTTTACAAAATATATTGATGCTATTTGTTAATTTGAGGTTTATTTTTGCAGGAAGTATGCGAAAGGGAGATTCTTTTATGGACAATATTATCAATAATGGAAAAAAATACAGTATTGTATTGGCCGGAGGAGGCGGAAAGGGAGCCTACCAGATCGGTGCTCTTAAGGCTCTTAAGGAAATGGGCATTATGAATGATGTTCGTTCGGTTGCGGGAACATCAATCGGAGCGGTTAACAGCTCTTTTGTAGCTTCAGATTCCTTGGATAAAGCCGAGAAAGAGTGGAGAAACATTTCGACTGATGATTTTATTGAATTTGATGATAATGGCTTTGATATTGGCAAGGAGGGAGACGGAATGTTATCCCGAGACGGACTTAAGAAAATTATTTCCAGAAGTGCCAATCTTAAAGATATGAGTGATTCGGATATTGCTTTTTATATCACAATATGTACAAAACTTCCGGACGGAACTATTATTCCTATATACGAAAGAATGAACGGCAAGAGCCCGGAGCAAATTATGACATATATAATGGCTTCTTCGGCAATACCTTTCGTTTATGATAATGTGATTATTGAGGGAAACATGTATTTTGACGGCGGAATTCGAGATAATACTCCGATTAAGCCCTTGTTTGATGAGGGAGCAAAAGAAATTATTGTTATTTCGAATGATTATCGATATGAGGTACCCGACATGGGAGATGACGTGACTGTTTATCCTATCGTACCGAGCCATAACCTTGATGTTGATACAATATGCGGCACGGCAGATCTGTCTGTCGCAAATGCTGCTTACCGCATTGAACTTGGGTATCTTGATACAAAATGTATCATGAAAGCCCTTATGGAAGGGAAATCTGTTCCAAATCTTTCAGGCATGCACGATTTGGCTATGCAGGCTCGTAAAAGGGTTGAACTGACGGCGTCTGTGAATTCCAATATGGAAGGATTGGCAAGAATATTGCATGATTCGGATTTTTTAAATTGACAGTTAATAATGCGTTAAAAAGGCTAATTATGGAGAAAGTGAAGATATCATTAAATGCATTCAAATTACAATTTTAAATTTAACAAAGCTTATTTATCAACATTTTTAGTGTGGATAATGTTGATAACTTTTCTGGCCGGTTGTTCAAAAGATACCAAAATTGTGCTGACAACGGGATTTCAAGAGGACGAAATATTCAGAATAGGTGACATATCATGTTATTCCGGTGAGGCATTATGTTACCTCGCTAACATAAAAAACCAGTATTCAGCGCTTTTTGGCGAAGAAATATGGTCAACCAGTCAGAACGGAGTGACGTTGGGAGAAAACATAAAAGATATAGTTCTCGGACGACTGATGAAGATTAAAATAATGCAGCTTATGGCGGAAAATATGGGGATTTCTCTTTCGGATGAAGAAATCGAAAGAGCAAAAAATGCCGCAAAGGAATATTATGACAGCCTGAGCGAGCCTGAAAGAGCTGCAATGGATGATATTTCACAGGAACTTCTTGTGAATATGTATATGCAGTATGCTCTTGCCGAGAAAACATATAACAGTATTATTCCCTCTGTTAATTCGGAAATCAGTGATGATGAAGCTCGTACGGTTATCGTAAAGAGAATGGTGTTTTCGAATCTCGATGACGCTGACGAGATGCATGCACAACTGGATGAAGGTGCAGACTTTTGCAATCTGCTGCTTACGGATTTCTCCGATTGTAATGACAGTTATTATTACAGAAAAGGAGAACTTCAGGAGAATATTGAAGATGTTGTTTTTTCTCTTTCCGAAGGGACATACAGTAATGTTGTGACAGACGGAACATGTTATTATATTTTTTATTGTGAATGTTCAAATGACATTGAAAAAACAGATGTTACCAAGCAGGAAATCCTCAGAGAAAGACAACAACAACTTTTTGAGGCTGAATATCAATCGTTTGCGGCAGATAAGGAAAGCTACCTTAACGAAGATCTGTGGGAGGATATTGATTACAATGCTGACGTGATAAACGGTACTATGGGATTTTTTGATATTTACGATAAATATTTTCAGCAGTAATAATCGCCCGTTTTATTAGCACTCATTTTGAATGAGTGCTAATTTTTTCTTGACTTATTATTTGCCCGGTTTTATACTGAATATCGGGTTGGGAAATACAATAATAATGTAAAATAATTGAAAGGTTGTGAAAAAAATGGCTGAGAAGAAAGGCAGTTTATCTATTAACAGTGATAATATTTTTCCTATTATCAAAAAGTGGTTATATTCTGACCATGACATTTTTTTTAGAGAACTTGTAAGTAACGGATGTGATGCAATTACCAAGTTGAAGAAACTTGATATGATGGGAGAATATACTCTTCCCAATGATTTTAAGGGAAAAATAAGCGTAATCGTCAGTCCTGAGAAGAAATTTATTAAATTTATCGATAACGGTCTTGGTATGACCGAAGATGAAGTAGAAGAATATATTAATCAGATTGCTTTTTCGGGAGCTACCGATTTTATTGAAAAATATAAAGATAAAGCCAATAACGATCAGATTATAGGTCATTTCGGACTCGGATTCTATTCGGCTTTCATGGTTGCCGACAAGGTTGAAATAGAAACCCTTTCATATAAAGAAGGGGCCAAAGCTGTTCATTGGACATGCGATGGCGGCACGGATTATGCAATGAGCGATTCCGACAAAAAGGATGTGGGAACCGAGATAACACTTCATGTTACAGAGGAGTGCCTTAAATTCGCCAACAAATATGAAGCGGAAGAAGTCCTGAAAAAATATTGTTCTTTTATGCCTTCTGAGATTTATCTTACAAAAGATGGTGAAGAACTTACAGAGACTATTAACGAGTCGGAGAAACTTGATTCGGATACAGTAATAGAAACAATAGAGCCTGAGAAATCTGAGGACGGAAAAGAAAAAGAGAAGAAACTCAAAATCAAAAAGAGACCGGTTGCACTTAATGATACAACCCCTCTGTGGGCTAAACATCCTAATGAGTGCACGAGAGAAGAATATCTTGAATTCTACAGAAAAGTGTTTAAGGATTATAAGGAACCTTTGTTTTGGATTCATCTGAACATGGATTATCCTTTCAACCTTAAGGGAATTCTTTATTTCCCTAAGATTAATATGGAATATGAATCAATAGAGGGCGTTATTAAGTTATATAATAACCAGGTCTTTATTGCGGACAACATAAAGGAAGTTATTCCTGAGTTTTTGATGCTTCTTAAAGGTGTAATAGATTGCCCGGATCTTCCGCTTAATGTATCGAGATCGGCACTTCAGAATGACGGTTTTGTTAAGAAAATTTCCGATTATATTACTAAAAAAGTTGCGGATAAACTTTCGGGACTTTGTAAGACCGAAAGGGATGAATATGTTAAATACTGGGATGACATTAATCCTTTTATCAAATACGGTTGCCTTAAGGATGATAAATTCTGCGAAAAGATGACGGATTATATTATGTTTAAGGATTTTGACGGTAATTACATGACACTTCCGGAGTGTCTTGAGGTTAAACCGATAGACACGGAAGAAGAAAATGCGGTAGATGCCGAGGGTAATAAAGTTGAAGCTGAAGTTGTCGAGCCCGAGGAGGAAGATACTTCGGAAGAAAAGAAAGATAAGACGATTTATTATGTTACTGATGAGATTCAGCAGAGCCAGTACATTAATATGTTCAGAAAAGCCAAGAAGACGGCCGTAATGTTAACTGATAATATAGATCAGCCGTTTGTACAACAGCTTGAGGCAAAAAATGAAGGCATTAAATTCATGAGAATCGATGCTAATCTTACAGAAGACTTTAAGGTTAAAAACAGTAAGAAAGTTCAAGAGGAACTTGATGCCGAAACAAAAGAACTTGAAAAGATATTTAAGAAGGCAATAAAGAAGGATAACCTTACGGTTAAAGTTGAAAAACTTAAAAATAAAGATATTTCTTCAATGATTACGATAAGCGAAGAGAGTCGTAGAATGCAGGATATGATGAGGATGTATTCCGTACCGGGCATGGATATGGGAGCCTTCGGAAAAGAGGGACAGACACTTATATTGAATGCTAATAATAAATTGGTTCAGAAGATTTTTGAAGAAAAAGAAGGAGAAAATGTTCAGCTCCTTTGTGAGCAGCTGTATGACCTTGCTTTGATTCAAAATGCACCGCTGGAACCGGAAGCAATGAGCCGATTTGTAGCAAGAACAAACAAAATTATGATGATGTTGAACTAAAGAATATCTATTAATAAAAAAAACTCTGCCGCGGCAGAGTTTTTTTTAATACATTACCATACAGACTTTCCAGCCGTCCTGCGTTTTTACAAGATAGAAATCGCCGTGAACGGGTATGATTGTGTCCTGACCGTATACAATCATATGTTGTTCGAGATCTATAACGCAGTGAGCCGCTTCGGGGGTAAACATTGTAAATTGCGTAACTGTTGCGTTGTCGGTATATGCACCGCTGTGGCCCGTAAACCATTCTCTTGAAGTGTTCATTTTAATAAGATTCAGAATTTCCGAATCCGGGACAAAATAGTCATCGAGCGCGTCTGCTGCGGTATCATTAGAGGTGTACATCGCATATTGTGCTACGGCCTCAGCAGCAAATTGTTGAACATCATAAGCTTCCTCCGATTCTACAAACGGAATTTCGTATATGTTTTTCTCATCGGAAAAAACTACAGAGCATTCCGTTCCGAAACAGCTTATTGCACTGAGTGCAGGCTGCTCATAGAAACCGGTAATATATGCTTTGCGCATTGTCGGAAGCGCTGCATAATCTCCGAATATTTCCGCTTCCTCGAGAACAATATTATCTTCATATACATATTCGTCATTTAGTATAATTCCGTTAATATAGGGAGTATAATTCTCCGGATATTCTATTCGTACGGAATATGGCGGTTCGGTATAAAAGTCAAATGAAGAGATATACCAAGTGGGGAAATTGTGTGAAAGAGTGACCTCAGGATTCTTTCTTAGAACCACATCAGCAATAACATATCCATCGGCAGTAATTACATAATGCGGATTCTCGTTAGAAAAATTGGAGGCTTCTTTGTATTCAATTTGCTTTCCTTCTATAAGAGAAGAAATATAATTTTTAACATTAATTATTGATTCGTATTCATTTATTACAGGCTGAGATGTCATCATGTTACAAATAACATCAAGGTTATTTGTGTCAAAATATGTCATCAGTTCATCCATGGAATGATATGGACGCGAAGCCTGATATGAATTTTCGTAATCTTCAAGAAAGTCGTAAAACAAGCCCAAAGCAACAGCAATTACAATAGAAAGTAAGCCGAGCCAACATATCATAAACATCCGAAAAGGCTTAATTGTTCTCTTTCTCTCAAGTGTAGTTTCGCGCTCGATAAGCTCTTCAAGGTTTTCGTTTTGCTTTTTCTTCTTTTTTTTCTTTTTGGAATTTTTAGGTTCTATCTCAACAATGGTAAGTTCGTTATCGTCCGGCTTCCAACTGTTCTCGGGATACACAAGCGGAACATCATCCGCCCAGCCGTCATCAAGATCTATATCCATTGAAATCAAACCTGTAAATTGTTCGGATAATTGTTCTTTGTCATTCATCTTGCGTCAGTGGTCCTACAATAAAAGCTGTGGGCATTCGTCTTGACGAACGCACCTGTGAATTGGTAATTATTTCTTCCCCGTTAAGAACCATGGAAGAACTCATGCCGCCATCCAGATTGGCGGCATTTACAGCACCGTATTCGAGCATAATATCTATAAGATCGGCATAAGTTGCACCTACGGAATTGGCTTGTCTTCCTTCTATAACAAGGAGCAGAACCGCACCGTCTGCACGTTGACCGATTGCTGTTCTTGGATTAAGTCCGCTTCCGTATCCTGTGAAACCGACTGAATTGCCATTGACGATAAGTGCCGGACCGAAAGTTACCGCGTCTCTGACTCCCATGTCAAGTGCCTGTTGAGCAGTCATAGTACCTACAACAAGAACATCATCATAAGTAAAACCATACACACCATAGGATTCGTTAAGATCACCCATGAGAAGCTCGCCTCCGCTTATAACGATTCCTTCGGGCATGCCGCCTATACCAAGCCCCATTTCGTCTTCGTATTTTCCACCGTTAATACCCGCAACACCGTTGTATTTCTCAACAAGTCCCATAAGCGTTGTTCCGCCGCCGTCAATGGTAAATTGGTCGGTCACACCGACAAAAACTCTTGACGGATCGAGAACAACCATCATTTTTCCTTTGTATGTAGTACCGTGAACATCGTAGACTTCTATACCGTCACCATCGGGGTCTGCGACTATGGGGTCATCCGAGAGAACTATTTCTTCATCGGAATCACCGGTTCGAACTATGTTGATAAGAGTTGTATCTGTAATCTCGTTGCAACTGACGGTTTGGTTGCTTTCCATTATTTTCAGAATTTCTTCATCTGAAAGAAACATCTGAGAAAGAACCCCGCCGGCACTTGATTCCATCACGGACGCAACAAACAGATTACGTATGTATGGGGAAGGACCTTTATTTATGTACATAAGCATAATGTACAATCCCGCAACCAACACAATTAGGGTTGAGATAAGCCAAATAAAAAATCTGCCGCAAAATTTTAATATTTTACGGAAAACGGATTTGTCGGGCGCCTTTTCGGGTGAAATATCGGGTTCTTCGATTTCGGATTTGATTGTAATTAAATCTATTTCTCCAGTGTCTGCCATTTTATACTCACATTTCTTATATTCTTGTCAACTTATGTAAATTTATACCATAGATTTATACTGCTGTAAATCATAACGTGTGTGAAGAACGGACAGAATGTGTTATAATTGACATAAAATATATCAGAGAAAGGGGACTTAATTATGAAACTTGGAAGTGTAGCATTGTGTGCCGGTATGGCGATGGCTTTGTTGAGTAAATGCGGAACGCCTAAGCCGGAGGAGATTGTGGATAAAATGTACGAAACCGACATTGAATCTGCGGCTATTGATTTTCTTATGGATGCGGGGGTTTCGGCTAAATACGAAGGTGATAAGATAAATATCAGTTTGTCTACCGATCTTGGAATTGATGCCGCCGGTATATCGGGTAAAAATCCTGTAATTTATATTGAAGGAAGTGTAAAAACAGAAATTCCGAATTTCTCGGACGGCAAACAGGATATCGAAGCTTATTATGACGGGGATGAGAAATTGATTTATTTCTGCGAAGGAAAAGATGACTGGTATTATATGGATGCCGATGAAGGCGATTTTTCTTTTGACCCGGAAATGATTAATGCAATTGTCGGTGCTACCAGGGATATTTGGAAGGATGCCGAAGTAAGTAAAGAAAAAGAAAAAATCGGAGATGAAGATTGCTATATTTTAACAGTTCAGGTGAGCGGATCCGAATTTATCGGAATTATGGATTCTGCGGCAAAGAAAGCAGGAATCAAGGATGAATGGGAAGATGCCAAGGAAAGCATAGAGGACGAAACAGGTGCGGATATCGCTGATATTTTTGACTTTTTGACTTTTGATGTTACGGCGTATGCCTCTAAGGAAAACGGTTATTTTATGGCTGCCGATATCGTTCTTGAGGAAGTGGATATTGATGATATGATGAACGAACTTGATATTGATTTGGATGATTTAAACATAAAGAATCTTTCGGTAGATGCGTTTGAAATACATGTAACTTTATATGATGTAAATCAGACAAAGGTCAAAATTGATGACGATATAGCAGATGATGCGCAATCTTATGATGACTATCTCTCGGGAATGATAGTTGACCCCGATCCCGATCCCGAGCCCGAGCCCGACCCCGAGCCCGACCCCGAGCCTGAGCCCGATCCTGATCCTGCTCCGGTAACCGGCTCGAGCCATCCTGATGATTTTTATGATGAAGATGAAGGAATTATATATGTGGGAGAATACTATTATCCGGATGATATTTTGTATGAACTCTATGTTCCGGATGGCTTTGAGATGTATTATAACTGCGAAGACGGTTCCGGATGTGTACTTGAGGACAATAACGGAGAATACATAGATATATACAATTATTCGCCCGAACCTTTACTTGATTACATATTTGAAGGAACTGTTCCGGACGAATCATATTATACTAATTTTTCTGCGACAATATATCCTTTGGAAGATACACACTGCGTTTGCGATCAGGCATATATAATGTATACGTATTTTGATTATTCTTATTTTACATATGGAACGGATCATGAAACATTTGTATTTTTACCTTATACAGATGCATGTGGGGTGGATGATGCAGTGTTTATACAGTTGCCTTCATATGTAACGGATGATGAGGCCGGAGATGCGTATATGTCGGATATACTTTCGGAAATGCTTTACCTGTACGTTTATTAAAGATTATTTAGCAAAATACATATTAAAATATAAAAATGGCCATAGAAATATGGTCATTTTTATATTGTTTTATCATAATTGTGTGATAATATGAAATCTGTCTACTTAAAATGGGTATGTAGAATTGTAATTTAATTTAATGGAGGAAAAAAGTATGAAAAAAGTTGGCGTGCTTATGGCCGGCGCAGGGCTTTCGGTTGCACTCCTCAGCGGATGCGGAACACCGAAGGTTGAAGATGTAGTAGATAAGATGTATGAAGCTGAAGTTGAATCAGCAACATATGCGGTTTCTTTTGAGGCAGGTCTTTCCGGTAAAATAGACGGTGAGAAGTCAGAAGTTTCTGTAGGAGCCGATCTTAATATCATGGGTACAGGTCTTGACGGAGATGATGGATTAATGTACGCAAGCGGTACAGTTAAACTTAACATTCCCTTCATCGCAGAAGATGAAGAGCAGGAAATCGAAGAATATGCTGATATGGGTGAAGGATTAGCATACATTTACTATGAAGATGAAGATGTTTGGGTATGCTCTGAAACTGATGACAGTGCTATAGGCCTTGACGAGGATATGATTTCTGATATTAAGGATGCAGCAAAGGACATCTGGGAAAAAGCCGAGATAGCAAAAAAGACAGAAAAAGTTGACGGTGAGGATTGTTATGTTCTTTCACTTACACTTGGTGGTGAGGATTTGGCAAACTTTATTGATGCTGTTGCTTCAGCAACCGGTTCTGATGATTTTATCGAAGAAATGGAAGATAGTCTTGACGTATCTGCCGAAGATGTATTCGAATACTTTAACTTTGATATTACTTTGTATGTATCAAAAAAGAACGGATATGCTATGGCAGCAGATGTAGTTCTTCAGGATGTTGATTTGGAAGGATTATGTGAAGATCTTGATATTGATCTCGAAGACGAATTGGGTGCATCAGATGTCAAGATAGACGGATTCGAGTTACATTTCTCAATGAGTGATGTAAACAATACAGAAGTAGATATGGAAGATGTTGCTGATGATGCTATATCTGAAGATGAATATAATGAACTTAGGTGGGGATCTCAGGTTGATCCCGTAGATCCTGTTGATCCTGTTGATCCTGTTGATCCTGTTGATCCCGTTGATCCTGTTGATCCCGTAGATCCTGATTCATCTGATTCGATGTACTACGATGAGGCTTCCGGAGAACTTTATTTGGCAGATTATTGGGATGAGTCTGTGATAATTGCAACTTTCCATCTTCCTGACAATTTTGAGGTGTGGTACTATGATGAAACTTGGGGAGAATATTTCGATTTGGAAGATGACGACTATAATCTTATAGATATTACTTCTTATGCCGGCTTGCTTGAGGAACTTTATTATGGAACATATGATACAGATTACTATACAGATGTTGAAGTAGTTTCTTACAGCCTTGAGGATTTTGAATTCAATGGTGAAATGCCTGTAATTGTTTACTATTCATATCATGATGAGGCTTTTGATAGTGATTATTACGGTACTACAGTTTTGATGCATTATGTAGATACTTGGGGTGATGATCAATATATAACAATTGATTTGCCTAGAGACTATGCAACAGACACTCCGGAAGGCGATGAATATGTCGGAGAAATATTATTAGTATTGCTTAGTGAGTATATTGTTGATTAATTAGCAGACGATTAGAAATTTTACATAAAAAATGGTCATAGAAATATGGCCATTTTTTTGTTAACAAAATATATAATGCGTATTATGATGTTAGAGTGTGTAAATTATATATTTATGTGATTTGTAATATTATGATGAAGAAAATGTGGCATGTGGGGTGTAACATGAATTCAATAAAAATAGTATCGTGGATTGTTTATATTATTCTTATAGGTTTGTTTATTTGGGGCGGCCGTTTGGCTAAAACGAGAACATTTCATAAAGATTTTATGAGTCTTGATGCTACAAAATCTTTACGGGGCTTCGCTGCAATAGGCGTCATTTTGCATCATATATCTCAGGAACAGGCTTTTCAAAATGCACACGAACTCGGCATTTTTCTGAATGCCGGTTATTATTGTGTTTCAATATTCTTTTTTTGCTCAGGTTACGGTCTGATTAAGAATCTTAATCAGAAATCAGATTATATGAAAGGCTTTTTGAAGAAAAGATTACCTGTAATATTAATACCGTATTATGTAAGTGCTCTGGTGTATTTTATTTACAGATTTTTTATCTGTAAGGAAAAAATGCCGATTATGCAGATAATAACAGGACTTCTCGGACTTACAATGATGAATGAATATGCATGGTATCCGGTAATTTTGTTTATTCTTTATTTGGCATTTTATTTACTTTTCAGAAAGGATGACTGTAAATCCGACAGGAACGGCCGGTTTTTTATCATGTTTCTGGTGATTGTATTTCTCGGAGCGGTGTTCTGTGTTAACGGTCATTTTGCGTGGTGGGCCAAGGACGGAGCATGGTGGTTTAACGGTGAAAGCGTAAATGAAAACTGGTGGATGAAAGAGAAAGTTCTTCTTATGTCCGGTGAATGGTGGGTGAATTCGGCAATTGCATTCCTTGTTGGACTGATAGTGGCTGATAAAGAAGAAAAAATAGTTCCGTTCCTTCAGAAAAAATATGGGGTTAAAGTGGTTATTGCATTGCTTTTGGCAATTGCTTCACATATGTTATCGGTATGGGCACAAGGAAAGTTTCAATACTGGTCAGAGTGGAATTATGAGAATCAGGGACCTCATATATTAGATAAATTTATATGTTTTGTCGCACAATTTCCCGAGATTGGTTTCTTTGTGATTTTTATATTTATGATTATGATGAAATTCAGGACGATTAACCCTGTTACGAGATTTTTCGGTAAGGTATCTTTGGAAACCTATTTGATGAATCTGATAGCTATTCGTGTATTCGGATTTATACTTTATAATCCCAGAAACAAAATGGTTATTATCAAACCGCATCATTACAATTTCGGAATATACATTGTGTGTGTATGTGCCGGAACTGTAATTCTTGGTTTGATATTTAAGATAATATGCAATCAGTTGCAAAAACTGATTAAGTAGTCAGATTAATATTGGATGCGGAATAATTTCTTTTATAAGAACCGTTTGATGTATATGCGGTAGCACTTGTTCCGTAGGTTTTGGCAAGAGAATAAATCTGTTCTGTTTTGTACAGAATCTTATTGGAAAGATTTTGTACATTCTTTCCGAACAGATTGTCCAGGTCTGCAGAAGCAGCTTTTGTAATTTTATCGTTATCTACGGAAAGCGAACCGTCGGATGCAACGGTAATACCGATTTTTTCAAGGGATTTTGAATAACCCTTTACCATATTAGACATCCATTCGGCCTGTTGACGAACACTTTTTGAGTCGGAAGATGAAGCATCTTTAAGAACATTATTGTACGACTCTGTGACGTCTTTTATATTCTTAATAAGGTCTTCTTTATTTTCATCCGTAAAATCAGAATCCATTAAATCATTAATATCGGATGCGAGTGAAGCAGATTTGTCCGCTGTCTTAGACTGCATCTTTTCATAGGAATCAATATCACTTTTTTCGGAAATATGGTCTTCGGAATAATATTTCTTTACTACATTGCGATAACTGCCGTTTTTAATTGAAGCGTAATCGGTGAAATTGATTTCACTGAAAATGCCGGAAGGACCCCCTTTAATCGATGAATTGTTTGAAAGACTTGAAAATAATGCAGAAGTGCTATTGTCATTAACTGTGCCCAGAAGTTCGGAAATATTTATATTAGACATAACAGACCTCCTTTTCTATTATTGTCGCGTAATATATATACTTATTTTTATATCGACAAAAAGTGATTTGCTCTTTAGTATTTTACAATAAAAACAGGTCAGAATCAAAAAATTGTGAAAATGCTATGGAATACAGTGCTTCTTTTGGGTATAATGCATTATGGTTGTTAGTTTTTTTTAGAATGGAGATGTATATATGACACTTGTAAAGAAACCGGTTAAAGGAATGAAGGACGTATTGCCTGAGGAAATGAGAATTCGTAATTATGTTATGGACCTTATTAAATCAACATACGGTGCGTACGGATTTACTCAGATAGATACCCCGGGAGTTGAGAATATAGAGAATCTTTCCAACAAGCAAGGCGGTGAAAATGAGAAACTTATCTTTAAGATTATGAAAAGAGGAGATAAGCTTCGTATTAAGGACGCTGAATGTGAAAATGATCTTGTGGATAATGGCTTACGTTACGATTTGACAGTGCCTCTGTGCAGATTTTATTCCAATAATTCCAATGTCCTGCCGACTCCTTTTAAGGCACTGCAGATGGGAAATGTGTGGCGTGCGGAACAACCTCAGAAAGGACGTTTTCGTCAATTTATGCAGTGCGACATAGATATATTGGGAGAACCCACCAATCTTGCCGAGATTGAACTTATTTTGGCTACTACAGAGGTTATCGGTAAACTTGATTTTCATAATTTTAATATAAGAATCAATGACAGACGTATTCTTAAGAGTATGGCTGTTTACGCCGGATTTGAAGAAAAGGATTTTGATAATGTATTTATCTCTATAGACAAGATGGATAAAATAGGCCTTGACGGTGTCAGACAGTGTCTTGTTGATGATGGTTTTGATGAAGCGGTCATCGATAAATATCTTGATATATTCAGACAGCTTGAAAATGAATCTGACGGAATAGAATATCTTGCAGGTGTTCTTGGCGATACACTTCCTGTCGAGTGTAAGGAAAATCTTTCGGAAATATGTGATGCCGTTAACAGTGCAAAAGTGGCTGATTTTAATTTGATTTTCGATCCGACTCTGGTTAGAGGAATGAGTTATTACACCGGTACAATTTTTGAAATTGAACTTAAGGAATTTAATTCTTCCTGCGGCGGTGGCGGAAGATATGATAAGATGATCGGAAAATTTACCGGTCAGGAGACTCCTGCCTGCGGTTTTTCCATTGGATTTGAACGTATTATTACTATTCTGTTGGACAAAGGCTTTAAGATACCGGAAGAAGGCAGCAGAATAGCAATTCTTGTGGACAAAGGCGTTAAGGGAGAAGCCTTTTCAAATGTGCTTAACGAAGCAAAACAACTGAGAGCTGACGGAAATACGGTTCTTGTTGTTAGAATGAACAAGAATAAAAAATTCCAAAAGGAACAACTTTCGGAACTGGGATATACAGAGTTTAAAGAAGTATTTATTAATTAACGATAACATTATGAAGAATCTTACAGAAGGCTCACCTTCAAAGGTGATTATTTCATTTGCCATACCGTTGATGCTGGGAAATGTTCTTCAGCAACTGTATAATATGACAGATACAAAGATAGTCAGCTCGTATGTTGATACCGATGCAATGGCTGCGGTAGGTGCAACCGCAATATTGTCCAACACTTTAATCGGTTTTATCAGCGGGCTTACACAGGGATTTGCAATATTAATTGCCAGAAGTTTCGGAGCCGACAAGAAAGATGAAGTCAGAAAAAATATTGCCGGGACAGCTGTGTTAACAGCCGTATCCGGCATTTCTATTACTGTATTCGGTCTGATATATATTGAAAAAATGTTGGTTATGTTGGATACTCCGCAAGAACTTATGAATTATGCGACTGAATATGTCAGAATAATTATTTTGGGTATTGTTTTCTGTTCAATATATAATTGCGCAGCCAATATTTTAAGAGCGGTCGGGGACAGTGTTGTACCGTTAATATGTCTTATGATTTCGGTCTTTCTGAATATTGGTCTTGATTTTCTCTTTATTTTAGGTTTTGATATGTCAATTAGAGGCGCGGCCGCAGCTACTGTGATTTCCCAGGGAATTGCAGCGCTGAGCTGTCTTATTTGTATGTTGAAAAGAATAAAAGAAGTATTGCCTCACAAAAGTGATTGGCGTATTTCACCACATATGTACGGTCAACTTATAATGTCGGGATTGGCGATGGGATTTATGGGATGTATCGTAAATATCGGTTCGATAATTATTCAGAAATCCATTAACGATTTGGGAACCGTGTATGTTAAGGCTCATACCGCAGCAAGGCGTGTGTTTGATTTAATGATGATAATGATTTATACAATAGGATTTGCGATGACTACATATGCAAGTCAGAATCTCGGAGCCGGAAAATACGAAAGAATCAGAAAAGGAATTAAATCCGCATTGATTATTGATACACTGATTAATACGGTACTTCTGGCAGTTTGTTTGGTATTTGGCAGGTCCCTTGTGGCATGGGTTGCAAGTAATAACAGTGAGAGTATTCTTAATCCCGGATACAGGTATCTGATATTTGGATCTTTATTTGCATATGTTTTGGGGCCGCTCTTTATTTTCAGATGTTCATTACAGGGGCTCGGACATAAAATGATGCCGCTCTTTACAAGTTTTCTTGAAATGGCAATTAAAATAGTGTTTGCTGCCGCTCTTATTCCGCGCTACGGATATAACGGTGTAATCTTTACGGAACCCGTGAGCTGGGTCTTTATGACTGCATTTCTTTTAGCAGCTGTTCTTAAAGTGCTTCACGACTGGAAAAAAGAAAAAAAAATTTAGCGTATATATATTGACAAATAATATTATACGTCATATAGTATCATTATGTTTTGATATTATATGCCATATAATATTGTATAAAAATAAATATTACAGGGAAAGGAGTATTATTATGATTTTTAATACCGGTGCAGCTTTGCTTGATGCAATAGTTCTGGCAATTGTGGCCCGTGAAAAAGATGGAACGTATGGATATAAGATTACATCAGATGTCAGAGGAGTAATTGAATTATCCGAATCCACACTTTATCCGGTGCTTAGACGATTAATGAAAGACGAATGTCTTGAAACATATGATGTTCAATTTGACGGTAGGAACAGACGTTATTACAAAATTACTGAAAAAGGGCTGATTCAATTGAATTTGTATGTGTCGGAATGGACTGTTTATTCAAGGAAAATAACTCAAATATTTAATGGAGGAAGCAAAGGATGACAAGAGCAGAATTTATGAATCGTTTAAAAGAACTGCTTTCGGATTTGCCCGAGGACGAGATGAACGAAGCACTTGATTATTATAACGGATATTTTGATGAAGCCAGCTGCTCGGAGGAAGATCTGATAGAAAATGAGTTCGACAGTCCTGAAAGGGTATCACGTAATATTCATGATGGTGTAAACGGTTCATTTAGCGGATATTTTACGGAAAACGGTTATGAAAGCGGTGCTGACAATAAATACGAAGTTGCCGGAAACATTGTAAACAACAATAACAATAATAATGCTTACAACGGACAGAGTAATAACAGGGAAAACAATAATAAGAAGAACTCCGGTGACAGAAGTGCTGAAATTGCTATTATTATTATTTTATTAATTTTATCATCTCCGGTTTGGCTAGGAATACTCGGAGGCATTTTCGGAGTAATTATGGGAGTCATCGGAGCCGGATTGGGTATTGCGGCCGGATTTCTCGGAATAATGATAGCGGCTGCGGTGTGTTTTGCAACAGGAATTATTATGATTCCCGCAGGACCTCTCGGAGGTGCGGTAATGATTGGAGTTTCATTGATTCTGCTGGCAATCGGTATCTTCGGATTGTGGCTCGGTGTTGCTATAATTTGGGCAATTGTGCAGCTGATACCTTTGATTTGCAAATTGGTCAAGAAAATTTGGAACAAATTATTTAATAAGAAGGAGGGCTGAAAGAATGAAAAAGTTTACTAAAGTATGCCTTATAACATCTCTTATTATTTTTTTACTGGGAATCGGTACCGTAGTAGGATGCGGACTTAAGGGCGGATTTTCACAGATATATAACGTAGTAGCCGATACAATTTCGGACATCTCACTTTTCGGATATCATTTCAGTATTCGTATTCCGGGAATAAACGGATATTCATTCGGATTTTCCAATCCAATCGGTGTATCGAATGATTATATGGATGTAGAACGTACAAGAATAAAGAACGGAGAAGAGGATATAGATATTGACGATATTAATTCTGTTTATGTCGAAATGGGTGTTTCGGATATTATCATTCTGAACGCCGACAATGATTATATTGAATATGAGGGAGAGAATCTTCCCGGGGATTTCAGAGTGAAATATGAGAACGGGGTATTGCAGTTCCTTCAGGAAGATGACACATTATTCAATTATGTCGAATCGGTTTTGACAATTTATATCCCGGAAAAGACAGAACTGCAGGAGATGGAAATCGTAATCGGCGTTGGAGATTTAAAGGCCGAAAGTGTCGATTTTTATGCAAAAGATGTTGAAATTGAGCTTGGCGTGGGAGATTTATACATGACAGATCTTAATTCGGGAAGTGTAAATATTGAATGCGGCTGTGGAGATATGAAAGTATATTGCACAAATATCGGTGATAAATTTGAAGCAGAACTTGGTTGCGGTGATGCATTTTTACAACTTCCGGGTGAAGAGAGCGATTACAGTTACAGTGTTGAAGCCGGTTGCGGTGAGGTGTCGGTCGGTGATTCATCCGTATCGGAACTCGGAAGTGAATTATCAAGATCCGGAGACGGCACATATATATCGGTAGAATGCGGATGCGGCGATGTTAACGTCGAATTCAGATAAAAAAGAGAAAGATTAACATATATTTATAGAAGGGGTACAAGCTCTTGCAAAGTAAAAAAAGACTGCTTTGCGAGAGCTTTTTGTATTTTACGCAGGAATGGAAAATGTCATGACAAATGTTATAATCTCGCATAAATAATGATTCGCGACTCATTAGTATCTATTTTTTTAATAAAGAGAGGAGTGATTTTTATATGAAAAGATTATATGTTGTTATGCTTACCTCCGTTGCAACCGCCGCTATCATCTGCGGCTGTGCCGGGAAAAGCGGCAGAAATGAAAAGGCTAAGGAAAACAGTGACGAAAAAGAAAATGCGGTAAATTATATTGAAGAAGATAATTCGGAAAATGAAAACGCATTAACGGAATTGCAAAATCTTAATATTTCCATGCATGAATATCTTGATGAGGTAATCGGCGGGAACGAGAACGCAATTTTCCCGGAGGCAACGCAATATGCCGAGAATATTTCGGCTATAATAGCTCTTGGCGATTTTGAAAGAGACGGTATTCTGTATACAGTCCCCGATAGCGCGGATGACGTGGAAAACGCTTTGGTGGTATATTACGGTGAATATGCAGTCAGTATAAATAAAAACGATATGACAACCGAAGTAATCCGATTATCAGAGGATGAGGAAAATACAGACGTGTCGGAGGATACACTTATTTCGGCAGAGACTCTTTATGATATTCAGTATAACTATTCAAACGGAACCGCACCTCTTATTGAAATTCCTTATATTATGGTTGAAGATGTATATTATAATTACGGTGCGCTTATTACTTCATCATGTGAATATGCGCCGATTCTGATAAGGGAATATGCGCAGACCGGTATAGTTTACCTTGATTATGAAAGCGGTTATTCAATTAAATGGGATAAAAATGATAACAGTGTTTTTGTAGAAGAAACAGATACCTCGGAAAGAGACGCGTATGCGGAAAAAGAGCCGAGATAATAAATCTACAACAAAATAGTAAGAAGTTGTATCGGTTCAATGTATATGGTTATAAAAGAACCGATACAATTTTTTATATACTTTGAAGTGATATTCGGTATAATAAACTATGAAGAAATATGTTGTCATAATTTTATCTACAGAAAAGAGGAATAAAATGGTTAAGCATGTAATTTTGTGGACTCTGAAAGAGGAGTATTCGAAGCAGCAGAAGGATGAAATAAAGAATGGTATAAAAGCGGGTCTTGAAGGCCTTAAGGGTAAGATTCCCGGCCTTAAGGAAATAACCGTTAATGTAAACCCGTTGGAATCGTCGAACTGCGATCTTATGCTTGATTCGCTTTTTGAAAATGAAGAATTCTTAAAGGGATATTCGGTTAATCCGCTTCATGTTGAGGTGGCCGATAACAAAGTCAGACCGTATACGGCATCGAGAGTATGTATGGATTACGAGTTATAATTGACTGAATATGGGTTTAAAGTTATAATTAGGAATGCATGAAATTTTGGAGGCAACCTAATGATTAAAAGTATGACAGGCTTTGGCCGATGTGAGATAGAAGAAGATAACAAGAGAGTTCTTGTGGAAATGAAGGCTGTTAATCACAGATATCTTGATGTAAGCATGAAGATGCCGAAGAAACTCAATTATTTTGAATCTTCAATAAGGTCGGTTTTAAAGGAATATGCCGAGAGAGGAAAGGTTGATATTTATATCACTTATGAAGAACTCGGTGATTCTGATGTGGTTGTTAAATATAATAAGGATGTGGCAGCTACATATTTTAAATATCTTAAGGAAATGTCGGAAGACTTCGGACTGGATAATGATGTTCGGGTTTCCACTCTCTCAAGGTATCCGGAAGTATTTCAGATGGAAGAAACCGAGATTGATGAAGAAGGTATCTGGAAGGTGCTTGAAAAGGCTCTTCGCGGTGCCTGTGAAGGGTTTGTGGATACAAGGATTAAAGAAGGAGAGAACCTTAAGAAGGATCTTTGCGATAAACTTGATGTACTTCTTACTCATGTAGCTTTTATTGAGGAAAGATCTCCTCAGATTATTGAAGAATATAAAGAAAAACTCAGAGCCAAGGTAAGCGAGCTTATTGATGACTCAAAGGTTGATGAAGCCAGACTCCATACGGAAGTGGTTATATATGCGGATAAAATTTGTGTTGATGAGGAAATAGTGAGACTTAAGAGCCATATTAAGGCTGCCAAGGATGCTATTATTTCCGGCGGCGGTATCGGACGCAAACTTGATTTTATTGCGCAGGAAATGAATCGTGAGTCCAATACTATTTTATCAAAGGCCAATGATTTGTCTGTTTCGGAGAGGGGTATTCTTCTTAAAACCGAGATAGAGAAAATCAGAGAACAGATTCAGAACATCGAATAATAGTTTTGTGATGCTCAGAAATGAGGTAAGATGGGCAGATTGATTCATATCGGATTTGGAAATGTGGTTAATTCGGAAAAAATTATTTCCATAGTCAGTCCGGACGCGGCACCTATAAAGAGGATGGTTCAGAAAGCCAAAGAAAACGGTACTGTTATTGACGGGACGCAGGGACGAAAGACCAAATCCGTTATTGTAATGGAGAACGGTCAGATTGTATTATCCGCTCTTATGACGGACACGATTGTGAGACGTGCAGAGGGAGAAAAGGAGAATGACTATGAAGCGTAAAGGAATTCTTGTTGTAATATCCGGATTTGCAGGTACCGGAAAGGGAACTGTAGTTAAAGGCCTTTTGGAAAAGTACGACAGATTTGCCTTGTCGGTATCGATGACTACAAGGGCACCCCGTAACGGAGAGAAAGACGGAGTATCATATTTCTTTGTTTCAAAAGAGAAATTTGAAGAGACCATTGCCGAAAACGGTTTTATAGAGTATGCTAGTTATTGCGACAATTATTATGGGACACCCAAATCATATGTTGAGGAGCAACTTGCACTTGGCAAGGATGTTATCCTCGAAATAGAGATACAGGGTGCTCTTAAGATAAAAGAACTGTTCCCCGATTCGCTGCTTTTGTTTATTATGCCGCCTTCTGCGGAAGAACTTCGAAGAAGACTTGTGGGAAGAGGAACAGAGACTCCGGAAGTTGTTGACAAACGAATGAAGAGAGCAGCCGAAGAGTCGCAGGGTATTGAGAATTACGACTATATTGTTGTTAATGATGAAGTTGATAAATGTGTTTCCGAGACATATGGTATTATTGAGGCAGCACATGGAACGCCCTCAAGAAACGAGAGTTTTATAAATCAGATAAGAAATGAACTTAATTGTATGGCGAAAGGAGAATAAAGATGTTACATCCGTCTTACACAGAAATACTTGATGTTGTAAACCGTGAGGTTGAACCCGGTGAGAGTCCTGTAGTTAACAGCAGATACTCAATTGTTATGGCTACTTCCAAGAGAGCCAGAGAGATTATTGCAGGGGACGAGCCTATGGTAAATGGCAAAGGAAAGAAGCCTCTTTCTGTTGCAGTAGAAGAGTTGTATACTTCTAAACTTAAAATTTGCGGCGACGAATAATTATTTGAAACGTGTCTGAAAAGACGCGTTTTTTGGTGATGATATGAAACTGATGCTTATTTCCCTCGGTTGCGATAAGAATCTTGTTGACAGTGAATATATGCTGGGAATTATGACCCGCAACGGTTACGAGATTACGGATGATGAGAATGAGGCCGAGATAATTATAATAAATACCTGCAGTTTTATCGGTGATTCCAAACAGGAGAGCATAAATCAGATAATTTCATACGGTGAATTAAAAAAGACAGGAAAACTGAAATGTCTTGTCTGTGCAGGTTGTCTTGCACAGAGATATAAAGACGAAATAGAATCGGAACTTCCGGAAGTAGATGTTATTGTCGGAACTACCGCTTTTGATAAAATAGCCGACGCGGTTTCTTCATATTTGAACGGTAAGAAGGCGGTTTTTGTGGAAGATAAAGACCGGCTTGTATACGGTGAAAAAAGAATTGTTTCCACAGGCGGCCATTATGCATATCTTAAGATAGCCGAAGGGTGTGACAAGAAGTGTACGTATTGCGCAATTCCGGGAATCAGAGGTTCATTTAGATCTGTTCCGATGGATGTGCTGATTAAAGAGGCAAATGAGCTTGCGGAGATTGGCGTTAAAGAAATTATTATAGTAGCTCAGGAAACAACTGTTTACGGGGTTGATATATACGGTAAAAAATCTCTTCATCTTCTCTTGAATAACCTGTGTGAAATAGAAGGTATTGAATGGATCAGGCTGTTATATTGCTATCCCGAAGAAATATATGATGAACTGATTGAAACAATTAAAGTTCAACCTAAAATATGTCATTATTTGGACATTCCTATTCAACATGCGGATGATTATATTCTACAGAGAATGGGAAGAAGAACCAATAAAGATTATCTTGAAAAACTTATTGAAAAGCTGCGAAAAGAGATTCCGGATATTTGCATAAGAACCACTCTTATTGTTGGCTTTCCCGGTGAGACAGAGCAGTGCTTTGAAAATCTGATGGGATTCGTGAGTGATATGGAATTTGACAGACTTGGAGTTTTCGCTTATTCCCCCGAGGAAGGGACAATTGCATTTGATATGTCCGACCGGATTGATGATGAAATTAAAGAATATCGACGTGAAGAATGTATGCTTCTCCAGCAGGAAATTGCATTTGATAAAGCAAGAAGCAGGAAAGGAAACGTTCTTAAAGTCATGATCGAAGGAAGACTTGACGACGGGGTGCTGGTTGCCAGATCTTATATGGATGCTCCTGATGTGGACGGCTATGTATTTATTGATTGTGATTACGATCTTCCCAGCGGAACCTTTGTAAATGTCAAAATAACCGGAAGTAATGAATATGATCTTATAGGAGAGATAGTGGAATGAATTTACCAAATCGATTGACAATATTAAGAGCAATAATGATTCCGTTTTTTATTTATTTTCTTATGACGGATTCGTTTGAAGGTGTATCAGCCTGGGTTGCCCTGGCTTTGTTCTGCATAGCTTCGTTTACGGATTTTTTGGATGGTAAAATTGCCAGAAAATATAATCTTGTAACCAATTTCGGCAAGTTTATGGATCCTGTTGCGGATAAACTTCTTGTATGCAGTGCACTTATCTGTTTTGTGGAACTTACATATCTGCCTGCATGGATGGTAATTATTATTGTTGCAAGAGAATTGATTATCATGGGCTTCAGAACCGTTGCAGCTGACAAAGGCGTTGTAATTGCTGCCGGCTGGTGGGGAAAAATTAAGACTGTATTTCAGATGATATTAATTATCGGAATACTTTTATTAAGGGGCACCGGACGGGAGATGCACTGGAACGGCATGATTCTGAATGACAGGTTTGATATGACACAAACAGTTAATTTCACCGAAGTGGGATTGGCAATTTCGGTTATTGCGTGGATATCAATTGCTCTTACGGTTGTGTCCCTGGCGGATTACATTATTAAAAACAGAGCAGTTTTAAAAGAAACAAAATAAAAAACTTTAATTTTGGAGGATAAAATGACAGCTGAAGCTATTTTTGTAGGAACGGAGCTTCTTCTCGGAAATATAGTTAATACGAACGGAGCTTATCTTGGCAACAAGTTAGCCGCCTTGGGGATTAACTGTTATTATCAGAGTGTTGTCGGTGATAATGAAGAAAGACTTAAAGGGGCTGTTGAAGCAGCCCTGTCGAGAAGCAATATTATTATTCTGAGCGGCGGAATGGGACCGACTCAGGATGATATTACAAAAGAAACAGTCGCAGAGGTGTTGGGCAAAAAATTAATACAGGACGAAAATACAAAGAAGAGAATTATTAAATACTTTGAAAAACGCGGCCGAAAAATGACCGATAATAATTTTAAGCAGGCTATGATTCCGGAGGGAGCGATTGTTCTTGATAACGATAACGGCACCGCACCCGGAATAATTATGGAGAAAGACGGCAAAAGGCTGATATTGCTTCCGGGACCCGCACAGGAATTCGAAGCAATGTTTGAAGACAAGGTTGATCCTTTTCTGAGAACTCTTTCCGAAGGGGTTATTTATTCCCGCGTCGTAAAGGTGTGCGGAAGAAGCGAGAGTGAGATAGCCGAGCTTCTTGATGATATTATCAAGATGGAGGGAACTGTTACCGTAGCTCCGTATGCCAAGAACTGCGAGGTACATCTGCGTATAACGGCACACGCTGACAATGAAACTTCGGCAAAGAAACTGGTTAAACCGATAATTGCGGAGATGAAGAGGCGACTCGAAGATTCGGTATATACAACACATGAAGAGACAACTCTTGAAAAATCGGTAGTTGATCTTTTGCTTGCAAATAAGCTTACCGTTACAACAGTAGAATCATGTACGGGAGGTCTCGTTGCCGCAAGACTTATTAATGTACCGGGTGTCTCGGAAGTGTTCAAATCGGGAGAAATTACATATTCAAATAATGCTAAACAGAAAATCCTCGGTGTAAAAAAGCATACTCTTGATAAATATGGTGCAGTATCTGAAGAAACAGCAAGAGAGATGGCTGAAGGAGCAGCGTTTTTTAATCGTGCGGATGTGGCCGTTTCGGTTACAGGATTGGCAGGCCCTGACGGTGGGACCAAGGAAAAACCGGTCGGTCTTGTATATATAGGATGTTCTGTTAAGGGTGAGGTTGTGACAAAGGAACTTCATCTTAAAGGAAATCGTGAAAAGATACGGGAAACAGCCGTGTCGGAGTGTCTTATACTGATGCGTTACTGCATTTTAAAATACTATAGCAGTATATTATAAAAGTCGGTTACCCCGACTTTTTTAATGGTTTTTTATAAATTTATAATAATAATAATTAAAAATGTTTAAGCTGTTGTTCGATTGATAATTAAAGGATTTTATGATAATTTGATAACATCTTCTGATGTTCTGTCAGAATGACATTATAATGTCATACAAATCCATTGGAATTAAACAACGAAACTATTATTATTATTATTATGCCGGTTGGGTAAACGAATGTTAAAAGGATGATTAAGAGTAAAATAACGGACATGTTTTATGTTAACATCATTTTATCAATAAATTATTAATTGGCCATTGACAAAATCGAACAGATGTTTTACTCTACATATATCGGGCAAACAGATGTTCTGCCCAAAGGCCGGAGAAGGAGATTAAAAAATGGAAAGAGAAGAAAAGCTTAAAGCGCTTGATGCTGCAATGATGCAGATGGAGAAACAGTTTGGTAAGGGTGCGGTTATGAAACTCGGAGACCCTTCGTCAAAACTTAACGTTGAAACAATTCCTACAGGGTCTTTAAGCCTTGATATAGCACTCGGACTTGGAGGAATACCCAAGGGAAGAGTTATTGAGATATTTGGACCTGAATCATCAGGTAAGACAACGGTAACACTTCATATGATTGCAGAAGTTCAGAAAAGGGGCGGTATTGCAGGTTTTATTGATGCGGAGCATGCTCTTGATCCCACATATGCAGCTGCAATCGGAGTTGACATTGATAACTTATATATTAACCAGCCGGATTATGGAGAGCAGGGACTTGAGATTGCCGAGACTATGGTAAGAAGCGGTGCCATGGATATTGTTGTTGTCGATTCTGTTGCTGCATTAACCCCCAAGGCAGAACTTGAGGGTGATATGGGCGATTCCCATGTAGGACTTCAGGCAAGACTTATGAGCCAGGCCCTTAGAAAGCTTGCCGGTGCTATTTCAAAGTCAAATTGTACGGTTGTATTTATTAATCAGCTTCGTGAAAAAGTTGGCGTTATCTATGGTAATCCTCAGGTTACAACAGGTGGAAATGCACTTAAGTATTATGCTTCGGTCAGAATGGATGTAAGAAGAGTTGAACAACTTAAGAACGGCGGTGATTTTGTAGGTAACCGTACCAAGGTAAAGATTGTAAAGAATAAAGTAGCTCCGCCTTTTAAAGAGGCAGAATTTGACATTATGTTCGGAGAAGGAATTTCTTATGAGGGCGACGTCCTGGATTTGGCCGCTGACCTTGATATAATCGCCAAGAGCGGTGCATGGTATTCGTATGAAGGTAATAAGATAGGACAGGGAAGAGAAAATGCCAAGATATTCCTGAAAGATAATCAGGATATACTTGCCAAGGTTGATGCACAGGTAAGAGAACATTATAATTTACTTGGTATTCCCTCGGAAGTTGAGACCAAAACCGCAAAAAAGAAGACAGAAACAAAAAAAGATGAGTAAATTTGAAATATAATTCTATAAGAATATGATAATTTCCAGGATTGAATATTTAAAAAATAAAAGAAGCAATATTTATATTGATGATAAAATCGCCTTTGTATTATACAAAGGCGATTTGTGTAAATATAATCTGAATGAAGGCGAAGAAATAACAATTGATTTGTATGAGCGAATAATTTCGGAGACCTTATGTAAAAGAGCATTTTTAAGAAGCATGCATCTTCTTGAAAAAAAAGATTATACAACAAGAGAAATAAGAGAAAAACTTTCTTCGGCTTTATATCCGGAGAAAGCTGTTGAATATGCTGTAAGTGAGCTTGAAGGTTTCGGGTATCTTAATGATTTGAGATATGCGGAGAGATATATAGAATTGTCATGCGAAAAAAGAAGCAGAAGAGAAATCTCGCATAAACTTTCAGAGAAAGGTATTTCGCGAGCGATTATTGAAGAAGCTTTTATCAATACACGGGAGAATGGCTATATTATTGATGAAAATGAATTGATTACGGAAATTCTGAAAAAACGTCATTATTTCGAAAAAGATCATACACCGCAAGAAAAGTCAAAACAATATAATTATCTTATGTCAAAAGGCTTTTCATCCGAAGCGGTAATTAATGCCTTAAAAAACTAAATATTACAAATGTTTTACGTTCAACTTGACATAACTAGTAAAACACTTTAGAATTGATATGTTGTGTTATGACATAGAGAGTGTTTGTATCTCGTTAATGTTATAGATGTACAATGAAAATTTAATAAAGGAGGTGCTCCTGTAGATGCAGCCTGTTGTAATTGTAGCTATTGTTGCGGTTATAGCTGTTGTTGTTTCGATTATTGTATCTTCGAAGATTTCCGTTAACAAATATAAGAGTGAGACGGAAGCAAAGATTGGCAATGCGGAAGAAAAAGCCAGATCGATTATCGATGATGCGGTAAAAGAAGCTGCTGATAAGAAACGTGAGGCTTTGCTCGAGATTAAAGAAGAGAGTATTAAAGCCAAGAACGAGCTTGATAAGGAAATCAAAGAGAGACGTAATGAGATTTCCAGATCGGAGAGACGTATTCAGCAGAAAGAAGAAAACATCGACAAGAAAACTGAAGCAATAGAGCGAAAAGAGACTTCTTTAGCAGCAAGAGAAGAGAATCTTAATAAGCAGAAAGAAGAAGTTTCCAAGTTAAACGAGCAGCGCATTCAGGAACTGGAAAGAATCTCTGGATTAACCTCCGAGCAAGCAAAAGAATACTTATTGAAAGCTGTTGAAGATGAAGTTAAGCACGAGACTGCAGTAATGATTAAAGAACTGGAACTTCGTGCAAAAGAAGAAGCTGATAAGAAAGCAAAGGAATATGTTGTCAGTGCTATTCAAAGATGTGCTGCCGATCATGTTTCTGAGACAACCATTTCGGGTGTACAGCTTCCCAGTGATGAAATGAAGGGACGAATCATTGGTAGAGAGGGAAGAAATATTCGTACTCTTGAAACAATGACAGGTGTTGAACTTATTATTGATGATACACCTGAAGCAGTTGTGCTTTCTGCATTTGATCCCGTCAGAAGAGAGATAGCACGTGTTGCGCTTGAAAAACTTATCGTGGATGGCCGTATACATCCCGCTCGTATTGAGGAGATGGTTGAGAAGGCTAAAAAAGAAGTTGAGACCATGATAAAAGAAGAAGGTGAATCGGCTTGTTTGGAAGTCGGTGTACATGGAATTCATCCCGAATTGGTTAAATTACTCGGAAGGATGAAATTCAGAACAAGTTACGGTCAGAGTGTTTTAAAACATTCTATAGAAGTAGCCCACCTTACAGGTCTTCTTGCATCAGAACTTGGTCTTGATGTAAGAACTGCGAAGAGAGCAGGTCTTCTTCATGATATAGGTAAAGCGGTTGATCATGAAATGGAAGGCTCGCATGTTTCATTAGGTGTAGAACTTTGTAAGAAATACAAAGAAGCTCCTATAATTGTGAGTGCTGTTGAATCTCATCATGGTGATGTTGAACCCACATCTCTTATTGCATGTCTTGTACAAGCTGCTGATGCAATCAGCGCCGCAAGACCGGGTGCAAGAAGAGAAACATTGGAAAAATATACAACAAGACTTACACAATTAGAGGAAATAACCAACAGTTTCAAAGGTGTTGATAAAGCTTTTGCTATTCAAGCCGGAAGAGAGGATCGAGTAATGGTAGTTCCTGAGCAGGTATCTGATTCCGATATGGTAATTATGGCTCGAGATATTTCAAAGAGAGTTGAAGACGAGATGGAATATCCCGGACAGATAAAGATTAATATTATCAGAGAATCCAGAGTTACTGACTATGCGAAGTAAGCTCAGAAAGCAATAATTCAATTCAATAAGTAAAAAAGTAAAAAGTAAAAAAACCGAGGAAATCGTTCCTCGGTTTTTTATTTAAAATAAATATGCAGGAAAAGGGACTTGAACCCTCAAGGTATTACTACCACACGGACCTGAACCGTGCGCGTCTGCCAATTCCGCCATTCCTGCGCACCTTTGTAATTTTATATTAAAGCCTTTGTTCTGTCAATAACCTCAATCAGCTTTTCGTGGTTATATCTGAGCTCGATGTCCAAGCCGGTTTTACCGGACAGTAACGGCAGTAAGAAATATTTGTCGCCTTCCCAGGTCGGGAGAGAGAGTATATCTTCGGTATTTACCCATTTTAATGTTCCTTCATTGCAAGAAGTGTTAAGAACGCCGGAAAATGAGGTCCCTTTGTAGAGATACATTTTTTCCGAAGGTGCACTGTCTGAGATAAAAAGTATTTTCCCGATGTATTCATATGAAAGGAGAGTTAATCCCGTTTCCTCGTAGACTTCGCGTAAAAGACATTGCTCGGGAGATTCGTTCTGTTCTGTTTTTCCGCCGATTCCTATCCATTTTCCTTCGTTGGGATCATTTTCTTTTTTGTTTCTGTACAGCATCAGATATTTGTTATTATTTTCAATGTAGCATAAGGTTGAATTAATCATATTTGCTCCTATATATAATGACCGTCTAATACGAATTCTATTATAATTTATCATGAATGCGGTTTAAATATTAGTTTACTGATAAAATAAAAAAAGTAAAAAAAATAGGAAATTGTATTGACAAACTTATTTAGAATTGATATTATAATCAAGTCGCGCGGGAATGCTGGAATTGGCAGACAGGCTAGACTAAGGATCTAGTGTTGGCAACGACGTGAGGGTTCAAGTCCCTTTTCCCGCATAAGGCCTCTTGAGTAATCAAGAGGCCTTTTGCTATTTTAAGTTTTTGGTTAATTGACATAAAAATAATAAATGACATTGTTCGTGTTAGTTTGATATAATTAAATATATCAGTTGTTTATAAAAGTACAAGAAAACCCACTGCCTTTAGGCGGTGGGTGCTCTTGTACGAGGTGCGGGGATTCAAGCCCCGTACCTCGTAAGGCACGAAGTGCCGCTTTTTTATGAGCAAGTAGCGAAGCGGATTGCGAATATCATTGATATAAAAAATTGTCAAACTACCCCAATATATCGGATTGGGAAATAAGAACTCTTATTGAGTTTGCGGATTACGAAGCAAAATATGGTCGAGAATGTAGGCTTTTCACGACACTCAACTGTCGGTTGGGACATAAAAAATAGCGATATCAACTGTCGGTTTGTGGTACTGTATGGGTAATTTGATGTAGGGTTGATATTGAAAGGAGGATTCCTCAGGTGAATCAGGAAAAAATCGGAAAGTTTATTGCATTATGCAGAAAAGATTGTGGGTATATTCAAGCTGCTTTAGCGGAAAAACTCGGTATTACGGACAGAGCGGTATCGAAGTGGGAAACAGGCAAGAGTATGCCGGATGCTTCCATAATGCTGGAACTGTGCGAAATATTAAAAATAAATGTAAATGAACTCCTGACCGGGGAACACATAGTTATGGACAATTATAAAGAAATGGCAGAACAGAATTTAATCGAGATGAGGAAGATGGAAGAACAGACGAATAAGAGACTTCTTTTTATAGAAAGCGGTTTGCTCATTTTGACGATTGTATCATCGGTGACGATTATTATTATGGGTGCGTATATGGCACTTCAGAACCCTGTATTCGGCGGAATATCCATTGCAATAGGAGTGATTATTGTATTCATCGGAATTGTAATCGGTATCAAAATAGAACATGATGCGGGTTATTATGAGTGCCCCGAATGCAAGAAGCGTTATGTACCTACGATGAAGGCAGTAGTGATGGCTCCGCATATCGGTACTTCGAGGAAAATGAGATGCCCTTATTGCAACCAAAGGGCATATCATAAGGAAGTATTAACAAAAGATTGAAATACGAATCCGGAAGTGTGAAATTCGTTTCAAAAACACGTTCTTTGTGCGAAAAATGCAATGATTATGGGATTATTGATGATTTGTTAAAATAAAAATTAATAATTAAATGCAAACTTACGAATGTGTAAGAAAAGCGTAAGGTAAATAAATGGTTGTGAGGATGACCCGATGATATGATTAGTTCAACAAAGAGATGAGAAAACAAAATCTCGAAACAAGAATTAATCATGAAAAGAGGATCTTAATTATGAAAACAAACAAAAACATCAAAATCGCACTTATTACAGTATTAGTACTTACACTTGTTGCTATTGTGTTTGAAGTAAAGGACGCTGTTACGAACGGCATGATGATTGATTGGAATCAGTTCACACCGATATTGGCTTTAATTACAATCGGATTCGCAAACCTTGCCAATACCCATAAAGAAAAAAAAGCATAATGCGACATAGAAGTCAAACCGGTATATTGTTATATTTAAGATGTCCTCGGACAGAAATGGATTCACGTTGTGTTATTAATGAAATAAGTGTATATTATTGAGTGAAGTATATTTTAGTCTATTTTCCAAAAATAAAGAGGAGACAGATATGATAGACGAATTAAGATGCATGTTAAAATTGGATGAACTCAGCCTTAATTATGTAGTGAAGATAGCTGATTTTGACGGTGAAAATTTTACTTATACTGTTACGGAGAGCAGTTGTGATAATGATGCTTTGGCGGAAAAAATCAAAGATGCCTTGGAAGAATTGCAGGAAGATGTTGAATGTGGGTATATTGATGTCTATGAAGAAGGTAAGGTTGGAGTGTATCAAGATACCGGGAATTCAGCAGATCCTCTTCAGGCTGTTCATAAGGTACTCTATGCTCTTAATGAGGTACCGGAGATAAAAGAGGTAATCATTAATGATCTTTAAATATTTGTAATTATATAATAATTGTTGTGCCCGAATGTATTTCGGGCACATTTTATTTTTACGATGAGAAGGATGATTTGAAGAAAACGATAAATAAACGTGAGAATGCCATTTTCCCCAAGGCGTAGATAATAGGATGTGGTATGATGATGAGAATAAAGAATATTTGAAATAATACGATTGAGAGGAATTCGATATGATTGAACAGGCATTTAAAGTATTGGGAATAGAGATAACCAAAGATGAGAAAGCAATAAAAAATGCTTACAGAGAAAAACTTTTGTATGTAAATCCGGAGGATGATCCCGAAGGTTTTAAGAAATTGCGTGAAAGCTATGAAAGAGCATTAAGATATATTGCTGAAGAAGTAAAGGAAAAGGATGAAATAGATCTTTGGATAGATAAACTCGCCGAGATATACGGTTCAATGAAAAAACGATGTAATCCGGATTCGTATAAAGCTTTATTTAATGACGAAATCTGTCAAAATTGGGAAAAAGAAAATCTGGTAAAAGAGCGTTTTTTGTGTTTTGTGGCGGATCATTGTAATTATCCCCAAAAAGTATTTCAACTGTTTGACGAAGTATTTTCAATTAAGGAGACAGAAACGGAATTAAAAGAAGATTTTAATCCGCGATTTATTGATTATCTTCTAAATCAGGCTAAATATCACGAATTTTTAAATTATGATTTGTTTGAATATACGTCTTTGGATGAAAAAGAGGCTGATTACGACAGTTTTATTGATGCATTTTTTGAAATTAAGAATTTGGTGGAACAGAAAGAAATCGATAAAGCATCGGAAGCGATTGATAAATTGAAGGATTCGGTGGTATATCATCCTTATTTGGATGTTGAACAATTACGTATTTATTCTGAAAAAAATAATAATGAGAAGGCTCTTGAAATCGCCGAAGGATTAATGGCGAAATATGAGCAGGATATGTATATTTCTTATATGTGTGCCGAATTATTTTACAATAACGAAGATTATGACAGGGCAATGAAGATTTTTGAGCGTCTTATAGAGCAAAACAAAGATCATTATAGTGCCAATTACTTTGTTATCAAGAATATGCTTCGTTTGGGAGATTGCGAAAATGCAAAAAAGAGAGCTCTTAAACTTTACGATAAATATAACGGAGATGAGTCTATAATTGCTCTTTTAAAGGAGATTAACGAGGTACTGATAGAAAAATATTCGGAGAAATATAAAATCAGCGGGAAAACAGAGGATGCATTGGAATATGCGTGGTGTCTGTTTCAAAATAATCGATATGATACCTGTATTCCTATTTTGAAGAGTATACAGAAAGAAATTGACGGAGAATACGAATTTATTAACATATATGGAAGAGTGTTGTTTGCTTCCGGGCAGCATGAAGAGGCATATCCGTATCTTGAAAAATGGAATCAAATGATAGTTGAAGCAGTCGATGACGGTTCTGAACTATATGTTAAGAAAAAGGAGCGTGAAGCGGATTCTTATTATCTTCTCGCCCTCTGTAATTTGAAATTGAAAAAATATGATAAGTGTACGGAATATTTGTATAAGAGCCTTGAAATCGAAAAAAATATGAAATTAAAACTGGAGTACATGGAGAAAATTGCCCGTTGCCATATTGAGATGAAAGAAAACGAAAAAGCTGTTGATATGTGCGATGAAATTATTTCCATAGATAAGAATTATTATCCTGCTTATTTGAACAGACAGGAGGCTTTCTTTAATTTAAATAACGGGCGCGGTGTCATAGATGATTATTTTAACGCCATCGATATATGGGACGGATATGCGAAACCATATATTTTGGCAGCTAAAACTTATTACAGACACAAACAGTATGATGATGTATTTGAAGTATGCGACAGAGCCAAAAAAGCAGGCGTCGAATCCAGGGCACTCGAACTTGAAAGAATAAAAGCTTTAAGAATTACTGTTGATAATGAAGAACTTCAGAATATAAGCAAAATGCTGGAAGAATTTGAAAATGCCGAACGTAATATAGAAAATTCGGACTTGGAAGGTATTGATAAGGTTATTTTTGAAAGAGCACTTGCTTATGCCGACAGAAAGTGCATTAAGGAAGCTTTGGAATGCTGTAAAAAAGCTGTAGAACTTGCTCCGGATAATATTGAGTATCTTTGGAATCTGGGGGACTTTTATTATAAGAGTGAAGATTATGGTGAAGCTCTTGAAATTTATAAAAAGGTTTCAAATGTTTGGAGTAAAAATGTCAATATATACATTGACCTTGGAAAGACATATGCAAAACTGAATGATTATGATACTGCCGAAGAACAGTTTAAGAAGGCTGCTGAGATGGATATCATATCACAGGAAGCGCATTTTCAATTGTCTGAACTTTATAAAGAAAAATATTTTGAAACGAACGACAGAAAAATAATTATGAAGGCGATACGCGAAGAAACAATACAGCTTAAAATCGAAGAACATCCATATTACTACAAACGAAGAGGGGATGACTATTTACTATGCGGTTTGACTGAAAAGGCGCTTGAGGATTGTAAGAAGGCTCATGAAATCGACCCGGATGATTTATATGCATTGAAACAGTTGGGATACGTTTATCATGTTATGTCGGATTACGAAAATGCAATTAAGTATTACCTTCAGGGTATAGATATTATGGAAAACGACAAGGAAGCAAAGCGTGCAAAACCGAAAAATTTATATCACCATCTGGCAATTACTTATGCTGCCATAGGAGAATATGATAAAGCTGAAAAATATTACCTGAAAAATCTGGAATTATTTCCGATGTGTGAATACAGTTTCGATAAGCTTTTCAATATGTATATGCGTATCGGCGAATATGAAAAGGTACGTAAACTGGTAATTCGCAGGAGCAAAGAGAAAGATGCGGAGGGAAAAAACTTTCTTTCGGAAAACAGTGCCAATTTGAAAATGTTACTTATAAAGACCAGGGAGTTAAAAGATGAAACGTCTCATCGGGAATTGTTGACTTACATTAATGAAGATGCAGAGTCTTTGAAAAACAGTGATTTAATTGATTTGTCTGAGGCATTGATAGAGTCATACGGAGATTTTGAAGGGGCTTTGAAATGTATCGAATATCAGGGAAAACGAAATCTGCCCGACTGGGAAAGAATGATTAATAACGAGAGAAAAGCAAAATCATATTTTTATATGGGGCGAAAGGAACTTGCGGCAGAATGGGCTCGGAATGCCCTTAAGATTATAGAAGAAGAGTATACAAGTATAAATGACTTTGTATATTTTGCGGATTCATGTGCATGGCGACTTGGTTTTGTGGGAAGGTTATATGCTTATATCGGCGATACCGAAAAAGCCTTTTATTACATAAATCAGATGACTTTCAAAAACAAATGTCATAACTGTGATATGGGAAATTGCCACGAGAGATATCTCTGGAGCGGTCTTATTTATGACTGTTTGGGTGATATTGAAAAGGCAAAGGAAAATTATAACAAAGTAATTCAGGTATATCCCAATAATCCGGATGCAACAACATTGTTGAAGATGCTTACGGAAAGAAGCCGGTAAATCGAGGTACTAATCCGCTTCTTGGGAATCGTGACGACGGTCGTTTCCGTTTTTTTTATAGTAATTGATTTTTTCGATATACATATTTTTATCGGATAAATCAATAAGATCGTGAAAAGAAACATTCATATGTTTCTTCCGTTCGGCATAGCCGTACGAAATGCTGAGAGACATATTATTGTCAGTGCTCCAGTTTTTCATTTCTTTTTTAAATGATTCGATGACAGTCATAATTTTATCAGAATCAATTTCAACGATGGCAGCAAATTCGTCTCCTCCTATACGATATATGCTGCCATATTTTTCAAATGAATTTCTGATTGCGGACGCAGCACCTCGGAGTAATTTGTCACCGGCGAAATGGCCCAATGTATCATTGGCCTGTTTCAGACCGTTTAGGTCAAATGAGAAATAAACGGTTTTATTCGGAATATTGTTATCTTTAAACTCATTAAGTTTATCTTCGTAAGCTCGTCTGTTGTAGAGATCGGTAAGTATATCGGTATTGGCTTCGAAATATAATTTACTTATTTTTTGCAAATCGTTCTCTGCCAATCTTCGTCGATAATCAATATCACGGAAAATGGCAATAACAAGCGCAATAATCGCAATAAAAATAATAATCCCTATCTGTAATGTCCGATTAAGAGGTTTGAACATTTGTGAAGCATCCATGAGAACCAATTGTTTCATTCCGTCCGAAATCGGTGTGTTAAATACATAGTAACTGATTCCGCCATATTTAAATTCAAAATTGCTGTCGGGATTTTCAGAGTATTTCTCATATAGAAGTTTGTAGAAACCGTCATTTAATTCGTTAAAGCAGAAGCTTATGTTATCCTTGTTCGAATCGGCCAGAATGGTTTCATTTTCATCAAAAATAATAGTCTCAAGGCATTCTTTGCTTACGGTGTCATCGACAAGTTTCTGCATATTTGTAAGCTGGACATCGAAGCTGATAACCGATTCGCCGTCTGACAAAAGCTTGCAATAAGATATAATAAGATTCTTGCTTATCGCATCTATATACGGACTGGCAAAAGCAATTTCCCCGTTAGCCCGGAGTCCGGCAATATACCAGGGCCGTTCTTTGGGAATAAAATCGTCGCCGTGTACCCAACCGCTTCCGTCCAGATATTCACCGCAAATATATCCGTATACATCACTGTATTCGGCATCAAGAGTAGCCATAACATTATATTCCATTTGAAGATAAGTCAGTAATTCTTCGGTACTTTTTCCTTCGGAAATATATTTATCGAGAATCAAAGCGAATTCGGAAATCTTGTGACGGCGATTTTCAAGAATATATGTAACATCTTTGTTTAGACTCTGAACCTCACTGTATTGAAGGTTAATAAGATTATTCTTATATATTGTTAAAAGCCATGAGGAAAGAGCCAGAAAAATAATAATGGTCATCATTAAAATGACTTTGTAAACCCGATCGGCTTTTTTTCTTTTATTGATGGTGTAATCGTTATTGATATTCATATATACTGATTTCCCCCCGGATAGTACATAACTAATGTATATTTTACTTCAAAATATATAATTTTGCCATTTATAATGCAAATATTTTTGTGTGCGGTTATATAATAAAACTACCGATAATAAAGTGGTTGTACACGAGTTGTGTCACCGGAAGGAAATGAATAATTGAAACCTGAAACAAAAGAAAAATGAGATTGTTTTTCCTGCGTCATATTTGCAATTATTGAAAAAAACGACGAAAAAAGGTATAGTATATGGGGTGAAAATGCCTCTGTTATGCCGCAAATTATTATTTTGAGCGGCATTTAAGGATATGGTGTAATAATGTCGGATACAGCAATAAAAATAGAAAATTTAAAAAAACAATACAGACTCGGTGCAATCGGAGGACAGACTCTGAATGCCGAACTTCAGTCGTGGTGGGCGAGAAAGAGAGGGAAAGATGATCCCAATCTTAAGATCGACCAGGACAGTTCCAATTTCGGAGAGCGTTTTTATGCTTTGGACGGAATTAATCTTGAGGTGAAAAAAGGTGAAGCTCTTGGGATTATTGGCGGTAACGGCGCCGGCAAATCAACTCTTTTGAAGATTTTGTCGAGAGTTACGGCACCTACCGAAGGTGATATATGGATTAACGGAAGAATTGCGTCAATGCTTGAAGTGGGAACCGGTTTTCACGGTGAACTTACGGGACGTGAAAATATATATATGAACGGTGCAATTCTCGGAATGACCAAAAAGGAAGTAGACGAAAAGATTGAGTCTATTATTGATTTTTCGGAATGTCGTCAATTTATAGATACACCGGTAAAAAGATATTCATCGGGTATGTACGTAAAGCTTGCATTTGCGGTAGCATCACACCTCGATTCCGAGATAATGATAATGGATGAGGTCCTGGCTGTAGGTGATATGAAATTCCAAAAAAAATGCCTTGGCAAAATGGGTGATGAGGCAGCGAGAGGCAGAACCGTTTTGTATGTAAGTCATAATATGGCGACTATTAGGAAACTGTGTACACGCTGTATCGTTCTTCAAAATGGAAAAATAATCTTTGACGGTGGTGTGGAAGATGCAATTGCGGTATACAGTGAATCAAATATAAAAGAGATGAAGACCTATTATGATCTGAGGAATCACAAACGAGCCAATGATATTATAGGACGAAGAGTATTCATCAATGAAGTAACCTTTGTTGATAAAAACAGTGCGGTATATAAGAACTCTGAGGTTATAAATCTTTTAATAAATTGGAATGCCTATGATGAAATGGATATCAGATTTGGAATATCGGTTAAATATATAGACGGAACGGCTGCAGGTCTTGCGGAGTCGGTGGATATAATAAAAACCGAAAGTGGCCAATCATATTCAACGCAGATAGCCTTTGATATAAGTAATCTGGTACCCGGATATTATACTCTTTCGGTGCAACCGTATTATTTAACAGAAACTCAGAACAGTTATACTGTGGATGAGACTTTACCTATGCAGATAGAAATAATTGATGGCAAAGGCGCTGATTACAGAGTATGGGCAAGACAGTATTGGGGAAGCGTAAGGCTGAACGATATTAAGATATGCAAATAGAGCATTAAGAGGCACTGATGATAAAGCAATCAATTAAGAAACTTATTAAAAAGACATTTGCTTATGATATATATCATAATTACAAACTGAGTTTTTTTTATAAGAAAAAATATGAAGAAGAGCAGAAGAAAAACCGCTATTTATTGCAGCATTTTGATGCAAAGGATATGAAACCGGCGGTGGGTTTTTTGCGTTATCGTCAAAGAGAGATAATGGGATTTGCTCAGAAGGTGCTGGAGGATTTAAAGGAAGCAGATATCAAAACGTTTCTTATAGGCGGTAACCTAATAGGCTGGATGCGCCACAAAGGATTTGTACCCTGGGACGATGACCTGGATTTCGGATTATTCAGGGAAGATTATAAAAAACTGCTGGAATATGCGAAAAAACACTGGGTTATTATGGAATGTCCGGTGGAAGATGCGAGGCAGCAGGAGTGGATAGAGCAGGTTACCCGTGATAATGCCGGCAAATATATATTGTTTGTTTACGCGGAACATATACAGATTTCACGCGGCAGTTCGTGTATGGACAGATTGGCGGTGGATTTTTTTATATATGATTATTACGATGAAAAAACTGTTTTTTCGGAGTTTAATAATCGTGTTAAAGGTATAAAAGAACAATTGGGGAAGCTTCATAGCGAGGCAGAAAGACTTGATATAGTAAGAGCTTCAATCGAAAGTGACCGGTCGATTGTGAAGAAAAGCAAGAATATTTATTTCGGACTTGATTCATGTGAACCGTATCTGAGAACTTTTAATTCTTCATGGATTGATTATGATACGGTCTTTCCCCTGAAGTGTATTGATTATGAAGGCGTGACGGTTAATATTCCCAATAAACCGGAATTATTTATGAACTATGAATATCCCGGATGGGAAGAATTGCCGGAGGATTGCGGAAGAGAGACTCACGGATACTGGGACAGTTACAAGAGAAAACATCGTATTACTGTTGAGTTTTATCTTGTTGATGCATTTGAAATTTATCATTTCATGCCGTTTTACAGATTTTTCCGTGAAAAAGGAGTATATGCAATATTTGTTGCCGAACCCAATAATATCAATGTTTCCGGGAAATGGTTTGATTATAACAAAGCCATAGGCATTCTTAATGAATATGAATTGGAATATAAAGAGGAATGTTATCCTGACGCTGATTTTGCATTTACTACCCAAAGGGCTAATATTTTAAGTAAATACAGAAATAAAAAGGTTAATATTACATACGGATGCGGTCTGGTGAAGAATCAGTTTGCATTTATGAGTGAAGCTGTAGAGGGCTTTGATTACAAGTTTGTACACGGTCCTTTTACAAAGGAATTGTGCAGAAGAAATTTAAGCGAAAGTTTATGGAAGAAATATCAGGACAGAATATTTCTTATGGGTTATCCGAAGTGGGAGATTAAGACGATTGATAAGGCTGCAATACTTAAAGAATTGGGAATTGTTACCGATAAGAAAATTATCGGATATTTTCCCACATGGGGGGCCAATTCGTGTATAAGGCAATTTCATGATGAGATTGCAGCTCTGAGAGATGATTATTTTATCATAACAAAGCCGCATCATTGTACAGCAAGGCTTGCATCGGAAACGGAAGAACTCCGGCTGTTAAGAGAATCCTCCGATCTGTTGTTGCCAAGTGAGTTTGATACGGAGAAAGCACTCGGCATTTTTGAGTGTGTTATATGTTGTGCGGACAGCGGAGTGTCTCTTGAATGCTCATGGCTCAGAAACGATATAAAGCTTCTGATGGTTACCAAGAAAAATGAATCGGATAATGAATATTTCGATGAGATTTATAAGATTGCCAATATAGTTTACAGGCCGGAAGATTTTCGCGAAATGTTTAATGAGGTAATGAAGGAGGATACCTTCTCGGAGTCGCGGGTTACATTTCTTAATGAGGTTTTTGGAAGGCGCGACGACAATTACCTTGAAAATATATATGAACAGGTTATAAGGAGGGAACGATAAAAATGGTTATTGGTTATACAACCGGAGTGTATGATTTGTTTCATATCGGTCATTTGAATCTGTTTAAGAATGCCAAGGGAATGTGTGACAAGCTTGTTGTAGGTGTTACAGTGGACGAACTTGTTCAGTATAAGGGCAAGAGTGCAATGATTCCTTTTGAGGACAGAATTGAGATTGTCAGAAGTTGTAAATATGTTGATGCGGCAGTTCCCCAATATGATATGGACAAATTGGAAGCCTGTAAGAAATTGGGTGCGTCATTTCTGTTTGTCGGAGATGATTGGTACGGAACGGATAAGTGGAAAGAATATGAAGACGAATTTAATAAGGCCGGTATAAAGATTGTATATTTCCCGTACACAAGAGGTGTATCTTCGACAAAGATTAACGAAGCATTAAATTCGGTCAGAAAGAGTAATTTGGAAGATGTTAAATAATGGTAATATGAATTCAACAATTATAAAGGACAGGGAATACTGCATGAGCTCATATCTCATGTATCGCTATGTTTTTAATCCTTCAAAGGGATTTGAAGAAAATGTCGCATGTAATATTACAGGGTTGGACTTTGAACGTACCGGAGTAAAAGATGCGAATGAACTAATAAATGCCTTGAAACAATCGATAGATGACAGTGCAAAGGATGGGCGGATTGCCTTGGCATTAAGCGGAGGTATTGATTCCGCCATATTGGCACGTTTGGTTCCGAAGAACACCAAAGCATATACCTTTAGATGCATTGTTCCAGGTAAAAAGGTTGTGGATGAGTCGGCGCAGGCTGCAGTTTGGGCACAGGCGAACGAACTTGAACATGAGATAATCGATATTACCTGGGAAGATATAGAGTCTGTGGTTAATGAATTAATTAAGCATAAACATGCACCGATTCATTCGATTGAAACTCAGATATATATTGCGGCAATGAAGGCTAAAAAGGACGGCTTTGATAAATTTGTATTTGGCGAAAATGCGGATATTATTTATGGCGGAATGGATGGCTTGCTGAAAGAAGACTGGCTGATAGGGGATTTTATAGACAGATATATGTATGTGAATCCCTATCATGTCCTAAAGGATTACAGGTTGATTCTTGAGCCGTTTAAAGAGTATGAAAAGGATGGTCATATAGACGGACATGATTTCATTAATAAATATTTCCGACAGGAAGCTCTGGGTACATACAATAATGCATGTGAGACTGCCGGAATGGAATTTGTCGGCCCGTATTCATTAACGTATTTGGATGCCCGGATAGATTATGACAGAATTCGCAGCGGGGATACGAAATACATTATCAGAGAAGCTTTTTCCAAGTTGTATCCGGGAGAAAGCATACCGGCCAAAATACCGATGCCGCGTCCTGTAAACGAATGGTTTGAAGCCTGGAAGGGACCCGAGAGACCGGAATTCTGGCCTCATTGTACCGATAAATTAACCGGAGATCAGAAGTGGATGGTTTGGTGTCTGGAAAGATATTTAAATATTATAGGGAAATAGAGAGAGCGAAGATATGAAAGTTGCAATTGAGCATGCGGATAATTACAGATTGAGAACAGTAAAGGCGGCATTGGAAAAATGTTTCCGGGATTTGGGTATGCCTGCCGAGAATCCGTTTTCGGGGATGATTAAGCCCGGAAATAAGGTATTTATTAAACCCAATTGGGTTGCTTCAAGATGGAGAGCTTCCTGTGATCATAAGGATTCATTGTATTGTGTTATTACACATCCGTCGGTTATTGAGGCTGTTGCGGATTATGTGGATATGGCATTACAAGGCGAGGGAGAAATAATTATCGGTGATAATCCGTCGATTGATGCTGATTTTAACGAACTTATGGATTTTACAGAGATTAAAAGATTGGAAAATAAGTACTCGGTAAAAACGACAATTCTTGATCTTCGTCCGCTTGTATGTGATGATTTGGCCAATTACGGAAAAAAGAATCTTATGGTTAAGCAGAAGGGAGACCCTAACGGAAAGGTTGAAGTTAATCTCGGAAAAGATTCGCTGCTTTACGGTATAGATCCGACAAGATTTCGTGGTGTATTTGATGAAAGAGAAGAGACTGTGGCGTCACATTCCGGCGAGACACAGCTGTATACATTTGCAAGAACTCTTTATGATGCGGATGTATATATTTCAATTCCCAAGATGAAGACTCATCAGAAAGTTGGCGCAACTCTTAATCTGAAAGGGTTGGTCGGTACAATTTCCAATAAAAATCAACTTGTTCATTGGCAGGTGGGATATCCGGAAATTCACGGCGATGAGTATCCGAACAAGGAAGCATGGGAGAAAGGAAATGCTGCCAAGGTTAAACACAGAGGAGCATGGCCGGGTAATGATACTATTTGGAGAATGGTAGTTGATTTATATAAAGCTATGCTGAAAAAGGACAGAAAGTATTTCTCCGTTGTTGACGGTATTGTAGGCGGGGAAGGACAGGGTCCTTTCTGTCCGACAAGTAAATTCTCAAATACGCTTATTGCCGGCAAAGACCTGGTGGAGGTTGATTGTGTAACGGCAAGATATATGGGATTTGATCCATGTAAGATTAAATATCTTGATTATTTTATAAATGAAAACTATGTTGACTTACGTGAACTGGAGAGCTCCGTTGTATTAGAAGGTTCGTCAAAGGGTGATTTCTTCGACAACAGCGATTTATATGCGAACTATTATACGGTTCCTCAATGGGATATTATTAAACACGGATCGGATAATTAAATATATGACAAGCGGTAAAACAGATAATTTACAAAATGCCCTTAACTGGATACATAACAACAATATTGATAAAAAAGGAATAATAGTAACATCAAAGGAACGAGTGATATATCCTGAAGTTACAGGGTACTATATACCGACATTGCTGCAGTGGAACGAGAATGAACTGGCGATTTCATTTGCAAAATATCTATGCTCTATACAGAAAGAAGACGGTTCCTGGTATGATTCTTCGGACTCTGCACCTTATGTATTTGATTCCGCTCAAATATTAAAAGGATTGCTGGCTGTCAGGGATATCATGCCGGAGGTTGATGAGCATATTATAAGAGGTTGCGATTGGATTTTAACCAATATGCAGACAGACGGAAGACTCACTACTCCCAGTAAGGATGCATGGGGTAACAATGAGGATTATTGCTCGGAGTTGATTCACATATATTGCCTGTCTCCGATACGTGAAGCCGGTAACATATTCGGCAAAAAGGAGTATTTGGAATCGGTTGATAAGATTCTTGCTTATTATAAGAGAGAGAAGATGGACAGAATTAGGAATTTCAGTCTGCTTTCTCATTTTTATGCATATGTAATGGAAGGTCTGTATGATCTTGGCGAAGTGGAACTTTGTCGGGAATGTATGGACAGACTTGAAAATTACAGAAATTCCAAAGGTGGAATCACCGGTCTCAAAGATGTTCCTTGGGTATGTTCGACAGGTCTTTTTCAACTGGCTCTGGTTTGGTATAAATTGGGTGAAATTAAAAAAGGCGATTCACTGTTTTTCTATGCTGTATCGCTTCAAAATGAGTCGGGAGGTTGGTACGGAAGTTATCCCGCTCCGGGTTTAGCGGCAAAGTTTTACAGAGGAAGAAAGAAACCATATTATTTTCCCGAAGCGGAGATAAGCTGGGCTGTAAAATATTATTTGGATGCTTTGGCATATAAAGAAAAAGCGGCTAAATAACTTTACAGTTCCGGTACGATAATTCCGCTTTTAACAACTCGAATTGCAAGTTCGGTTCGTGATGAACACCCGGTCTTATTAAGCAGAGAGTTGATGTGTGAACGGACAGTGTAATAGCTTATATGAAGTTCATCCGCTATTTCGTTATCCGTTAATCCCTGTACCATTGCTCGCAGTACATCTGTTTCACGTTCTGTAAATTCCGTGTTTTTTGAATAACCGAGTTCAATAACAGGAGGCGTGTCGGGATATATATGTTCACCGTTCATAGTCCTGTTTATTACATCAAGCATTGTCACATCCTGAACTTCTTTATACCAGAAGGAATCAACACCTATCTCTCTGGCTCGTTTTAAAAATATAGAGTCGGGCATAGATGTCATCATTATTATCTTAATTTCCGGATATGATTTCTTTATAACGGAAGCCACATCAAGTCCGTTGGAACCGTCATTCATTACGATGTCCATAAGAATTAAATCTATATGTTCCTTGGCACAATAGATGTCGGCCATGGCTGCCGAGGCAATGCAAGCTACTACTTCATAATTGGGAGCTGCATTGATTATACTTTCACAAAGCTGTCTTGGCATTATCTGATCATCAACAACTAAAACTTTATATGACATTGTTATTTCTCCTTTGGTAACGATAGTGTTAATTGGAATCCGTTTTTATTTGAAATAGTCATGCTGCCATGATTATCTTCGGTAAGTTTACGAAGTGATGCAAGTCCACCCTTTTCTAATATATTATCGGAGGGAGGATTACCGTTGTTAGTAAAATTAATTATATATTGATTTTCATCTTCGTTAATAATTACGTTTAATGTGTCACCGTTAGCATGTCGAACTGTGTTGGTGAGGCATTCATGCATGGCAGTCGCGACAATATGACTGACGGTGTCTTCTGAAGGCAGTTCGCGATTTATATTAATTGTAAGATTAAGGTTGGCTGCTGCGTCGAAAATGGCAGTGTATTCGTCCGTGGCAGCAGGCTCGGATTCCTGACGCAGAAACTGTATATTTTCTTTCAGACTGGATAATATCTCTTTTTTGGTGGTTTCGTTACCACCGTTTATCAAATAGTTTTTAATTTCAAGAAGTGTTATTCCGAGTGAATCATGTATTTTAACTTTGGCATTCAGTCGTTCTTTTGCGGCAATAATGGATACCATATCTTTATTATACTGACGAAGACGCAGACTTATCTCTTCGGCATTTTCTTTTTGCACGGTAAGAATCTCTTTTTGCAGATATTTTTCGGATATGTCCTCTGCCATAATAATATTTATTTTACGGTTGTTGTCTTCTACCATGCTGTATGAAAACTGAAAAGTGTTTCCGCTATTCAGATGAATAATATGTTTTCCTTTAATATCCGGAAGAACATGTTTTTCAAGAAGTTTACCGTTATAGAGATTTTCATTGCATATCTCTTTATAAATATTATCCATAAAAGTATTGGAAAGAACAATCTGACCGTTACCATAGTATGCACATACGCCGACAGGCAATCGTTCAACGGCATATTTTATGGAATTATTGGTTATATTATTGTTTGTCCATTTGTGTTTTGAAACATGTAAATATATGTTGAGTAAAGTAAAAATTGCAGCGCAGCCGGCAATAAGATAATATGGTATTGCACCGATTCGGTCGCATATCTCCTTGAGAAAAGAAACACTGATGTTTGCGGAGATGTTACCGATAAGACATTGCAATATTAAATATTCCGCAAGAATCGAAACAAAAGAACAGAATCCGATAAGGGTTTGAAAATGTTTCGCAGCCCAAAATGTGTAATACGTGCTGTACAGCAGAAGGAAAAAATACCACAATGCAATTAGTAATTTTATTAAATAGTTGCAGGAGAAGAAATCAATCATAACTGTTCTCCTTTATATCAAAATGTAAGTTGCATATATAATCATTGTTGTCACCTGCAATAAGGATTTGAGCAGAATTATCGTTAAGTTTATCCCGGCACCAGTTGGTGTTTATCTCAAATGATTCGGCCTGAATAATTAGACGCATTGATAGTGAATTTTCTTCACTTTTTACAAATATTGCCAACGCTTTAAGGTTTCGAATATTGTTTTCGATTACGTATTCAAAAAATTCATACGAAAGAATTACAAGATCACAAGGAATATTTTCTATTCCCTTACATGTTACGGCTGTATCAATATTGGAGATTTTTATGTAATCACAGGATTCCTTAAGGGCAGTATTAAGTTCAAGGAGAGATAAATTATCGGAACCTGCTTTCAGAAGTTCCATATTGCTTCTCCTTTTGATATATGCGTTCAGAATTGCGATAAACGGCAGATTTTTTTCAAAATCCTCGTCAATAAGTAATTGTATTTTATCTAACTGACTTCGTACCAGTTTTGAAATCTTATCATATAATTTGTTTTGAGCATCATCGATAGCCTGTTCTTCTTTTATTTTGTTGGCCGTACGAAGATATTCATTTCGTTTTTCTATCTTCTGTGATAATTCCTTTAAGGATTCATTTAGCTGATTTATTTCGGAAAGATCAACTATCCACTGTACTTCTCCACCGGGGATGGGCATGGAACAGAGTTCTTTATTGTTGTTTAAATTAAAAGGTTCATCTGTTCTGACAATATATGATCCGTTTTTGCCATTAATCTTTACGGGAATGGTAAGCTTGGTGAAAATTCTGAAGTGACCGGAATTGGAGGGTATGAAGCCTTTATATATAAAAAATTCAATAAGCAGCATTGAAATGTATATATTTATATCGGGTGGATTCCATATATGTGTACCTCTTATTTTGGGAATAAGTTGCAAACTGTAAAAACACAGAAAAATTATGAAAGTTCGGATAATTAAAGCTCTTTTGGTCGAAAACTGTTCGTCAAAGCAGGTAACATACCTTTTTACAAAAAGAATCGCAGCAACAATAATTATAATTAGTACTACTGCGTATACGAAGTAGAAAAACCATTTATGTATAGAGGCTTTTTGTGAACCGTCATAATCTACAGCTGCGAACCAATGATGCAGATCGTTGGTCATTACAGTCATTACCATAATAAAAGCACACATCAAAAGAATTCCCGCTTTTCGGTCGGTATTACGATTATTTGACTCAAACATCGTGAGAGCCATGATTAAGAAAAGAAAAGGAATAACTATAAACGGGATATAATAAAGGTATTCCAGAAAATTTAAAAACCATAGCGGTTCATAATTTATAAATGAATACTTTGTAATTTGAAGAATAAGATTAAAAAAAAGCAAAAAAACTATCGCATTGCAACAATGCGATAGTCTTTTGTTTTCAATTCTGTCATATAAGGTTCCGCCCCAAAATACAATTACAATACCGTTCCATATCTGAGTAATTGAGTCGCTAAAAGGAACCTTATATAATGCAACGTGAATAATACCGCTCATTATAAAAGAGAACAATAAATAACCAATATAATCATAGCTGTCTTTTCTTATTCCCATTGCTTCTGTCTGTAATCTGTCTTAAAAATTATTATTCCTGGATACCAAAACGTGCATTAGCAGAAGCTTCATCGATAACCATATTGTTTACGATTGCTTCGAGCAAAGCTTCGACCTGTGTTCTTGAATCATCACTATAAATATTATATGTTATTTTAACAAAATATATCCAGTTGTCTATTTCAAAATAGGCTGAAATTATATTCTGGGTATCGTCAAGAGCAAATTCATATAAATATGTATCTAAGCCGGCAAAAGTTGTGGGTTGATAATCGTAATCGGTAAGGACAGCCATGTTCTCATCGGCTTTATCCTTGGCAGATGTGTAATTGGTGGTGTCACACATATCTATTTCAAGATATGCATAAAATTCCCCGGTTAATCTTACTTCACATGAAATACTGTTGTTTATCTGATTAAGTGTATATTCGGCATTTTCTAACGGATAGATTTCTTCCAAATCCGGAATAAAGAGTTCGCCATACCATGAATAGCATCCGGCAGGTGCAGTATCATTTCCGGTATCAACGTCACTTGTGTTTGTTGTATCATTTGTATCATTGGTGGTATTGTCGTCAGAGCCTTTATCGGTTTCATCATCGTTATCTTCTTTGGAAGGATCTTCTTTGGAAGCGTCATCGTCAGTGGAATCCTCTGTTACCGAAGTATTATCCTTTTTGTCGGATGACGATGATGAATTATCGGCTCCGCAAGCGGCAGTAGCAACTGTCAATGAACATGCTAATAATAAAGTGATAATTTTCTTTTTCATAATAAAAATATTTCCCCGTACATTTTTTACTTTATGTATATGATATCAGTAAAAAAAAATAATAAATCCCCAAAAGTACCGAAGATTTGTTAAAGACAGATATAACAAATAACAAAGAGGCATGTAAAAGTGTTGAAATCATAAGGGATAAGTGATATTATCTACAATGGTTAGCAAAGGCTAACCCAATAACAATATTGCTTTATCAATGCCATACAGAGGGAATAATATGATAAATAAATCAATGACAATGCTTGACAAGCTTGAAATAGGGAAAGATGCGATTATCGATAAAGTCGAATGCGATGATTCGGCACTCAGAAAACACATACTTAATATGGGACTTACTCCGGGGACAGAGATTACGCTTGTAAAGACAGCTCCGATGGGAGATCCGCTTGAACTTCGGGTTAGGGGTTATGAACTGACACTGCTTAAAAAAGACGCGGCACATATATTAATTAAGGATGTGCATGATATGCACGATTGCAAAAAAACCAGGGAAAGAATTAAATCCGTTGCGCACCCGGGAACAGGTGAAATGGGAATATTTCATGTTAAACGGGAGGGGGATGAAATCCCGGATAATCAGGTAATTACCTTCGGCCTGGCAGGTAACCAGAATTGCGGAAAGACAACCTTGTTTAATCAGTTGACAGGGTCCAATCAACATGTGGGCAATTTTCCGGGAGTTACGGTTGACAGAAAAGACGGAGAGATTATAAATCATTCCAATACCAACGTGACTGATCTGCCGGGAATATATTCATTGTCGCCATATACAAGTGAGGAAATCGTAACGCGTGAATTTTTTTTGAATGACAGACCGAAAGGAATTATTAATATAGTTGATGCCACCAATATCGAACGGAACCTTTACCTGACACTTCAGCTTATAGAACTAAATATTCCCATGGTTCTTGCTCTTAACATGATGGACGAAGTAAGGGAAAACGGCGGAACTATCATGGTAAATCGGTTGGAACAACTTCTTGGCATACCTGTTGTTCCGATATCGGCTGCGAAAAATGAAGGTATTAATGAACTTGTAGAGCATGCGCTTCACGTTGCCAAATACAGGGAAAGACCGGGACGTGTGGATTTTTGCGATGAAGACGGACCCGGAGAAGGAGCTGTACACAGATGTATTCATGCAATAGTTCACATTATAGAGGATCATGCAAAAAAAGCAGGAATACCGGTTAGATTTGCCGCTACCAAGCTTGTCGAGAAGGATTATTCAATTCTTGAACGTCTTGAACTTGATGAGAATGAAAAAGAGACATTGGAGCATATTATCTGCCAGATGGAAGAAGAGTGTGGCACGGACAGGGATGCAGCTCTGGCAGATATGAGGTTTGCTTTTATAGAAAAAATCTGTGATGAGACGGTTGTCAGGCCGCATGAGAGTATTGAACATAAAAGAAGTGTCGGTATTGATAAAGTGCTTACCGGCAAATATACTGCAATACCTGCATTTATAGGAATAATGGCACTTGTTTTTTGGCTGACATTTTCGGTAATCGGTAAAATATTATCTTATTGGATGGAACTGCTGATTGAATGGCTCACAGAACTTGCGGATAAAGGGTTGACTGCGTACGGAATTAATGAGGTTGTGCACTCGCTTATTATTGACGGAATATTCAGCGGTGTGGGAAGTGTATTAAGTTTCCTGCCGATTATCGTGGTATTGTTTTTCTTTCTGTCTGTATTGGAAGACAGCGGATACATGGCAAGAGTAGCATTTGTGATGGACAGGTTACTTAGAAAACTCGGATTGTCCGGAAGAAGTTTTGTTCCGTTAATAATGGGATTTGGATGTTCTGTACCGGCGATAATGGCGACAAGAACCCTTCCGTCGGACAGAGATCGTAAGCTTACCATTTTTCTTACACCTTTTATGAGCTGTTCGGCCAAATTGCCGATATATGCAGTATTTACGTCCGCATTTTTTCCGGATAATGCGGCAATTGTAATGATTTGTCTTTATCTGGCGGGAATGGCAGTAGGAATATTATACGCATTAACAACAAAGCTGATTTATAAAGGGTCGCCTGTGCCTTTTGTTATGGAACTTCCCAATTACAGATTGCCTTCGCCTAAAAGTGTGGCGATGTTGATTGGAGAGAAAGCAAAGGATTTTGTTACCAAGGCTTTTACGGTTATTTTTTATGCTTCGTTGATAATATGGTTCTTGACTAATTTTGATTTAAGGCTTAATGTCGTAGCGGATGCGGAGTCAAGTATTATTGCATGTATAGGAGGCCTGATAGCTCCTATATTTAAACCGTTGGGAATCGGAGACTGGAGAATCACAACCGCACTTATTACAGGACTTGTCGCCAAGGAAAGTGTTGTAAGTACACTTAATGTATTGGCAGGACCCGGACCCGGAGGACTGACTACGATTTTTACTTCCGTTTCGGCCATGTCATTTCTTGTGTTCTCGCTATTGTATACGCCGTGTGTTGCGGCAATAGCAGCTGTCAGAAGGGAACTCGGAAGGCGTTTTGCGGCAGTAATGGTTGTACGACAATGTGTAATAGCATGGATTATGGCATTTGCAGTATATTTTATTGGTCAAATGCTATGTTAATAATGGTATAATGGTGTACGTGATGTTATCATATTTAGTTGTGTTTGTATTTTTGTTTGGGAGAAAATTATGAAAAAGACATTTGTAATGGTAGCGGCGGCTTTGACAGCTGTAGCAATAATAGGCTGTGGCAATTCAAACGGTGCCGAAGTTGATGAACAACCTGTTATGGAATCGGAGAATAATGATACAGATGAAACCAATGGTGTTAATAGTACCAATAGTATCAATGAGAGCAGCCCTGAAGAAGAAACGGTAGTTTTTGATTCTGAAGGCAGATATGTGAGTTTTGAGGAATTTTATAAAGCTGAAATGGATGGTATTACCTTGGATATGTTTTTCACACCCGACGAGTTTGAGAAATTTGAAAAGGCTGAAACGATAGTGGAAGAAAATGATGTATATTTAAACTTCTATCTGAAAGAAGGTATGGAGGAGGGCTTTGAAAGAATTGAATTGGGCAATATTGTTGTCAGAATAGTTTCTCAGTATATACCCAACATGGGTACCGGTAAAGTATCCAAAGATTGTAATAATTATCAATTTATTGTTACGGTTTTTGATTATAATGAAAATGAATTGTTCTCATACATAATTGATCGAAATACAACGCAGGATATAATAATAGAAGATTTTACGTAATAATTTAGATTATGAAAGGCCTTACGCAGATGGATACAGAAAAATATAATTTCGATAAAAAAATGTTTGTTAAGGTGGCTGTTATAACAGCTGTTCTTTTTGTTATTTCCCATGGATACAGAATGGTGAATCTTCTTTTCTCACATGATTCCTTGATGATAAATCAGCTGGATGCTGATTGGCAGATTTCAATCGGCAGATTCATTCAACCACTGATTCCGCTTATGCGTGGTACACTTTGCAGTCCCTTTGTAATTTTGTTTGTAGCTTATGTTTTTTTAACATTATCATGTTACCTGATTATTGATTTATTTGGTATCCGCAAAAATTCATATGTATTTATGGTTATAGGTATTATGATTATAAATACCGTTTTGGGGGCTTCGTACGCAACATATATTCCCTGGGCGGATGGTTATGCAGTTTCATTGTTTTGTTCGGTTTTTGCAATTTATCTGGTTCATTACTTTGGAAAAAAGGGAATAATCCCCGGAATGATTTTGGTTTTGATCAGTATGGGGATATATCAGGCATATATAAGTGCGGCATTGAGCTGTGTTTTGATTTTATTTATGCTGGATATGTTAAATAACAGGAAATTGAAAGATGCAATGAGAAAGGTCCTTATTAGTGCCGTAACGGTGATGTGCGGTGCCGGGTTGTACCTTATCGGTTATTATTTTTCATGTAAAATTCTATCCATTCCCGTTGCTGAAAGCGAAAACAGTGTGGGTTCGATTAACGGTTTTAACTTAGCGGAAGCTTTAAAAAATACCTATTATGTATTTTTTAAATGGTTGTGGGAACCCAAGTCTTTCATATCTCAACTTAATTTTATTCCACAGACGGATAAAATTGCGATGGTCTTAATAAGAATAATAAATGTGTCTGTTTTCTTATTAATGATTTACATGATTATCAAACTTGTTAAAATCAGAAAGATTTCTGCCATAAATGTTGTATTTACATTTGCCGGAATGATTGCTTTTCCGATTGCGGCAAATTTTATATGTATTATTTCAAATGGATTTATTCATGGTCTGATGAAATATGCATTTTGTTTGTTTTATGTATTTGCAGTTATTCTTTGTCAGCAAATAGATAAAGAGGACACAAAAAAAAGAAAATTAAATGTTTTATTGACAGTATGTATGGCATGTGTAATATGGAATTCATATATTTTGGTTAACCAGATATACATGATTAAGGGTGTTGAAGAAAATGCAACGCTTTCTTATATGACAAGGATTGTCAATGAAGTTGAGTCAACCGAAGGATATGTGGAAGGCGTTACACCGGTTGCATTTGTCGGTACTGTGGAAGGAACAACTGCGCTTATCCGAACGCTTGACTGGAATAAGATTAATGTGACGGGACTTACACAGTCAATGATTACATATGAGGGAACGGATTATCAGTATTTGGACTATGTATTACAATGCCACATTAATCTGGTAAGAGTTCCGGAAATAACTGATGAGATTATGGAAATGCCGACATTTCCGTCGGAAGGATCGGTAAGATTTATAGGCGATACTATTGTTGTTAAAGTATCGAATTAATTATTTATAATCCGGGATAATCTCAAAACGGAGGAATTATGGATAGACTTGCGATTGTGGTACCTTGCTACAATGAAGAAGCTGTACTTCGGATATCATCAAAAGAACTCGGTGGGATTCTTGATGATTTAAAGAAGAAAAATAAAATAGCGGAAGACAGTTTTGTACTTTTTGTAGATGACGGTTCAAAGGATGAAACGTGGTCAATTATTAAGGAAGAACACAGTTTGCATCCTCAAACGGTATTCGGTTTAAAACTTGGGGGGAATGTAGGTCATCAGAATGCTTTGTTGGCCGGTTTGATTTCAGCTTCCGAAATGTGTGATGTTACTGTTTCGATTGACGCGGATTTACAGGATGATACTGCCGTTATAGAAGAAATGCTGGATAAGTATCATGAAGGGAAAGATATAGTTTTCGGTGTTCGGAAAAACAGAACAAGCGATACTTTTTTTAAGAGGACAACCGCGCTGGGATTTTATAAGTTTATGAGACTCATGGGAGTAAATACCGTTTATAATCATGCGGATTTCAGATTGATGAGCAGAAGAGCGGTATTACAGTTGGCAGAATATAAAGAGTCCAATTTGTATCTTAGGGGTATTGTGGCATCTATGGGATTTGAATCGGATTCTGTTTTTTACGACCGAAAAGAACGTGTGGCCGGAGAGTCAAAATATCCTTTGGGAAAGATGATGTCGCTGGCGTTTAATGGGATATCTTCTTTTAGTATCCGACCTATTTCACTTGTTATGTGGTTGGGAATAACTATTATTATTCTTTGTATAGCGGCTGCCGTGTATGCTTTGGTATCTTACTTTATGGGAAATGTAACCGAAGGCTGGACGTCACTTATCCTTTCAATCTGGTTTTTGGGCGGTGTACAGTTGCTCTGCATAGGTCTTGTCGGACAATACATAGGTAAGATATATACGGAAGTAAAACAAAGGCCGAGATATAATATTGATAAGCTTCTTACAGATAAATCGGATGAGAAATAAGACAATGAAAAGCCGCATGAAATATATATCGTGCGGCTTTGAGGTGTTACCGGAGGGAAACCGAACAGGAGTCGGCCTACTCGATTAAAATCCCAAATCTTTCAGGATTTTTTTCAATATATCGGCGGATTCAATAAGTGCATCGTGTTCATTTATGCTCAGTCTGAGGGGGATGTATCCTTCGATTCCGTCCGAACCGATGATTCGAGGAACGCTTAAGGCTACATCATTAATATCATACTCTCCAAGCATAACACCGGATACCGGAAGTATGGATTTCTCATCTCCCGAAATCGCTTCACATATACGATTAACTGCTACAGCGATGCCGTAATAAGTAGCCTTTTTTTTCTGTATTATTTCGTAAGCGAGATTACGAACGGACTGCTCTGTGTCATCATTTCGACCGCTGAATGAATAGAAGAGCTTTAACGGGACTCCCGATACCGTAGCACTGTTCCAGGCTACAATTTCGCTGTCGCCGTGTTCCCCTATTACGTATGCGTGTATGCTTCTGCTGTCAACATCGATGTGGCGCCCTATAAGGTATTTAAGTCGAGCGGAATCAAGGACTGTACCGGAACCGATGACATTTTCTCTTGGAAGACCGGACAGTTTCCAGGCTGCATATGTGAGGATGTCAACCGGATTGCTTACAATAAGTAAATGACCGGAATAACCGTACCGCATGATTTCAGGTATTATTTCACAAAGAATTTCAATATTTCGATTTGTGAGATCCAGGCGACTTTCATTTTCTTTTTGATTTCCCCCCGCTGCAATTATTATAAGCTCGGCATCTGATATATCGCTGTAATTTCCGGCATATATTTCCATTGGTCTGTGGAACGGAACCCCATGGCTTATATCCATTGCTTCGCCCTGTGCGCGGCTTATATTCGTATCAATTAATACAATCTGATTATAGAGCTCGCTGAACATCAGTGTGTAAGCAATTGTCGAACCCACCATTCCACAACCTATCACAGCTACTTTACGGTTTATTTTCATAATCTTTTTTCCCTTCATTTATTAAATTCATAATTTGTTTTTCATTTTTGATTCCGATGCTTTCGGAAAACGGGACGCCGTTTTTGAAGATAACCAGAGCCGGGATACTTCGAATGTTATAGCGTTTTGCAAGAGCGGGATGAAGGTCTACATTAACAAGACCTACTCGTACTATGTTATTGTATTTTGCTGCTATACCGCTTATTACCGGTTTAATCTGTTGGCACGGGCCGCACCCGGGAGCATAAAAATCAATGAGAACAGGCAGATTGGTACTGCTGACAAAATCGTTAAAGTTACTTGAATTAAGTTCCGTTTCCGTCATATTTGGTATACCTCATTTCTTTTCTTCATTTCGATCCACACGTTCAAATTTTGGTGCATATGCTCCGCATATGGGACAAATATAGTCCATAGGAATTTTCTCCGTGTTAACCTCGTGACCGCACACGGTACATCTCCAGTAATAATCTTTGGTGTTATTTTGTTTATCCATAATTTCTCCTTTCCGAACAATGTATTTGTTCATTTGTTATGATGATAAATATAGAGATTTAAAAAGCTTCTTTCGAGATGACATGGAAGAATAATTTGGTTATTATATATGTGAATTTGTATGGTGAAACATAAATGTGAAAAAAGGGATTTGGAGGAATTATAAAATGTCGGACTGGAATACACATTTATATTGCGCAAGCATTGTAAATCAGTCTTTGAAATTGAAGGGTAAAGATCTGGATATGTTTATGTATGGGAATCTTCTACCCGACGTGAATATGGGGTGGATTATTGATCCGGATGTAAAAAAGAGTCAGAAAGAAACTCATTTTGATGAAAGCGGTCAGGATTATTTTTGGGCACCTCGAAGATTTTATGAAAAATATGAGAATGAAATAAAAGATAAAAATCCGTTATTTATGGGATATATGTTTCATCTTTGGCTTGATGTTTCTTTCATGACAAACTTTGTGAGTAAAATACCTATGTCAGATATGATAAACAGGTATCACGAAGTTCGGCAAAGCAAATGGAAAGACGGCGGGTTATTTATCAAAGAATATCATTTTTCGTTATCATCGGAATTTATTAATGATATTTACGAAGAATCAAAAGGCTTGGAGGAAATAAAAATATCACAAAACGATCTAATAAAGGTCGCGGAATATATAAACAATTCATGTTTCGAATATGTAGGTGAAGAATATACCGTCTATAAGCCTTCTGAATTAAATAGGTTTTATGATAATTTGTGCAAAGATTATGTTTCATGGTTAAATAATCTGGACAACTTTATTTGTTATTGATTAACTTGCAGTAATAATATGTATGAGACAGAAAAAATATGAGAAAAGAGTTGAAAAATATGGTTACTAAGTGTATTAGGTGTAATAAAGAATTTGAACATGAGAATAGTGGGAATATGATTATATATTGTCCTTATTGTAAAAAAAGTGCGGGAAGTGTTTCCGATTATGGTTTTGGTCCTATAGTGCCCTGTGATATATATTTAGGGAATAAGATTATTGCTTCAATAGTATCAATGAACGAACTTATATCGGACGAGTTTGGAATAAAAAAATCTTTAAGCGGAAGATATGAGAATCTGGAGATATATCGTGAAGCAGAAATAATAATTGATGAATTGCTTAAATAGATGGGATTATGGTTTTCGTAAATAAAGAAGATTATTTAACAAAAAAGGTGGATATTCCAAAAAGCAGTTTTTAGAATCTGGCTTTAACAGAATCTATTCTACAATACGAAAAGAGGTGTAAGTAAGAGAAGTATATCGCGCTTGGAACAGGGAGAATCTGTACAGCTTGAGAATTTATTTAAAATATTATTGGCATTGGATCTTGGGGAGAACATTGATTTATTAGTTCCGGATCAAACTAAACGCCCCAGTTTTTATTTGGAAAAATCAGAAAGCAAGAATAAACGTGTTCGCAAAAAAATTGAAAAGAACGATTTTAAGTGGGGTGATGAATAATGAATGATACAGCTGAAGTATAGTTGGTTCTGCAGCCTAGGATATTGATATAAGCTTTCAACCCCATGGAATTATGTTTCATGGGGCTTTGTTTTTGGATTAACAGTCCAATGACAGAGTCTTATATATGAAATA
>JAZUDQ010000047.1:0-51185 GCA_045639745.1 Lachnospiraceae bacterium | reverse complement strand
ATGGCTTATCCCAGATCACTACGCCGCCCTAAACCTCGCGTTATTAGCATTATCTGGCAGAAATACCCTGCTGGTGGCTAGATACCAGAATGCAGCATTTGTGTAATAAGTCTTAGCGTAGCATTAGGGCTGCATGCTTTCATGGCAATAGCATAAGCTTTGCTGGAGAACGGAAGCAGTGACCATAGCTACAGTTCCTATAGAACTTATTGTAACCTCTGGGACCATGACTATAAAGTAACTTATCAACAATGTAGATATTTATTTGAATATCCAGCAAGGTATTCAATATCTACACAACAAAAAAGATAAGTCAGTAGCCTCTATAAGAGATCTACAAAACTTATCATACGAGGAGAATGGATATGTCGAAGGTGTATGTTGCGAAGCTGAACGAAAATCTGAAGAGGTCAATTGCCAATCATGAGTTAAGCGATGAAGAAATCGGTAAAGTATATGAGTCTCTGAAGGCACATATGAAGAAAAATAAGTCTATGCTTACTTTTATAATGATTTTCTTCGGTATATTGCTTTTGGGCATGGGAGGTTATGCCGTTTACGATATCGGGGATACGGATGCCTTGAAGATTTTTATTCCCGTTGTAGTGGTTGTTTTTGCAGTGGTATGGCTTGTTTCCTGGTTCTGTACAATCGGAAAAGTATCAAAGGAGTGGAACCGAAAACTGAAGGAGTATTATCCCACAATCAGTGAACAGTATAAGCTGTAAGACTACTTTACTGCCGTTGCCGTATTAACTTCGGCTACGCCTCACGGAGAGTGCCCTGCATATGGTCACTCGAAAGAAAGTATGGACAGCTTGAATATACTACAAGGGCATTCTGTATGTGATATAATGATATACGAGGTCAACTTTGTTTCGAAGTGATTATTAGCGGGTTTTAAGAGTATGAATAATTGTGATGAATTACGTCTTGGTTTTGAAACAGCGTTTATAGATGGAAACGTTGCTTCAAACCGGGTATACAAACCGCAGTTTGTGTCAAACAACTATAAAGAAGGTAAGAAGGTGCTCTCATCCATAGAGGATGAGTTTTTGTTGTGCGATCATTTTCAGATTAGTGTTGCCTTTATTACTATGAGCGGTATTACACCATTACTGCAGACACTTAAAGAATTGGAGAATAGGAATATTCCGGGCGAGATATTGACCACGAACTATCTTAATTTTAGTGAACCACGCGCACTGAAAAAGCTGAATGAATTATCCAATATCAAGCTTAAGATGTATGACGTAGAGGCGGCTGATGAAGGTTTTCATACCAAAGGGTATATCTTTAAGAAAGAAGAAATATACAGAATTATTATCGGCAGCTCCAATATTACAAGTACGGCCCTTACCAGTAACCGCGAATGGAATACCAAGATTATTTCTACCGAAGACGGAGAGATGGCAAAGGGAATAGTGGCTGAATTCAATGAACTTTGGAATTCGCAATACTCATTGGAATATGATGATTTCTATGAAACATATCAACAACGCTACAAAATCATCAAGCATCAACGAAAGATTGCCAAACAAGATGAATTAGCGTCTCTTGAGAAATACAAGCTTCAACCTAACAGTATGCAGGTTGGTTTCATAACCAATCTCAGAAAGATATTGGCAGCAGGAGAAAAGCGTGCACTTCTTATATCTGCGACCGGTACGGGAAAGACCTATGCTTCTGCATTTGCTATGCGCGAGCTGGGATTTAAGAAGGTTCTGTTCTTGGTTCACAGAGGACAGCTCGCCGGACAGACCAGGAAGTCATATGAGAAAGTATTTGCTAAAACGGTTACTATGGGATTAGTCGGAGCCGGGTATCATGAATATGATGCGGATTATGTATTTGCTACGGTGCAGACACTTAACAGAGACGAACATTTACTCCAATATGAAGCTGATGCATTTGACTGCATTATATTGGATGAGGCGCACCATGTTCCGGCGGATACATACCAGAAGATTATGAAGCATTTTACGCCTAAGCTTTGGCTTGGTATGACGGCTACACCTGATAAACGTGATGACAATATTGAAGGTAGAAATGTCTATGAGCTGTTTAATCATCAGATCGCCTATGAGATTCGTCTTCAGCAAGCTATGGAAGAGAATCTTCTCTGTCCCTTCCATTATTTCGGAATTACTGATTTGTCAATCGTCGGTGACGATTCTGAGAATAGCCGCGATTTCTCTATGCTTACCGGTGACGAGCGCGTGAAGCATATCATTAAACAGGCTGATTATTACGGATATAGCGGAAATAAGGTTAAAGGACTTGTATTCTGCAGTAGTATCAAGGAGACGGAAGAACTGTCAGCCAAGTTCAATAAAGCAATTAATCCGGCAACGGGTAAGTTATTTAGAACAATAGCCTTGAATGGTAAAGCGTCTGAAGAAGACAGGCAGGATGCATTTGAAAGGCTGGCTATGAATGAGGAAGACGCCGACTCTGACAGGCAGCCTCTGGATTACATTTTTTCCGTTGAGATTCTTAACGAAGGTGTTGATATAGTTGAGGTCAATCAGGTTGTGATGCTTAGGCCGACACAATCGCCGATTGTTTTTATTCAGCAGTTAGGTCGAGGTCTGAGAAAGGCAAATGATAAAGAGTATGTTGTGATTCTGGATTTTATCGGAAATTATGCGAATAATTTCATGATCCCAATTGCTTTGTCAGGTGATAGAACATACAACAAAGACAATATCAGAAGATATATCATGGAAGGCGGCAGAGTTATTCCCGGAGCTTCTACGGTTCATTTTGATGAAATAAGCAGAAAGAGAATTTTCGCTTCTGTTGATAATGCTAACTTTAGTGATATTAAACTTATTCGGGAAAATTATACAAACCTGAAGAATAAGCTTGGCAGAATACCGGCACTAAAGGATTTTGATGATTACGGTGAAATGGATGTTATCAGAATCTTTGATAACAGTTCTTTGGGTTCATATTACAAATTCTTGGTCAAATATGAAAAAGAATATAAGATTCGTGTATCAGAAGATGAAGAGAAGATCATAGAGTTTATATCTAAGAAGTTTGCGGGCGGAAAGCGTATTCAGGAGCTGCAGCTGTTAAGGAGAATACTTGCATATGCAAAAGGTATGGCTAAGATAGGATTATTTGCCGGCCTTGGTAGCGATATGCAAGCTTATGATAAAGTAATTACTCAGGACCAAAAAGAAAATATTGTTAATATTATGACCAATGAGTTTCCGGCAGGCTCGGGAAAGAAAACGTACTCTCAGTGCGTATTTATCGAGAAGGATTCAGGTGATTACAGACCTACGGCTTCTTTTTTGAAGATGCTTGGTAATGATGATTTTTATAACATACTGGAGGAATTGGTTGAATTTGGTATTAGCAGATACGAACGTGATTATAGTGACTGCTATGATAAATCAGATTTTGTCTTATATCAGAAATATACATATGAGGATGTTTGCAGGCTTCTAAATTGGGAACAGAATGAAGTCCCGCTGAATATAGGTGGCTATAAATTTGACAAGAAGACCAAAACATTTCCCGTATTTATTAACTACGATAAGGCAGAAGATATTAGCGATACCACCAAGTATGAAGATCATTTTGTGGAAGGCTTCAGAGACAGGTTGATTGCCATTTCCAAATCGGGAAGAAGCATCGAATCTGAAGATGTGCAGAACTTCTTAAAGGCTAAAGAGCGGGGAATCCGGGTTGAACTCTTCGTTCGTAAGAATAAGGACGATAAGATTTCCAAGGAATTCTATTATCTGGGGCATATGACAGCAAGCGGTAACGCAAAAGAATTTACAATGGCAAACACAGAAAAAAGTGCCGTTGAAATTGAATGGATTCTTGATGTTCCTGTAAGAGAAGATATCTATGAGTATATTGTAAATGCATAGTCGGAGGATATATGAAGACAATAAGAGTTGTTGCAGCAGTGATCTGTGATTCAATTGACAATAAGAGCAGGATATTTGCCACAGCCAGAGGATATGGAGATTTCAAAGGCGGATGGGAATTCCCCGGTGGAAAGATTGAAGCCGAAGAGACGCCGCAGGAAGCGGTTGTAAGAGAGATAAAGGAAGAACTCGAGACAACCGTCAGAGTTGGTGATTTGATTGACACAATCGAATACGACTATCCGACATTTCATCTTTCTATGGGTTGCTTCTGGTGTGAGGTTGTCTCAGGTGAACTTAAGTTGCTGGAAGCAGAGGCTGCAAAATGGCTTTCGAAAGAAGAACTGGATTCTGTCAATTGGCTTCCGGCGGATATTACATTGATAGATAAGATTAGGAAGCAGATGCTTTGATATTTACATCGGATTTGACATTATCAGTCCTTATACTCCTGAAGGCACGCCGTGTAATCATAATAATGACCAAAGTACGGCTCAATACTGTCCATTATTAAGTTCAGGTCCTTAAAGCACTTCTTGTCCATAAGAATATATCGTTCTTCTTTGCCAAGATAATATTTCATAATATAGCCGTAACGTTTCTTTTTATTCAAAGCCTCAACTTCGGCTTCATCAAAAGGATCTTCTTCCGTCCATTCGGCAGCACCGAAAAAATATGAATTTGATGCTACAATGCACCACTCTTTGCACAGGGTTCCGTCAGTTTTTGAAGCAATCTGGCAGAAAGGGTAATCATAACTGGTACCCTCGCTGTGAAATGACGGGTTTTTCCAATCCGTAACCATTACTTCGCATGCCCATACTTTGCCTTCCAGCAGGCCTTGAGCGAATTTCTTTTTTGCGCCGCCGAATATTCCTTTGCTGTACTTTAATTCTGCTTCTCTTTGAGGCGGAACCTGTATAAAAGGTAAATCATGTATACTCATTTTTTCCATTTGCTTATCCTCCGGACAAAAAAACATTACCATTTGACGTTGCAGCCCTACAACACCCGGCTCTGAAAACACATCATAGTACTTAATGGCTTCATCATAGAAACTTAATTTCCGACATTACTAAGATTATTATATCACTATATGACAGTTTCCCCCAACCGACAGTATTCATTCAATAAAACAATTATTCCTTAATAACTGTTACTGTGTGTTATTTTGGAATTTTTCGACCATGGAAGTGTCAATCTTTTTCAAAGGCATAAGATCGGATACGTATGCGCGAGAGGGATATGCAGCTGTTTTATATATTGCTATACGGCCGTTTTTGCAATTAGGACAATAGTATTGGCTTTATTTATGGTAGGATGTTATAGTATAATCTCGGATAATAAAAAATATCATAATGAAATATCGATGGCGGAATCTTCTTTTGCCGACCCGAATACAAAGAATCAGAATGACCTTGAAGAAATAAACAGAATCATGGATAAGGTTTCTTCGGTTGTAGTGAATGAGTTCAAGATAAGAATAAAAAATTGTGAGGAGAATAAAACGATATGAAAAATAAGCAAAATATAAATTTTCTCAAATATATTGCGGTGATAAGTCTTTATTTGATTCTTATTGTATTTTTGCCGGGATGTACCGTTGATGAAAAATGTACGGATATCAGATTAAAAATAGAAGAAGATGAGTATTTGGACGGTTGGCTGTATGTTAAGGATATTACAAGCTTGAATAATGAAAGTAATCCTATCGGCAGAATATTATTTTCTTTATATGTAAATGAAGAAAATCCCAATGAATATGCAGTGCTCAAGATTACAAAACTTACCGTTCCCGATAGTTACAACGGTAAATTTGTGCAAGTGACTTATGATGAGAAAACAGACACAGCAATGAGCATCGATAAAAATGATTGGTTTATTTCATTTGATATAATATATGATCAAAACGGTATTACAATTTCTGCCGACGATACCAATCATAACAATAATGCATCTGAAGATGCAAAAGAGACGTATGATGAATAACATTTGCGGTAGCATTGGGTTCTATGATTTTAATAGAAAAAAACGATAAGATGACATGAAAAATCCGAATTGTCGGGGAGATTTTGGGGATGAAAACAATAGTATCGTTGTTTATAACATTTATGAAAATAGGTGCCTTCACGTTTGGTGGAGGATACGCAATGATTCCTATTATCCAGAGGGAGATTGTAGAGAAAAAGAAGTGGATTTCAGAGGATGAAATGTTGGAGATTATAGCTATCTCCGAATCAACTCCCGGCCCTATGGCTATCAATAGTGCGACGTTTGTCGGATATAATATCGGAGGCTTCTTTGGTGCTCTTGCCGCAACACTTGGTGTTGTTATTCCGTCTTTCATTATTATTCTTGTTATTTCCGGATTACTAAATCTTTTTAAAGATAATAAAATTGTAAAAGCAGTGTTTGCCGGTATCCGCCTTGGAGTACTGGCATTATTGATAAAGACATTTGTCTCGTTAATCAAAAAATCCAAACATAATTTTATTACATATTTCATTTTAGCGGGAGCCTTCATTGCTGTTGCTGTTTTTGACGTAAATGCAATTTTTGTAATTCTTGTGTGTGCTTTTTTGGGTATATTATTTATGCTCCTTGAGAGGAGACGAGAGTTATGATTTATTGGGAATTGTTTATCACATTTTTAAAAATCGGAGCATTTACCTTTGGCGGCGGATATGCTATGTTACCACTCATTCAGCGTGAAGTGATTTCACATAATTGGTTATCCATGGAAGAAATGATTGATTTCGTGGCCGTCAGCGAGAGTACACCGGGACCGTTTGCGGTGAATGTTTCTACGTATGTAGGAACTATGGTGGGTGGAGTTCCGGGAGCGTTTTTTGCAACCTTAGGGGTGGTACTTCCTTCGTTTGTAATTATTCTCATTGTTGCCAAATTTTTTGCCAAGTTTCAAAAAAACAGAATTGTCAAAGGCGCTATGTCCGGACTTGCGCCTGCTGTCGTCGGCTTGATCGGTGCTGCGGCATTTTCTGTATTTAGGACTGTTTTTTTTACAAGCGGGTTCTCGCGTGATGCCCTGATGGAGGGCTCGTTTTGGATTTCTGTTCTTGTTATTGCCGTGTTGGTGTTTCTTTCGATGAAAAAAGTACATCCGATAGTAATCATACTTGTTTCCGGTGCGATAGGATTATTGCGATATTTGCTGATGGGGTAAAATTTGTAATACGAATAGTTAAAATAAATAAAATAAAGTAGTCGTCGGCGATAAATGCACCATGTGTTACAGTTGTATCAGCCAATGTCCCAAGAAGGCGCTGACATTATTGGGTAAAACGGTGGTTGAACAGTGCAGATATGAGAAATATGCAGAGCGTCAAATTTAGATTGATTTTTTGATTTTTTAAGGATAAAAACCATTAAAATTATATCTTTTATTCGTATCGGTAAATATAGATATTTTATGGATATCGACGGAGGATATTAAATTATGGATTTTAAAGCGAAAAAGTTATTTCTTATTGCAATTGTTGCAATGATGTCAGGTGCTCTTTTGACCGGATGCAGAAAAGAAGAAATGAATGAAAAAACATCTGATGAAAAAACATCTGATGAAGATTCGTCTGTTGAAGACCCGTATGGTAACATCGTAGATTGGCTGGATATACAGAATGAGAATAATGTAGAATTCTATATCATGCGTGTAAATGATAATTATTTGCAAGTGCCGGGAAGCTGTGAAAAAGTGTATACGGACGGAGGAGAATATCCGGAACTGGAGAACGGACAGATTGCGAAGGTTACTGCGGATGTAGCAATTTATAACGGCGGAATAGCCGGATATATGGGTAATTATTTTATCAGAGATTTAAAGGACAGTGAAATCATTGATTATGATACTTTTATAAATGAATGCAGTCCCGGAGAATTATATGCAGATGATATGAATTATAACTGCCGCATTGTGACATATCAGGATAATGACGATGTATATTTAATCGTGCTAAACGGATTGTATATTGAAGTTTATAAGAATGGTGAAACATTTATGGAGTATGATCAAACGGAATACAGTGATATTTTGGAACCGTTACGAACCGTATTGGTTGATAACAGCTGCATTGACTTATCCCGCTTGTTCTTTTTCAATTAAACCGTATCCCGAAGTTATCTGTATTGTGGATGAAGATGATAATTGTTATGGATTATAAACCTGGTTGACAATGCGGAAATATTGGATATACAATTCATTTAAATTTTCAGGAAGTGAGGAAACAGATATGGTTGCATTTTTACGTTTAAGAAATATCTAATGGCATGAAACTCTGTAAATAGTTTCGTGCCTGCTTATGACACTATAAACTATTTTTAAGGAGAAAAAATTATGATATTTCAAGACAATATAATTAAAGAATATTTGAAGAACGTATATTTTATTACCGGTACACCGTGTGGAGGAAAGACAACTGTTTCCCGAGCATTGGCAGAAAAATACGGATTGGAATTGCTTGACGTTGATGAGAGATTTGATGAACATCAAAGGATATCCGATTCGGTACATCAACCGGCTATGAATAAACAGTTTGGCAGTGCGGATGAGTTTTTCGGCAGAAGTGTTGAGGAGTATAAGAATTGGTTAATTGACAATACAAGAGAACAGTTGGATTTTGTGCTGTTAGATTTGATACGTTTGTCTGCTGATAAGAGGGTGCTGTGCGATTGTCATTTGACAGTAGAGCACGCAATGATGTTCTCCGAACCGTCAAGAGTGGTTTTCCTGATAAAGGATCCGTCCAATCTTGTAGACGAATATCGCGAAAGATGGGATCATCAAGGTTTTAACCAATATTTGAATTCTGCTTCCGATGTGGAGAGTGCAAAGAGAACAGTAAGCAGAACCTTATATGAATTAAATATAAATCGTATAGAAGAAGTGAAACACAGCCAATTCTTTCGGCTGGAGCGCGATGACACAAGAAGTGTTGAAGATACCGTAAAATTGGTTGAACAGCATTTTGGATGGAGGCAGCCTGAGGATTTATCAATTCGGGAAGTCACTGCCGGTGCCGCGCTTAAATGATAATGCTGAATAATTTCCTTAATACCGGTGCAATGTCTTTAAGGGATTATGAGAAGAGCGCAGGAGGGCTTACGTAGAAGATGGGATATTTGATCAAAGATACAACCAAAGAAGAAAGAATTGCACTGATTAAATCATGGATTCCGGATGATGAGGCCATGGATGAAAGCGATGTCGATCTTTGGGATATGTACGCGGATTATATTAACGGAACCAAAGAAATATCGGAATGTAACGAAGCTTTCAAAACGGAATATTATACGGATTTTAATTAACGGATGCAGTTAGAATACTGCAGGATACAATTGATAAATGTTTTCGACATACCGCTTACTCAGATTGGGTAGGCGGTTTTTTTTAATATGTAGTATTTGGTCCATTAGCTCATTAGGCAGAGCATCTGACTTTTAATCAGACGGTCGGGAGTTCGAATCTCCTGTGGGACACTGCAATTGAATATGTACCCGACTATATCGCAAACAGTTGAATGATCCTTCGACTGAAGAAGGAGACTGTAATGTGTGAATTTAAAAGGAAATTATAAAGTTAATTATTCCGCCTAATACTACACATGCTCCCCATGCAACTATAAAAATAGGTATCAGAAAATCCCTTTTTGCGTAACATTTCTCGGGATTTTGAGGATCAATATAAAGCGTCTGTGTATCTCCGACACGCTTTGATGTTGAATAACCTATTCTGTCAACAGTATATTCTGTTCCGTTATATACAAATGTACAAACCGCACTGTGACGGATATCATTGTTAGAACGATAGTTGTGATGGGAGTTAAGCTTCGATACTACAGAATTAATTTTTACGCTACAGTTTCCTTTTTTATGTTTTATAATAAGTGAGGGTATAATAATCACTATTATTCCGAATAATATTAAAGCTAATGAAATTATGTGTCCTGCATTAAACATTTTATTGCTCCTTATATTTGTTTCAATCCCCAATAGTATCATTTGAGATAGAATTATACAAGTTAAAAATGTTTTAAAGAAGGCGGAAAGTTATTGTAAAAAGTGTATGAATAAAAGAATAAATTATGCAGATAACTTAAGAACGATTTGTCAGATTGGGTATACCGTTGGTATCGGGAATTTAAAAGAGGTTATCTTTAAGGTTATGTTAAGGTTTCTTGATTTTAGCGTTAAGGATCAAAATGTATCATTACAAATGTAATCAAGAAACACATCAGTTGAAACAAACGAAACGGTAAATGATTCCAACTGAAAAACATAACTAAGGAGAATAATATGTGGACAAGAAAAGAATTAAAGGAAAAAGGAAAAAAGACATTTAAGAAAAATTACTGGAACTGCGTAGGTGCAGGATTTATCATGGCACTTTTTGTCGGAGGTCTTTCATCTGTAAAGGGTGTAGCTAAAACTGATTATCGTGGTTTTAATGAATTAACCGAGGTACTGCAAGAAGACGGCTCCTTAATCGGTGAAGTTGATGACGGAGAAAAATCATCACTTGAAAATGCACTTGATTCCTTGGACAGTGATCTTACAGATGCTGTGGAAGCTGCCGGTAATTTTGATAGCATACGGGAAGAGATGGAACCGGAAGAGAGCGTTGTCTTCTGGGGCGCATTTACAATAGCTGTGATAATTATTGTTCTTGTGATTTTGGCGACAGCACTGGCAATCACGGTATTTGTTGCAGAACCGATACGTATCGGATGCCTGAATTTCTTCTATAAGAATCTTCACGGCATTGCAGCATTTAAGGAAGTCTTCTCGGGCTTTGGCGAAGGATATACTAACAGAGCAAAGACAATGTTCTTTTACAGAATAAAGATCGCTTTATGGACAATGTTATTCATAATTCCCGGAGCTATAAAGGGATACGAGTACAGAATGGTTCCTTATTTAATGGCGGTAAATCCCAACATGAGTACAAAAGAAGCATTTGAAAAGAGTAAGGAAATGATGAACGGACAGAAGTGGAATACCTTCGTTTACGATCTTTCATTCATAGGTTGGGGACTGCTTAGTGTAATTACTTTAGGTTTAGCCGGAATCTTCTATGTATCACCGTATAAAGATCAGTCAGATGCAGCTTTATTTGAAGCATTATACGGCGGTTCGGCTCCCGAAGAGGATAATTTCGAGTCGTATGTTGAAATGTAAGAGGATTTAAAGAAGGAGAAACAGATGGCATATTCAATTCTGATAGCAGATGATGACGCTGAGATAAGACAGTTATTGCACTTATATCTGGAGAAGGACGGATATCAGGTATACGAGGCGGTAAACGGTGTTGAAGCACTTAAGCTTTGTGATGAAGAACAGATAGACATGATATTACTGGATATTATGATGCCGGAATTGAATGGCTATCAGGTTATTCAGAAGATCAGAAAAGATAATAATATACCGGTGATTATGATATCAGCCAAAGGTCAGGACGAGGATAAGATCCTCGGCCTTGACCTCGGGGCTGATGATTATATTGTAAAACCATTTAATCCGTTGGAAGCTATGGCACGTATTAATTCCAATATCAGAAGATTTTACTCGCTTGGCAGCAGAGCTAAAGACGTAAAGAATCTTCAGGTTAAGAATCTGCGACTTGATACGGAACAGTGCATGGTGTACAGAGATGATGAAGCTATCGATCTTACATCCGTTGAATACAAGATATTAAGACTCTTTATGGAGAACCCGGGAAAAGTATTTACCAAGCAGCAGATCTATGAAGAGGGCTGGGGCGAAGAGTATATTATTGCGGACAACAATATAATGGTATGCATCAGTAAACTTCGTGCAAAACTTTCAGATGGTCAGAATGATTATATAAAGACTATAAGAGGTCTTGGATACAGATTAGAAAAATAAAGATGATTAACGAGAAGAAACTTAACAATTATATATTAACGAGACTGGCAATCACTTTGCTTATCATAGGTGTGTTCCGGATTATCAGTGATGCTTTTTATACGCAGGTGGTAAGCCCTTTGATCGGAGGAATGCTGGGCACGGAATTTCTGGCGGAAACAGGATTTGCAGAGGGATTTTTATTCATATCGGAAGTGCTCTTATCATTTGTTATAAAGCCGGAGTTAGCTGTCAGAATTATCGGGGTTATAGGCAGATTACTGAATATGAAGGTAGATAATTCCGTATATAATGAAGCGTTTAATCATATAAGAGGACTTGTTCCGGAGCAGGCGCTTTTTTGTATTATTCTTGTCTTTGTAATCTCGCTGCTTATGATTGCTATCCGGATATTGCCGTATGTTCTGGGCGGAATCATATATGCGGTATCCGTATCGAAACGTGTCAAATTGTTGGAAAAACAGAGAATCGACAAAGAGGAAGATGCAGCAAGGCAGAAGAATCTGTTGTTGTCGGATGTGGCTCATGACATTAAGACACCTATTACAACCATAGCAGGTTTCTCACAGGCACTTAGCGAAGGCCGGGTAGAACCTGAGAAGCAGCAGGAATATCTGGATGCGATAAGAACGAAGTCTCTGCAGACCGTAGATATGGTTACTCTGTTGTTTGAGTATGTAAAGCTTGACAGCGAAGGCTATAAGCTTCAGAAGTCTACGGAAGACGTATGTGAGATATTCAGGAACAGCATCGCCAATCTGTATACGGATTTTGAAGAAAAGGAAATGGAGCTTGATATAGATATTCCCGATGAAGGCATCTTTATGCAGGTTGACAGACTTCAGATGCAGAGAGTATTTAACAATCTGCTGATTAATGCTTTCAGACATAATCCGGAGAAGACGAAGATATCGTTATCGGTGGAAAAGATGGATAAATGGATATCATTTAAGATAAGCGACAACGGAACATGGATTGAGTCCGAAACCGCAAGACATATATTTGATCCGTTTGTACAGGGCGATAAATCAAGAACCGGCAAAAGAGGTACCGGGCTCGGACTGTCGATTACCAAGAAGATTGTAGAGATGCATGAAGGCCGTATCAGACTTATTCAGTACAAAAACGGAACACCTTTTACAAAAACATTTGAGATTCAGCTGCGGGTTTGACGGCAATTCCGAAGTTTTGAATGACGTAATTAAAATGGGGGACAGTGTCTCCCATTTTTTTACATAATTGTATCTGTTCACTTTTTAACTTCGGATTAACAATATCAAAGATAGTTATAAAATCTTTTACCGTTCGTATTATGCAACTTACATATCATTATTTGCAATATACATATCATTCGATTTCTCGATTATTTAAATAATACTATTATAAATCTTGTAAAGAGATAACAGTCAGCGCAAAGGAGAGATGTGTAATGATAGAGATAAAAAATCTTATGAAACAATACGGAACTTATAAGGCGGTTAACAACTTAAGCTTTGAAGTCGGTGACGGTAAGATGCTCGGATTTCTCGGAGTAAACGGTGCGGGTAAATCAACAACCATTAACATGCTTTCGACAATCCTTAGGCAGGATAGTGGTGAAGCGATAATAAACGGATATGCACTTGGCAAAGACGACAGGAAAATACGTGAGACAATCGGTGTGGTATATCAGCAGAATGTTCTGGATGAACGACTTACGGTTAAGGAAAATCTGTCAATAAGAGCGAGACTTGCGTGTGTTGAAAAGAGAAAATTCGATAAGCGCCTGAGTGAACTGGGAGAACTGCTTAATCTTGATGAAATACTTGATAAAAGATACAGGGTTCTTTCGGGCGGCCAGAAGCGAAGATGTGAGATAGCGGCGGCTTTAATACACGCACCTAAGGTGCTGTTTCTTGACGAGCCGACAACAGGACTTGATCCCGCAACAAGAATTGAAGTATGGAATGCGGTCAAATCTTTGAGAGAAGACAAGAACATGACGGTATTTCTTACTACTCACTATATGGAAGAAGCTGCTGCGGCAGACAAGATAGTAATTATTGATAAAGGCGTAAAGATGGCAGAAGGAACGCCTATTGAATTAAAGCAGAAATATGCAAGGGACAGATTGAAAATATACTTTGATAAGGAAAATGCGGAACCGATTGAAGGACTTCTTACCGAGTGCAAACGAAACGTCACGGATTACGGTGCTGACATAATAATCGGAGATTCCTTTGAAGCCATTGATATAGTCGGACGGATCAGACCTTATATCAGCGGGTTCGAAGTAATAGCGGGAAGTATGGATGATGTATTTATAAATGTTACAAAGGAGATGGAAAAATGAGACAGTTTGGGGCAATATGTTCACGAAATTTAAAAATATATTTAAGAGACAAAGGTGGCATTTTCTTTTCGTTCCTGTCAATGCTTATTGTAATAGGTCTTATGCTGATATTCCTCGGGGATGTTACTGTTGACGGAGTATTAAGTGCCGTAGGGCAGATTCCCGGCCGAAATGCCGATGAAGATCTTGCGTCGGCCAAGAATATTATTTTCTTATGGACCTGTGCGGGAATTATGGCCATTAACGGAGCTACGGTTTCACTGGCATTTTATTCGAATATGATTAAGGACAGAAACGGTAACAGACTTAATTCGATAATGGTTATGCCTATCAGCAGGGGCATTATTGTAGCCGGTTATATAGTAAGTGCCTGGATTATTTCTGTACTGATGGGACTGATTGCATTTGCTGTTATTGAAATAATAGGAGTTATAAACGGTATCGAACTGTTTTCGTTTACCGTTGTAATGAAGATTATATTAATAACGCTGATTAATTCACTTGTGTATTCGTCGATTATGTATTTCTTCGCATCGATAACCAAGACGGAAGGTGCCTGGAGCGGATTCGGAATAGTTGTCGGAACTCTTGTTGGATTCCTTGGAGGCATATATTTCCCCATCGGTTCGTTGTCAGATACGGTGGCCAATGTCGTAAAATGTTTCCCGATGATATACGGAACTGCCCTTTATAGAAAAGTAATGACGGATTCCATTGAAACATCTTTCTTTGAAGGATGTCCGGACGTTGTAAGAGAGATTTTTGATGAGGAAATGGGTGTTAACTTATCATTTTTCGAAAAACCTTTGTCTGCAGGTCATCAAGTGGTTATACTGTTAGGTGTAGGAGTACTGTTTGCACTGCTTAGTCTTTTATATATCAGATTCAGCAAGAAATCTGACAGATAGAATGGAGTACATACGTGAAGATCACAATCGAGACACCGCTTCCCGGTCAGGAAGATGAAATAATCATTCGGGTTGCGGAATTGAATGAAGATATTCTGGAAACAGTAAGAAAACTGAAAAATACGGATGCAAAGGAAAGCGTTGCCGTTTCATGCGGCGACGCTATTACCATGGTGCCCACAAAAGATATTTTATATTTTGACGCTGTTGATAATAAGGTATTTGTTTATACAAAAGACAGTAATTATGAAATAAAGATGAAACTGTATGAGATAGAAGAGGATTATTCATTTTCTTCCTTCATAAGAGTGTCCAAGAACACCATAATAAACATTAGAAAGATAGAACACTTAAGTCCCGAATTCAACGGAAGATTTGTGGCCAAGCTTCAGAACGGGGAAAAGATCATTATATCAAGAAACTATGTCCAGAATCTAAAGAAGAAGTTGGGAATCAAATAGAACTGTTGGTTTGTATAGGAGCATGGAACAAATATGAAATTTATTAAAGAATTTATCAAATGGTTTATCACTATTAATACGGGCGTATTACTGATATTTATAATAAATACGACGGATTATGATTACATACGCACTGTATATCTGTGGGAGATATTTGCGGTTTCCGCCGTGACTTCTTTGATTACGACTTTATTTTTCTCTATTGACCCCGGGAAAATAATAACAAGAGTTGTTCAGATAGTGATTGTATTTCTGCATTATTTAAGTTTGTTTATCACAATGATGCTGTTCGGAATTTCTTTCGGTTGGATTCCCTTTAATCTGTCGGGAGTTCTGACAATGGCACTGAGCGTAGCCGGAGTATATATTTGCACAGCGGTATTGTCTGTCGTAACAGGAATGCAGGATGCGAAGAAAATGAATGAGGCCCTGAATAAATTTAAGGAGTAAAAGCAGAACGGAGCTTTTGATAAAATACATTTACGCGATTCAAAGCTATGGCTGAGATTACCGTACGCGTGTCCGTAAGCAAGATGTTCCCGGGCTGGGTTAAGTCGATACCCGGAGTAATAATCATCTCACCGGAAAGCACAGTGGAAGAGATGAAGTGCCCAAAGTTTTATTATTCATATTTTTAAAATGAACCTTAAGCCTTGTAAATACGCGGAGGTCGGATATGCATATCCCCGGTGATGAAAATCTAAAAATCGAATATTTGAGTCGTGTGTTTGACAGAAATCGTGTTTCAAATTGCTATAAATATTTCTGGTTTTTGGCAATACTCAGGAAAGTATCATCGGATAATCGTTCATTTACATATGATGAATTGATTACCGAGATGGTGGCTGATGCATGGTATATGGTTGCGGAATATCATCTGCGTCTCGGACCGAATAATACAACCGATAATCTTGAAGAGGCAGTAAAATATGTTTATTCGGAACTGAATGAGGAGCGTATTCCTTCGACTGAAAAAAGAGAAGTTCTTGTGGAGTATCTTAAGCAGCTTACGGACAGCAAATATTTAAGCTATAAGCGTATCCTGACAGATAATGTTCCGTATTGTCTTCAGACACCTTTTTATGATAACACCGACAGATTGTTAAAGAGCCCTTCAAAAAGTGTTATCGACAGGATAAATCTACAGTCCAGACTGATATACTATTTTAGTACTTACAACAGATTGCTTACACAGATAACCGTAAGCGATGAATGGATTAATTACCTTTGTCGAAATCGTGAGATACTGACGGATTGGACACGTTATAATCTTATCGGATATTTACAGGACCGGAATCCCAGTGTCCCGGGTATCGCAGATAAGATTCTTCCGCCCTACAAGCGCAAATTGGAACATGCGAAAGATTACTGGAAGATTGTTATTGCTGCCGACTCATCACTTACGGATATATACGGTGACAATCCTCTTTCGGATGTTGCTATTTCAATCGATTATTTTGTCCCTTGGCAGTATGTGGCTCATGATGAGTTGTGGAACCTTAATCCGACCACTAAAAACATTAACAGCAGCAAGAGTAATAACCTTCCTGATTGGAATATATATTTTGATCCGCTTAGTGAGCTGGAGTATAGGGCGCACGAACTTACCTTTACAAATGAAAAGGTTAAGTCGGCATTTGAGAAATGTGCCGATTATCATGTAAATAACAATGAAATACGGCGGACTCTTTATTCGGAACGGCTTGAAAGGTCGGAATTCTGTCTGCGTCTTGACAATGTATTGAGACCGGTATATGAATCTGCGCGTAACTGTGGCTTCAGAGAGTGGGTATATAATCATGACAGCACAAATAACTCCATCGATGCCATAGATGAGAAAATGAACTAAATATATTATCGAAACAAGGTGAAAGTATGTTTGAACGAGAAGATACAACGTATAACGACCTTCGAAAGAATTCCTTTGAAAGTTGGCTGAATGAGCTGGAACAGAATGAAGATGTTTCCGTTCGCGGCGGTGTGAAGCTTGCGAGGGAATATGTGGCTCATTTGGAAGACGAGATAATAAAACTCAGGGAATCCAATGAATTGAAGAAGGAATATTTGAAGAAGTCGGTCGTTGGCCGTGACAAATAACTGATTTGACGGAGGATCAGGCGATGGGACTTATGATTAATTATGCAGACTATCCGGATAATTTTATGCTTCGGTTGGAGGCGGGTCAAAAGTATATTTTGAAGAACGGTGAATCGTTGAGGGATTTTTGTGCCGAATCGACCGTAGCGGAAAAGAGTAATCGGATTTTGCAATACGGTGAGTACGTAATCGATATATCAGGTGCGGTGCACTACGGATATACCGAGCCGGTGCTTATTCATTATAATGATAAGGATTATGTATGGATATGCAATCATAATAACAACAATCTGCCGGGGGCATATGTATACCGTGTCACGGATAACGGTCTTTCGGGCGGTGATAATTGCATCATTAATATCAGCGGGTTTGACAGAGTCTTGGATCCGAATGATTATGAGGCTGCCTGTGTAAAGGAGTGTTTCGGCATAGCATTGTCCCGGGTCCGTTACAGAGTTGGTGAGACGGGCAAACCGGAAGAAATTGAGACATGTGACAGGTTCTACGGTATTGAAGAGCATTATAGGAAGCAGTTGTTTCGCCTTGATACCGACATACATACGTGGGTATATGCGAATGCGGAGGCAGAGGCTTGTACCGAAGCCGATATACCGGCAGGTACGGGATTTCATCGCTTTAGAATACCCCGAGCTTCGGAACACGGTTATGTTGATGGAATATTGGAAGACGGAAGAGTTTTTCGTGTAATCGAGGTAAAGCGGTTCAGTGAGCCGAACTCATATTACGAGATGCGTGACATGAATAATCACAAGTTTACATATTCCGTTGTAAAAGACGGTGAGAAAGCCTGTTTTTAAAAGAAAAGTGCTTTTCACCTTATAAAAATGCATTTCACCTTGTGTTTTATTGAATCCCCTTTATACGCATGATATTGTCGTATCAACAATAAGAAGTAAGCAGTTCTTGAAGCGGCGATTGAATCGGGAGGATTTGATATGAACAAAATATACAGAAAAAATGAAGTTACATTTGCAATTATTTTGATTGTTATCTATGTGATAGGAACTAACATAGCGGAGTCGGTTACGGCGGACCTGGGAATTGAAAAACTTGTTCCGGCAATATTTCACTGTGTCTTTTCGATAGTGATATTGGCTATGATTATTAAGAACGGTTATGCCAAGAAGTACGGACTTATTCTTCCGAAGTATAATCCGGTTAAGGCATGGTTCTTTATTCCGCTTATCGTGGTTGCCTGTTCGGGATTATTCTTTGGAATAAAACTTCAATATGCACCGCTTGAAACTTTGCTTTATGTCGTCAGTATGGTATGTGTCGGCTTCCTTGAGGAGATCATTTTCCGAGGCTTCTTATTTGTGGGAATGGCAGGGAAAAATGTAAAAAGCGCCGTTATAGTATCTTCGCTGACCTTTGGCATCGGACATATTGTGAATTTGTTTAACGGGCAGGATATAATCAATACGATTATTCAGATAATATTTGCGGTTACTGTCGGATTTGTTCTTGTTATTATTTTCTATAAAGGAAAGAGTCTTTTCCCGTGCATCGTATTTCATGCATTAAATAATTCTCTTTCCGCATTTGAAAAGACAAATGAAGAAGCGGCAGCGACTTTTTCAATGAGCACGCAGCAATTTGAAATGATTCTTGCCGGCATATATATTGTGATTATGGCAGTATATGCATTGGCGATGGTGAAAAGATTAGATACAACACAGGGGTAAGATATGCAGCTTAAGGTGACGAATATTCCGATCGGCGAACCTGAAGAAGTGGAGATAAAATGTCATAAGGTCGGCGATGAAGTTCGGGAAATTATATCTTTTATAAAGTCCCGACAGGGGGTCTTAAATGGCAAAAAGGACGGTAATGTAACGGAAATACCGGTTTGGGACATATGTTATATTGAGTCGGTAGACAACAGAACTTATATATATACCGGAAATGATTGCTATGAAATCGGTATGAGAGTATATGAGTTGGAGGAAATGTTAACCAAAGGCACATTTGTCAGAATTCAGAAGGGAATGCTGCTTAATCTCATGAAGATTAAATCCATAAAACCGGGTCTGAGCGGAAGATATGTTGCGCTTCTTAGAAATAACGAAGAAGTTATTATTTCCAGAAAATATGTCCCCGATTTTAAGCAGAGACTGAAAGGAGCCGATCGTCATGAAACTGAAGGATAAGGCGAAGAAAGCGTTTAGATTGTATTTTATATTGGTTACTCTTATTACGGTGCTGCTGATGATCCTGGGATTGGTATTTGACGCTGACAGAACGTTTGGTTATCAGGCATTTGCATCACCTCTTATATATGCCGCCCTCGGTGTCATTCCCGTCTTTATATTTGACCGGGAGAGAGAAATTAGCGTGAAGGGGCTCATTATCAGAAGACTGGCCGAACTTGTATTAATCGAAGTGATTTACCTGGGTCTTGCATTTTCTGCCGATACCATCCCTACGGAAAATAAGGGTGTAGTTATAGGTCTGGCCTTGAGTATAGTGGTTATATACGGACTTACGTTTTTGGTGGAATATATATTTGAATCTTTTGAATCAAAGGAAATGAACGACTGCCTTCACAATTACCAGAACAGCCGGAACATTTGATTATTGTGTATGAATACTCCTGCCGGATTGATATTTACCAATTGCTGATAATATAAAATAAATACCGTTCGCACCACTATTCGAACATAGTTGTAACCGCTTTTATCAGATAATCAGTATCCTTAACCCCGGCCGTCTCGTATGCCGAATGCATGGCAAGCTGGGGAAGTCCTATATCTACGGTCTTAACGGAGATATGACTGTTCGAAATATTACCAAGCGTTGTTCCGCCCGGAATATTTGATTTATTGGCAAATGTCTGGACGGGTACACCGCTTTTGTCGCATATGTCTTTAAAGATTGCTTCCGAGATTCCGTCTGTTGAATATCTTTTGGCTCCGTCAATCTTAATAACAATACCGCCGTTTATGTAAGGCCTGTTGGTCGGATCGGCATACTCAGGATGATTGGGATGAACTGCGTGAGCATTATCCGCAGACACCATAAAACCTGCGGCAATTGCCTGCTGTAAACGCGATTTGTTAAATCCGAGGGCTTCATTTATTCTGTTCAATGTATCGGAGAGAAATGACGAGTCCGCTCCCTGACCGGTCATGCTTCCGACCTCTTCATTGTCGAATACACAGCACAAAGAGAGCTTGTCATTACTGATTCCGGCATTAATAAATCCCTTCATACATGCAAATGCACACTGAAGATCATCCAACGCTCTTGAAGAAATATATTCTTCCTTGGCGCCCCATATGCTTCCCGGGGTACGAACATATGTAAATAAGTCACGTCCGAGAATGGCTTCTTTTTTGACGCCTGCCGCATCGGCAATAATATCTTCGAAATTATCTTTGGCCGACTCGTCCCCGAACAGCGGAATCGTATCCACCTGCGCATCATATTTCATACCGTCGTTTACGGACCTGTTCATATGAATTGCAACCGAAGGAATTAAGAGAAGATCTCTGTCTACGTTCACAAGTTTTGATACGAGTTTTCCGCGCTGCTTAACTATAACGCGGCCCGCTACCGATAACGGTCTGTCGAACCAGGTACTCATGATCATGCCGCCGTATTTTTCCGTATTAAGTTTTGTATAATGATTTTCTGCCGTCATCGCCGGATTTTCTTTGATCCGGAAGCAGGGAGAATCACTGTGCGCCGCAGTGATGTATACGCAGGCATAATCCTGTTTGGGAACCCTGAAAGCGATTAATGACGAATCATTTCTTACTGTGTAATATTTTCCGCCGTTTTTGAGCTTCCACACTTGGCTCTCTTCAAGCTTCTCATAACCGACAAGCATCTTCACCAGATTGGCTGTTGCGTGATAACACGAGGGTGACGAATCTATAAACGATAACAATTCTTTTACACTGCTGTCTGTATTTTTCTTTTGCATAATTTTCTCCTCCGAAGGCTTTTGCAAGCTTTTCCGAACCGGGGTTCTTAAATAATGTAACATATACATTATAATCTTCAATCGTGAAAAATGTCTGTAAAAAAAGATGGATTTTAAATCATGATAATAAGATAATGATATTGAGATGCTAAACGGTAAGCAGGATTCTGCCGTGACAGCCGGAAAGGTAATTATAAATGGATAACAATATTGAATATTACAATATAAATGCCGATTCGTTTATTGCGGGTACGCAAAATGCCGATATGTCGCTTTGGCGGGATAAGTTTGAGAAATATATTCCCGACGGCGGACGAATCCTTGATGCGGGGTGCGGTTGCGGACGAGACAGTAAAGCTTTTATACAACACGGCTTTTCGGTGGTCTCCTTTGATGCGTCGAGAGAGATGTGTAAAGCCGCATCGCAATATACCGGGCAGGAAGTGTGGCAGATGAAGTTTCAAGAGATTGCCTTTGAGGACGAATTCAACGGCATCTGGGCATGTGCATCGTTATTGCATGTCTCGTATGAGGAACTTCCCACGGTTATGAAGAGTCTTCATAAGGCCCTAATAAACGATGCAGCTTTGTATGTATCCTTTAAATGCGGTGACGGTATGATAACCAAGGGTGAAAGAACCTTCAGCAATTTCAACGAAATTACCTTGAGGAAAATGCTTGAGGAGAACGGCTTTAAGGTAATTGAAAGCGGTCTTTCCGGTGATGTACGCGAAGGACGCGAATCTGAGAAGTGGGTAAATGCCATAGCGACAAAAGTAATCGATATTTCAGAGGCGGATAAATAATTTGCCATTTTATTCCGTCAATGCGCTCGTATTATGGAAATGTATATGCCAACGCATATGAGAATGGAGTAATAGTACTTAGCAGCAATGATGATGAGTTATTGACAGTAAAAACTATTATAACTAATATTAATAATGTGAGCGTAATGCTTTATTGCTAAGCAGTTTTATACTGTTTGGGGAGGTAAATAATGACCGGAAAAAATATTAAGAAATGTAAAAGAACAGTTTCATTAATCATGGCAATGATGTTGGCGACTATATCAATATCGGCGTGCTCCGGAAATAATCAGACAGAAGACGACAAGAATAATAATGAAAATATAACCGGAGAGACCGGAGAGACCGGAGAGACCGGTGAAGCAGGTAACGGTGACATCGTTGATATGACGATGCTTATCTCATCGCCGGGTGAAGAGAAGAACGATAATAATGAAATCAGAGATATTATAGCTGAAGAGACCGGCGTTCGTATTAATGAAACATGGGATGCAGGCCCGGATGTTTACACTGATGTTGAGACACTTTTTGAGTCGGGCGAAGCACCGGATTTTATCTATGGAACCAACTATATTTACGACCTCTATGAAGAAGGTAAACTTGTAGCTTGGGACGAATATCTGGAGATGTATCCGAATCTGAAAGAACTGTATACGGATGAAGAGTGGGATCGGTTCCGTATGAATGACGGTCATATTTATTGGGCAGATATTTATAACAGATACTACGAAGAAGATACTACAACCGTTCATAATGAAGAGTGTTTCTGGATTCAGGCCCGTGTTCTTGAAGCATATGAGTATCCTGAGATAGAGACGCTTGATCAGTATTTTGAAATCCTCGAGAACTATGCTGCCGATTATCCTACGCTTCCCGACGGTACAGAAGTAATCCCGTATACATGCCTTTGTGATGGTTGGAATTTTTTCAGTATTGAAAATGCGCCAATGTTCCTGGACGGCTATCCGAATGATTACTGTTGTATTGTTAATGCTGATAACGGAAAGATTAATCCGACTGTAGTTGATTACAATACAACGCCTACGGCAGAAGCATATTTCAGAAAATTGAATGAAGAATATAACAAGGGTATTGTTGATCCTGATTTTGCTATACAGACTCGCGAAGACTATATTAATAAAATTTCTTCCGGCTGTGTCCTTGGTATGTGCGATCAGTACTGGAATTTTAAAAATGATATTGCGGAACCTTTCACGGCAACTCTTACGGCTACGGACGGTTCTTCTTTCAGTCTTGGTGAGCTTGGGTGTGATTATGTACCTTTGGGACTTACAATTGATGAAGGCATGGAGCAGCAATGGCATACATATGGTTATGAGATTGATACATATTCCGGTATTGCTGTCACGTCAGCCTGTGAGAATCCGGATTTGGCTTTTGAATTCATGAGTCGTCTTCTCGATCAGGATATTCATAATCTTCGTTTCTGGGGAGTTGAAGGAACCGATTATTTAATAAATGAAAATGGTGAATTTTACAGAACTGACGAGATGCGTGAAAATTGGAATAATGATGAATATATAGCAGATCATGTTTGTGAATACTATTATTTTCCTCAGTGGTCAGGTATGAGCAGGGATGACATTAACCGTATGCAACCCTGCGAGCAACCTTCAGAGTTCCTGGCTACATTGTCACAACCTCTTTCTGATTGTTTTCAGGCATATGGCTGTAGTAATTATGTAGAGATGATTGGTTCGGCTGATGTATATATATCAGATCTTCCTTGGTTTTCACTTGGGTCATGGTTCAACAGAAGCAATATGTACATAAGTGATGAGGCCGCCACAGCCTGGAGCGAAATGACTAATACCAAGCAGGAGTGGCTGCCTGTGATTGTAATGAGTGATGATTTTGATACTGATTGGGCTGCTTATATGGATGCATATAATGCATGTAATCCTCAGGCATTTTTGGATGCTGCTCAGTCCGAAGTAGATGACAGAATTAGTGAAGCTGTTCTAAACGGATGGACAGAGTGATGTATTGAGAGAATTTCGTTATCTTACAGAATTGAAAGGTTAGTGTAAGGTAATAAAATGGTACTCTTTCTTTCGAATTGTTATTATGAGTACAACAAAACAAACAACAAGCCCATGAAGGGCAGGAAAGAAAGAGGATAAATATTATGAAGAAAAACATCACATTAATCGCAATGATCGTTATTTTGGCAGCAGCAGTAATTTCAAACGTATTTGAAGCAGTGTACAGCATGAAAAACGGTGTGGCAGTAAACTGGGGAGCTTATATCGTAACATATTCAGCATTGACAGTTTGCTTTGCGGCATATACGAAAAAAAATAAAGAAGCAAAAAATAACGGTTATATTTAAGAAGTGAATAGAATTCCTATAGTGTCACTTGCGATGGCAGGTGACATTATTTTCGCTCTGATGGGTGTAAGTCCCGAACACGCGAGAGATAGTGGGAAGTGTATAGCCAAACAGCAAGGGTGTCCATCGCGAAGGGGCATCAATGGTAGGAAAGAAAAAGGATAAATAAGAGGATTGAAGAGGAAAAACGATGAAGACAAAGGACAACAAAGACCTTAATGGAAAAAAACGAAAAAAAGGAAAGAAAATACTGCTGATTATTTTAGGAATCATAGCATTATATGGGACGATAAACCTTTTAATAACCCTGATTTTTGCAGGTCAAATCAGTCACCGTTTTGCATCGGCAGAGGAAGGCCGTGAGATTATGCTTTCGAATACGGAGTACTATGACGGTTTTACTCAGAATGATATCGATTTTCGTGTTGGAAAAAGCGATGCAACAATGGAAGAATTACTCGAAATGTCGGCGCAGAGTGTGCAGGAGTATTCTTTTTTTGAGAAGTGGTATCTGAACAGTCGTCTGGCAAGAATGGCATTAAGACTCAAATGGGAAGGATATAATCTTCCGGAAATGGAAGAAATTGTATTCATAAAAGCTGATATGGGCATGGAATTTGGGGCTAACGGATATACTCACGGTACGGAAATATATTTGAACGGTACTTTTGTTGCGTTATATTCTGTTATGAATGTGATTCCGGGAGCGTCCGAACATATGGATGAAGTACTGTTCCACGAGATGTTTCATTGCCTTACAAGATGTAATCCGGAATTTCGTGCTCAGATGTACTCATTTATTAACTTTACCGTTACGGACGATGAATATGAACTCCCGCCTTGTGTGGCAGAGAATTATATGTCCAATCCCGACGTAGAGCATCACAATTCATATGCTACATTTATTATTGACGGGCAGGAGATTGATTGTTATACAGCTTGGATTACAACGAAAAATTATGCCGAAGCACAAGACGGATTCTCGGCAAGTTCCGCTACCGTGCTGATACCTACAGACGGAACGGATATTTATTATAACCAAGAGGAAGCGTCGAATTTCGACGATGTGTTTGGAACCAATACAGCTTATACAATAGATCCGGAGGAGTGTATGGCGGATAATTTTGCGTATGCAATGCTGTATGGTGAAAAGGGAAAAGACGGTAAAGGCTATCCCAATCCGGAAATAATTCAGGGCATTATTGATTATTTAAAATAATATTGACATGGGAGCTCCGGGTAGAAAAACAGGTCTGATTTCTGCCATGCCAATATCTGACATACAATTATTTTACGTGTGGATACTTATTGGTAATCTTTCGAAACTGTTACCCTTCAGAAATGTGGGGTTCAAGGACTCTTGTTAGCCTTGTTGATAAAATCAAAAAAAACGGTGCCCTGCATAATTACAGGGTGATATTTTTATAGATTTATATAAATTTAAGATCTCTCAAATGAAGTATTTGAAGGAGTTATAGTGTTGTTCTACGTTTGCAATGTGTCTTACTTTATTTCAATGTTTTCAGATGAAATTATTGAATTATTGAATTACATAAGAGGGAAATTGTGGCTATGAATAAAAAAAAGAATCAGTGCAGCTGACAGAAAAGAACACAAAAACTCAATAAAAGAAGCTTATCGTAAAACGACTCTTAAACAGGAACAGGTAAAGAAGTCCGGAGCAAAAGCTAATGGTCTTAATTCTATTATTAACAGTAAGAATGCCATCGGCAATGAGACAGCGCACTATCATATTTGCCGATTGTACAGAAATGCAATAGCTCATCCGGGCGCCGTTACCAATGCTCATAAGTATGTTTCAAAGATACCGTATGATGCAAAAATTACATCATATTTTGCGCTGTATCATTTCTTTATGCAGGAATATTTGATGAATCATCCGGAATTCAAAAATCCAGAATTTGAAATTGAGAACAGCAAGGTAAAGGAAAATGATTAATTGTCTGCATTTATTTTAAGATGAAAGAAGGGGTAGCTTTATGATGAATTATGAAAGTATGAACAACCATACCGTATGTATGCCATCGTTTGAATTTGAAAGGAGAAACGGAGCATTAAACAAGTACATGATTCCTTTTGTTGCGCTGATAAGCATGATTTCGGTGTCGGTGCTTATCGGAGCTTGTATTGTTGCATTTTTTTCTTCGTTTTTTGAACTTCCGTTTTTGCATATTTCCGGTTATATTTTTATACCTGTTCTGACTTTTGTATTATCGACAGGATTGTTGATAAAGTTCTTTTTGAATCTGATGGTATCATACAGATTTGAGAACGGCCGTATTATTCGCGGAAAAGTGGCAACCAGTGTGGACTATGAAGGATTGAAAAGTCAGATTCCCGAGATAGCTGCAACAATTGTTATGGGTTCGAGAATGGGGTGGATTATAAAACTGATAAGAATGAATATGACGCCCGGATTTGCCCAATCATATTTCGACACAGAGGTATATGACAGAAAAGAATTCTATAATCCCCGTCTTATAAAGGAAACGAAACATGAGATGATCTTTGAGTGTGATAATTGTAAAAAACTTCGTATTCCCAAAATATATGCCGGAATGTGTCCTATGGAAGGCAGGATGAGACTTTCCTTCGGCTCAAGAATAATTGCGACATCTGTTGCGGTATTCATAATATCTCTGATTATTGCAATTACAGATTTGATGATAAGCAAATATATGACTGTGACAGAGTATGCTCCCGATATAGAGAATACTTGGCAGGAATTGGAAGATGAAATTGATGAATATGATTATAATCTCGACCACACCGGTGCAAATATAGCTGTATTTAGTAAGAAGGTGGGCGATCGAACTTCCGAGATTACATACCGCTTTGATAAGAACGGCAATATTGTAGACGTCGACGTGCAGATGTATTTCGAACTCGGAACTTCTGATTTCGAAGATGAGATACGCGGGGTTATAGCAACGATGGATGCGGGATTTGATAAAAATGATTTGGACGATTTCATTGAGGCTGTCGCCCGGAGCATTGAAGGTGAAATGACGTATGACAAATTGAAGTCCGATAAATACACTCTTACCATAGGTTTAAGTGGGGAATATATTGATATTCATTGATATTCGGGAAACGATGTATCGGTGAAAAAAGAAAGTTATGTATAATAAAAGGGGCTGTAAAAAAGCCCCTTTTTCTGTTATCCCGAACGGTAATCACCGAGAAGAAGCATAGCGGATTCGAGGTGTTCCGAAGGGGTGTCGCGTAGGCGTCAGCCTACTCGATTATTAAGATAAGGAGTCTTTGCTCTCCCTTGACAATAAATGAATAGAGTGTTACCTTAAAAGAGACCGAGAGTTGCTATTGAGAAAGGGGTAAGTAATGCAGGTACTGAAGGAAGAGATTAGAAATAGTATATTGCAGGCAGCTTTTGATATATTTTCTTCCGTTGGTTTTAAAGTTGCTACCATGAATCAGATTGCAGAACGTGCAGGAGTAGCCAAGAGCAATTTGTATCGATATTATCAATCCAAAAATGAAATATTCCGTGCGGTAGCCGATATGGCAATGGAAGATATACGTCAGTCGATTATGGGGAGTTTGACAGATTGCTTTTATTTACCGAATGATGAGGGTAATAGCATTCGCAAGCAACTCAATGTAAATCCCAATAACGATAGGCGTGTTGAATTCCGGCAAGATCCACCGACATTTTATATCAGGCGCATTTTTCCGATATTGTACAGCAAAAGAAAACAAATGCTTTTGTTTGTGAAAATGAATGACTCACTGGGACGCAGAGAATATGTGGCGGAAATAACAGAGATATTGGACTCATTATTTTCACTGTCACAAAACCTGGATATGCCGGACGGATTTTCAAGAGTTATATCAAATTCGCTAATCAGCAATATATGTTTTATTTTCAATGAATATGAAACGGAGGAAGATTTGTTTGCACAATTTTGTGCAATAATCAACTACCATTCGTACGGAATATCACATTTTTCCAAAAATGAAAACAAGAAAAAGGAGAAGAACAATGAAGAAGAAAAGTAAGCATACATGGATAATAGTCATTGCTGTTATTCTATTGATTTTAATCGGTGGAGGTATTGGGTATAGGGTGCATATGCATTATGATATGGAAGAATGGCTATCCTATAATGTTGCGGTAATGGAACAGGAAGGAAGAGAATATTCTGATGCGTCGACAGTATATATGACGACAGACATAAGCCCGGAAGGACTTGCTAAAGTGTATGAGGCGTTAAATGTAGATCCTCAGGGTAATGTTGCGATAAAGCTGTCTACGGGAGAAGCAGGTAATCCCAATTACTTATCACCGGAACTTATTGAGGAACTGGTACAAAGTGTGGATGGAACAATAATTGAATGTAATACTGCATACAGTGGTTCAAAGCGTGCCGAAACTGCAATGCATCTTGAAGTGGCCAAAGAGCATGGCTTTACCGCAATAGCTGACGTGGACATTATGGATGCAGACGGATATATGGTTATCCCGGTTGAAGGCGGTGAACATCTTAATGAAAATTGGGTGGGAGAGAATCTGGCAGATTATGACTTTGTTATTGTGCTTTCGCATTTTAAAGGGCATCCAATGGCGGGCTTCGGCGGTGCTTTAAAAAATATATCAATCGGTATTGCTTCGCGTGAGGGAAAAGTAAGAATTCATTCGGCAGGTGTGGGTTCAAATCCTGCTTTTTTTAATATTCTATCACTTATAACAAACCAGAATGATTTTACAGATTCCATGGCGGAAGCAGCAAAAGCCGTGTCTGATTATGAGAATAACGGTCAGAACATAATATATATCAGCGTGATGAATCATATGTCAGTAGATTGTGATTGCGTATCAGACCCGGCAGATGTAGATATGCATGATATCGGAATACTTGCTTCAACTGATCCGGTAGCGCTTGATCAGGCATGCATTGATCTTGTTTTCACAGCGGAAGACGGTACTTCTTTGCAGAATAGGATTCTTGAGATGAACGGCCTCAATATTCTTACTCACGCAGAAGAAATCGGACTTGGCAACAGAGCGTATGAACTGATAAACGTTGATGGTGAGGAACAATGATTGAAATAATAAAGACGGAATTGGTGTTTTTCGTATATTATTTTTCAAGACAATTTTCTCAGATATTTGTTTATTGGGTTGTCGGCATGGTTGTCGGGTCAATGGTGTCTGTTTTTCTGAAAGATAAGATTCACAATCTTATGAGAAAAATGAAAGGCGCAAGGAGTGGATTTATCGGTATTGTGTTTGCTTCTGCATTGGGAATTGCTTCACCGCTTTGCATGTATGGAACTATTCCGATTGCGGCATCATTTTCAAAAAGCGGTGTGAAGGATGAGTGGCTTGCAGCCTTTATGATGAGTTCGATCTTACTTAATCCACAGCTGATTATTTATAGCGCTGCACTTGGAACAAAGGTTTTGTGTATACGAATTATTAATTGCTTTCTATGCGGAATTGTGGCAGGAATTGTAATAATGCTTTTCTGCTCTAAAAAGGAATTTTTCAATTTTGATGGATTCAGGGAGCCGCAAAACAAAGATACCAATCCGAATATTCTTGTAAGATTTCTTCAGAATTTGTGGAGAAATGTGAAAGCTACAGGCTTGTATTTTCTGTTCGGAATTGCTCTGTCGGCTCTTTTTCAAAGATATATTCCACAAGAAACATTAACGATGCTCTTCGGGGGAAATGAGGCTTGGGGGGTACTTATTGCGGCGACTGTCGGAGTCCCTTTGTATGTATGTGGCGGAGGTACTATTCCGATTTTGCAAAGTTGGCTTGAGAACGGAATGAGTATTGGAAGCGCATCAGCGTTTATGATTACAGGACCTTCTACAAAAATTACAAATCTCGGAGCATTAAAGGCTGTTATGGGAATTAGGAATTTTATATACTATTGGTTATTTGTGATAGGCTATTCGCTTATAACAGGATTAATTATCAATGTTTTGCAATAGAGAAATCCGGTCCCGACGAAGAGAACAGAAAAAGTGCCATTTGAAAATTACAATTGGTACAGTGATGATTTGTTACAATGCGCAGTGAGAATGAATAGAGAGAAAGAGAAAATATGGTAAAATAAGAGGCATATCATATTCTGGAAATCGAAATTTCTGAAATTGAAAGAACTGTTGTTTATCAAAGACCCCTGAAAACATAGAATAAAGACATGTGTCTTTATTCTTTTTTGTTTTATATATTAAAATTAAAAAAAATAATTTTTTGTAAGATTTGAATTTGAATGTCGTGTATATAAGTGAAAGGAGGAAATATCATATATGGCCATAGATGATAACATGATAATTCAAATGTATTTTGACAGAGACGAGACAGCAATAAAGGCTACGGCGGAGAAATACGGTGCATACTGTAAAACTATTGCCGGAAATATTCTCAGTACTCACGAAGATGTTGAAGAATGTGTGAATGATACATATCTCAAGACATGGGACGCAATTCCGCCCAACAGACCGTCGGTATTTAGAACTTTTCTTGGAAAGATTACGAGAAATACAGCTTTTGATTTCTACAAGAAGTTAAACGCCGATAAGAGAGGCAAAGGGCAGATTGCGGAAGTACTGGATGAACTTGCCGAATGTGTATCCGGAGGAAGTGAGCCGGAGAAGGAATATGACAAAAAAGAACTTACTGCATACATTAATTCCTTTCTCGGAACTTTGACGAAAGAAAAATGTGCGATATTTGTTCGCAGATACTGGTATGCCGAAAGTATATCTGATATGGCTAAAAGATTCGGAAAAAGTGAAGGTGCGTTGTCGGTCAGTTTAAATCGTCTTCGTAAGGATTTACATACATATCTCACAGAAAGGGGATGCGAGTTATGAAGAAAGAAGATTTATTTGAAGCTATAAATGATATAGACGATGAGTATATTAATACGGCTGATAACTACAGGAAGACAAGAAAACATTTGTATATAGTAAGCAGCATTGCTGCAGCAGCAACTCTTTTTATTGCTGTGGGAGCAACCATAGCCGTGACCGGAATTGCTCACGGTACGTCGGAAACCGCTACGTCGGAAACCGCTACGGCGGAAAACGGTACGTCGAATGTAGAATGCGCCTGTTCTGCGACCGGGCATGACGATAGTGATTTAAATGATAATAACTCATTTGTCGCATCGGAAGAACCGTACGATAACCAAACGTTAGAATTCACGGGAAATTACAGTGATACTTCATATGAACTTTTGTGGGGAGGAATGTATGTTGATGAATCAGGGAATACGGTTGTATTGATAACCGATGATGCACCGGAATATCAACAGACAGTCCTGGATCAAAACCCTGATATCGACCGGAATAATGTAGTGTTCGTGGTGGTTAAATATCCGTTGTTATATTTGGAAGAAACCAAGGAAAGAATAGATTCCTTGGATTCGGAAGAAAAAATTCCCGGATTGATTTCATGTTACGTATGTGAAGAGGATAACTGCGTGGAGATTCTTTTTGAAGCGGGATATGAGGAAAATGCGGAGATATTGATTGCTAATTTTGAAGAAGGTGTGGTCAGAGTTGCGTATGAGTAAGAAAGATAAGCAATGTCGATGACCGACAGATAGGAGGATGATTATGAAAAAAAAGATACTTACAGTTATACTTGGTGCCTTAATGATAGTAAATTGTTTGACCGGTTGCGGTACGAATGCAGGTTGGGGTGTTAAAGATAAAGATAATGGTAAAGAAAATGTGGGCTGCGAGTCCATTGCCGAAAAATATGAAAGCAAACTGAATATAGGAGATAATTACAATAATGTGTGTTGCGTGGAAGAAGCCTGCTGTGTTACGACTGCACAATGTCCTTCTTCGGATACTGCAGTACCGGTTGATTACAATACTGAAAACTACAGTTACATAGAGTCAAACGGATTTTGTGATGTTTTTACATCACCGCTTTCAACATTTTCGTCTGATGTCGATACTGCATCATATTCTAATGTAAGACGTATGCTGAATAATGGGTATTCTATTGAAGATATTCCGGACGGAGCAGTGCGTACAGAGGAGTTTCTTAATTATTTTTCTTATGATTATGACGGGGCGCAAGACGGTGAGCCTTTCGGTGTAAATGTTCAGATTGCCGAATGCCCCTGGAATACCGATCATGAACTGGTAATGCTCGGTCTTCAGACAGAAGCAATAGACTTCTCGCAGGCGGCTGATTCGAATATTGTATTTTTAATTGATGTATCGGGATCAATGTATGATGATAACAAATTACCATTGCTTATTCAGTCGTTTGAATTGATGATAGATAATCTTAGTGAGAAGGATACTGTATCAATTGTGACATATGCGGCCGGCAATGAAGTTATTATTGAAGGAGTGCCGGCTTCGGATAAAGATACAATCTGTGAAGCTCTTGAATCATTGGAGGCAGGCGGTTCGACAAATGGAGCGGGCGGAATTGTCACAGCTTATGAGCTGGCTGAAGAATATTTTATCAGGGGCGGTAATAACAGAGTAATAATTGCAACCGACGGTGATTTTAATGTCGGACTTACCAATGAAAGTGACCTTCATAATCTGATTACCGAAGAAAAGGACAACGGAATTTATCTTTCATGTCTCGGATTCGGAATGGGTAATTATAATGATGTAACCATGGAAACTCTGGCAGATGACGGCAACGGTAATTATGCATATATTGACTCTGTTTCGGAGGCCAACAAGGTATTGGTTGAGGAATTGGGAGCAACCATGGTTACTGTGGCAAAAGACGTTAAACTTCAGATTGAATTCAATCCCGAGTATGTATCGGAATACAGATTGATAGGATACGAAAATCGTGTTATGGATGCGGAAGATTTTGATGATGACACCAAAGACGCAGGTGAGATCGGTGCAGGACATTCCGTAACCGTAATGTATGAAATTGTACCTGCCGGCGAAGTATCTTCCGACAATGATAATCTTAGATATCAGGATTCCGAGATTAACGGTTATGCGAAAGATACCGATGAGTGGTTTTCTTTATCGATAAGATATAAAGAACCCGAGAGCGACTCTTCCGAACTTCTTGAATACTATTTTGGAAATGACGATTATACCGATTCACCTTCGGATGATTTCATTTTTGCATCATGTGTTGCGGAATATGCAATGGTACTTACGGGAAGTGAATATCTGGCAGACGGAAGTCTTGCACATGTACAGGAAATATTGGATGATTTGAATCTGAATGATCAATATAGAGAGGAATTCAGAACACTGGTTGATAATACATATTAATTAAACTGAGAATAAGCAGAATAAAAGTCCGGCGGCATACAATGAACCGCTTGAAGTAAGTGATATTGATTACACATATGAGGAAATATTCGGTCAATTGTAATTTGCGAATTTGTGTATTTTGACGGTATGATTAATGCGGTTTTTTGCGGAAAATAATACTGAAGAACTTACTGAGTGAGGGTTTAAATGTGAAAGACAGGATAAAGGAAGCAACTGACAATCTTAAGTTGGATTTAACGGTAACAGTATTATTTTTATGCGGTACAGGCCTCTTGTTTGTTCCGTTCTTTAGAGAAAAAACTGCTCATCTGTTACAATTTTCTTTGGAAAATGTGACAGCTTTGGCAATATCCAATTTGATTCTGGCTGTTATTTATGTTGTTTTGTCGACTGTTCCGTTTGTTAAAAAGCATAAAATCGGAATAGTGGGATTCATTATTATTTTGGTGGAATTATATATTCTTGTGACAAAAGCTGTTTTGTTCTTTGATGTGGTTCCCGAGATCAGAGACGGCGGAGTGGTAAAACTGGTAGATGATTTCTCAAAAGGAATTAATCCGTACGGCAGCAGCTGCAATTACGATAACGGGTTGCCTTTTGTTTATGTTGATTCCGGATTTATTCATATTTTCCCGGCTGTATTTATTAAGATGATAAGCGGATTATCCGCCAATCAGTCGATGATAATAATGAGTTGTATATATACGGTTCTTACTTTGTTTATTTTTTATAAGCTGATGAGGAGCATGGGAGTCGATTCGGATTATTCCGTATTTATGGTCGGAATTGCTTTCTTTACATTGAGAAGATACGGATGGCTTGTATTCAGACCGGATATATTTTGCGTTGCCTGTATATTGCTGGTTATAGGATTATACATCGGCCTGAATAAGAAGGAATCCAATTTAAGATTCATGTTAATGGCATTGCTGGGAGTAATACTTTTATTAACCAAGATTCATTACACCTGTATTTTTATAGCGATTTTTATTTCTTATTTAATTTTTAACCGCAAATATTTTTTGAAACTTCTTACAGCTTTTCTTATATGTTTTGCGGTTATGATTCCTGCCGTAGCCTTGGTATTTCCTACATTTTTCTCAACTTTTGGTGTACATATAATAGGAATGCTTCTGGATAATTCCGAGAACGGAACCGCAGAAATAATGATTGACAAGTGGAAAAGTCTGTTTATGGAATTTAAGCCTGTATTTATTATATTAGGCGGATTGCTGATACTTAATATTAAAAAAATCGGTAAAATCTTTTCATGTTCCGAAGCATTTATGTTATTTATATATTACGTACTTTCGGTTATTCTGTTATGTTTTTGCGGGAAATGGGTCGGAGCAACATTGCAGTATCATTATGTATTGCTGATGCCGCAGATTCTTCTGACTTCAGCCTGTTTGTTAAACGATTTTTCGGGATTGACATTAAAAGGTTGGAAGGTAAATACAGTATCGGAACTGATAATGATTTTGTCCGCTTGTTATATATTTGTCTGTATCGGTGCCGACAGAGTGCTGGTTGACAGTATACCTTTCGGCAATGGCAGACAGCAGTATGAGGAATTGCAGGCGGAAGATAATGCGTTGCTTTGTTCAAGCTTTACGAATTATGCGGTTGAAAACGGCCTGGATATAATTAATTACGGTGATATTGAATATATTCCGGATACCAATTACGGACTGGATAAAATATTCCCCTATACGCAAAAATATTATGAAAAATACAGAGAGTATTATTTAGGCATACTGAATAACATAAGAAATGCGGAATATTCCGTAATATATGACGATAACTGTACTTTCATTGCGGGATTTGAGGTGTTTGATATTAAAGAGGAGATGCTCGAGGAATTGAACAGGAACTATACGATTGCGGACACCGTTACGATACATAATGAATCGCAAACTATTACAATAGATGTTTACAAAAGAAACTGACATAAAATACTATTGTCACATAATAGCGGTTATGTTATTATCAACTTCGTGATTCGGGCTATATGCTCATAGAAAGGGTTTAATGCCCGGATGGGAGATTTTATGAAAAAAACAATCGGTATATTGATGATTCTTACTGTTTTGTGTTTGACTGCATGTGATTCCGCAGAGCAGAACGCAACCAATTCGAATGAAAACACGGAGACAACAACGGAAACTGACACAGATACAACTACGGATGCAAATGAGGATACAAATGCGGATGCATCGGAAGAAAAGGATTTTGAAATTGATCCCGCATTTTGTTCATTGGATGCATTAAAGGAAATGTTTAAGGAAAAAGGTTTTCTTGATTACTATCAGATCTATGAAGAATCAAATAATGAAGCTCCGAAGACAGATTACAACGGAGAAGAAGTGATTATGCCGGCTGATTTGACAAGCGCAATGATCGGTAAGATAGGTGACAGTATGACTTATCAGGAGTCAAATCAGAACACATATACGCTTTGGGATTCGGATTCAATTGTTTCACTTTACGGGGAACCATATGAGTATCAGGGATTGTTTCTGTTAGTAACGATTTATGACAACTTTGAAATGCCGGACGGTTGCAACAGCCTGGATGACTATTTTGTGTCTTGCAACGGTGAGAATGTAGAGTTCAAACAGGTATTGAGTGATAATTTACTTATCAGCTGTTATACATTTACTTACGGATATGTCGTAGATATGTTTTATTTGGTTCCGGATTCTGCTGCGATGGTAGCTTTCAAATATGAAATTCCTTTTGAAGATAACGAGGAAGAGATTGCAAGATTAGAAGAATTCGGATTGCCTATAATAACAGACTATTACAATAAATAACGAATTGTTATGAAGGTTGTATCCTAAAGACTCAGACCTGAATATTTGAAGAACATCATAAATAACATAATAAAGAACATAATAAAAAACATAATAAAAGATTACAGATGGGATGTCTGTAATCTTTTTTTGTTATCCCGAATGAGCCAAGTAATTGCTCATGCTTGCATGAGAGCAATTATTTGGCGAACGGTAATCACTGAGAAGGAGCGAAGCGGATTCGAGGTGTCCCGAAGAAGCGAAGCGACTTGACAATCTATTAAAAATATAATAGGATACAGATGAGGGTTGTATTAATACAATAATACAATAATACAAAAACATATAAGAAGGTAATTGACAAACCTGATAAGGAGGATGAGTGATGTCATGGAATTTAGATTCGGACAGACCGATTTTTGCACAGTTGGTTGAATACATGGAAATTGATATTGTCTCCGGTAAATATAAAGCGGGGGACAAATTGCCAACGGTAAGGGAACTGGCAATTGAGGCTTCGGTTAACCCCAATACAATGCAAAAGGCTTTTTCGGAATTGGAACGGGACGGGCTGGTGTTCAGTCAGAGAACAAGCGGACGTTTTGTTACCGAAGATCAAAATCTGATAGAGAAAACCAGAAAAGAATTTGCACAAAGGGAAGCGGATAATTATCTTAACAAAATGCAACAACTGGGTATAGGCAAAGATGAAGCAATAGAATGGTTAAGAAAACGATAAATTTACGAAAGGAAGATAATTATGGGAATTGTTGTTGATTGTAAAAATATCAATAAAAATTACGGCAGAAAAAAGGTCCTTGAAGATGTATCGATATGTGTTGAAGAAGGTAAAATAATCGGATTACTCGGACCGAACGGAAGCGGCAAAACAACGCTTATAAAAATAATTACCGGTATGATTAATTCTTACGATGGAACAATCGAGTTTGATAACGGAAACATTAAGTCATCCGATAAGGATTATTTGGTTAATATGCGAGTCAGAGTGTCTTATTGCCCCGATAAAATGTGTTATGAGAATTCGGCAACAGTCGGAAAAATAGTTGATTTTTACGAAACGTTTTTTCGGGACTTTGATAAAGAGAGGGCTCTTAAGGAATTATCGAATCGAAAAATCGATTTGGAAGAGAAAATAGGCAATTTATCAAAGGGAACTGCAGAGCGATTAAAGGTTATACTGACCATGTCAAGGAAGGCTCGTTTGTACATTCTGGATGAACCTTTTGACGGAATTGATGTTCTTGCCAGAGATAGCATAATCAAGATGATAATTACGTTTTTGCCTGAAGATGCGGCAATTATAATAAGCACGCATAATTTGGCTGAAATTGAAAAGGTGCTGGATGAGGCTGTTTTTTTGAAGGAAGGACGGATTCTTTTTCAAAAATCCGTTGAGGATATAAGGCAGGAAAACGGTCGCTCACTGATGGATACTTTTAAAGACTGTTTTAAAGAGTAAAATGATTTGCTTTTATTATCTGCAATACTGAGAGTGGTATTTTGTTGTGTTTGAGCATAACGTGATGCTCGGAAATGGAGAAATATGAGAAAAAAATTATTAAGACACGAAATAAAAGAAACACGGAAAATTATGATTGGTCTGATGGGAATTATGATTGCGGAGGCGGTGCTCGCGTGTTTTTGGAACATGATTCCGGGAACCGAAAGTCTTATGGACAGGTCCGCTTTGATGATAATAGTATTTCTTTGTATGTTAATGGAAATTCTCCTGGCTCCCATAAATATGCTGCGAAGATATTACAAGACTATCAGCTCCGACAATAGTTATTACAAGATGATGATTCCATGCAAAAATACCGATCATCTGAATGTTAATATTAAAGCAGGCTTATTTTGGACAATATTGCTGGGAATAACCGGAGCGTTCTGCCTCTATTTTATTGACCTCTCAATGGGAAATGAAAAAATATTCGAAATTGCCAATTTGGTTAACGGCAGCTTATTTATTTACGAATATAATGTTTTTGAAAAAATATTGTGTGAAATTATATTTGTCGTTAATCCGTTTTTATGCGCCGTATGCATATATATTATAGGAGTAACCGTCATCCTGTTAACGCAGTTCTTTGTTTCGAAAACCAATTCGGAATCAAGGAATTGTATGTTAGCGATTGTTACAATAGTGGTATTTAATATTTCAGAGATAGTTGTCTGGTTGATAGTGGACATTTCGTACGATATAATTGATAGGATGCAAGAGAATTATTTTAATTCCCCAAGTTGGTCTGCGATTGGTAATGAAATTGAATTCCTTACGCAAAATTTGACGTTTATAATACTTGATATTGCATATCTGATTGTGGCTGTAGTGTTGTGTATACTGTGTAAACATTTGGCAGAGAAGAAAGTAAGACTTGGTTGATAATTTAAGGCTGGGTGCATAAAATGAGCACTCAGCCTTTTTTTCGCTTATATACTTTCCGTATGCTTGCCCTCCTCGGTAATAATGTGCTCTGTGTATCGGAAATCCTGTAAATATAAGAAAATTTTAAACTATAACGTAACGTAAGAGTCAACGGTAAATTGGGGAACCGGTCTATCCAAGAACTTTATTTATTGGTATAATGAAGCGTGGTGAAAGGTGAGACAATGGGTATAAAGAGTAAGATAAAAAATGATTATAAATCCGTAAACTGGGTGCTTCCTTTTGTCGGCAAGTACAGAACTTACGGTGCAAAAAAGTTTCTGTCAGAGTCATTACATACTTTTACAAGAATGAAAGTAATTAACTGTAAAGGAAGTAACGCCAAGAGAATCCACAGACTCTTATCCGTGAGCGATTTAGGAAGTCAGGAGATTAACCATTTTTATTATTATATTGATACACATACGACAGTTGCCATTGATGGTGTCATGATAGGCAATTTAATGCCGGATTATTCGAAGATAATTAACCGGGGATTTGATTACTGGGCGGATAAAGCAATAGAAGTTTCAGGAGAATATGGGGAAAATGCCGCTTGTATAAAAGATGCGGTTCATGTTCTTCATTCAAGAATAACAGACAGGTTAAGAAGCGAAAAATCGGAGAAGTGTTTGGCCGTGTTTGAAAAAATTCTCAGCGGCAGATCGGAATCTTTTGAGGAAGCTCTTCAAAGAATATTGTTTTTTAATCAGATTTTCTGGCAGACGAGACACAGATTAAACGGTCTCGGAAGACTTGATAAAATTCTCGGAGACTATTACGAAAACGATATAAAGAACAATATTATTACGAAAGATTATGCAGAGGAACTGTTACAGGAATTCTACAGTCTTCTTCACAGGGATTATGAATATAAGAGCGCTGCTTTAAAGGGTGACATCGGACAAATAATCATAGTCGGCGGTTTAGAGGAAGACGGAACGTATTTCTGTAATGACCTTACAAAGATGTTTTTGAAAGTTCAGGCAAAAATGCATTTCCCAGATCCCAAGATTCTTGTCAGAATCAGTTCGAAGGCGGACGACGATTTGTGGAATTGCATCATTGATACATTAAATGCGGGAACGGGAAGTCCGCTGCTCTCCAATGATGACGTGGTTATAAAGGCAATGAAAGAATCGGGATTTGAGGAAGACGATTGTTATGACTATGGAACGTCTGCCTGTTGGGAACCGTTTGTGGTTGGTAAATCTTTTGATCAAAATAACATTATGACGGTTGATTATTGGAAATTGTTTTCTGATTATCTCGACTCGGAGCAAAAAAAGAATTCGAAATATCAGTCATATGAGTCATTTCTTTCGGATTTTCTGTCTTATCTAGAAGAGGCAATCAAATCGATTGCTACGGGATTGGATGATAACAGATGGGCGGAAGATACTTTACTGTCTGTATTTACGGAAGGCTGTAGCGAAAAAGGTATAGATATTTCCAAGGGCGGAGCCAAATATAATAATTATGGCATAACAACGGTAGGAATGGCTTCTCTTTGCGATTCTCTGCTGGAGATTAAACAATTGGTATTTGAAGAGAATGCTGTTTCTTTATTTGAGTTAAATACCTGTAAAACCAATGATTTTAAAGATAATCGCACAATTTATCAGCGCTTAAAAAATGATAAGGGACGATTCGGACATGCGGATGATGAGGCAATTGTGCTTACCAATCGGATAATAGAGGCAACCGACAAAGGACTCTTGCAGGTAAAAAATAAAATGAACGGTAATGTAAAATTCGGTCTCAGTGCACCCGACTATTTGAAAAAAGGGAAAAAAGCTCCGGCAGATTTTGCGGGCAGATTAATGGGTACACCGTATTTAACCCATATATCGTCGAATGACAGTGTTTATTCGGAACTTGTATTGTTTTCGTCCAAACTTAAATGGGGACAGAGATGTATAAACGGAAATGTATTGGACTTCTTTGTTTCCCCGCAGTTAATAAATGATAATAAAGAGAAATTTACGGATTTCCTGAAACAGTCTGTAAGAATAGGCTTTTATCAGATGCAGATGAACATCATGAGCAGCAGTATGCTTATTGATGCGAAAAACAATCCTGATAAATATCCCGGACTTATAGTGCGGGTATGGGGATTCAGTTCATATTTTAATGATTTGTCAAATGAGTACAAAGATCTGTTAATTCATAGAGCAATAGAAAATGAAGCTGTTAATTACTAATATTCAAAATTTTTGTCTGCATGACGGACCGGGTATAAGGACAACCGTTTTTCTGAAAGGCTGTAATCTGCATTGTCCGTGGTGCTGCAATCCCGAAAATATAGAAAAAAATCAGCAATTCTGTTATTCGGTTGATAAATGTATTTCCGACGGTAAAAAATGCGCCTTGGGGCCTTGTCAATTTGCGGATAAAGTGAATTCGGCGGAAAAATTGGCCGGTGTATCCGAAGAAGATTTGCAAAAATGTACCTGTAAAGCTCTTTCAAGATACGGAGAGTGGTACGAAGAAGACGAACTTCTGAACATATTATTAAAAGAACAGCCTTTTTGGGAAAATAAAGGTGGTATAACTTTCTCCGGAGGTGAGCCCCTTTTACAGATTGGCAGTATGAGAGGACTTCTTGAAAAGATTAAGGCAAAGGGGATTAGTCTGTGTGTGGAGACCGCTTTGTTTGTAGAGCATGAAATTGTTCAACTCGCAACCGGATACTTTGATTATTTTCTTGTAGATATGAAGATATTGGATAAAGAGAGATGTAAAAGAATTATCGGAGGCGATATTGATTTATATCTTGATAATCTGGATTACCTGTTTCGTTCGGGCGCAGATGTTGAAATCAGAGTTCCCATGATAAAAGACTATGTGGATGAGCCGGAGAATCAAAAACTTATTGAAGAAGTGCTGAATAAATATAATGCCGGTTGTATAAGGCTTCCGGAACATCATCTTGGAGATAGTAAGAGAAAATCGTTATGTCGGTAAGAAAGAAGCTAAATAAACTTGTTTGTAATTGCATACAGAAAGATGCCGAAAGTGCAACGAAGATAATCGATCGATTTGACGTTGTATCTTTTGATATTTTTGATACGCTGGCAAAAAGAAATGTTCGCAAACCGGAAGATATATTTGTAATACTTGGTCGTAAAATAAAAAATGAGTTAAAAATGGAAATAAGCGATTTTGCGCAACTTCGAATAACGGCCGAGAAACAGGCAAGACACAACTTGCAAGCCGGTTCTGAGGAGGTTACGCTTGATGAAATATATGATTCGTTTCGAAAAGTACTCAGCCTTGAAAATGTTGAACCGGATGATTCTCAAATAGAGAAGATTAAGCAGATGGAGATTGATACGGAACTGGAATATACGACTCCAAACTGTGAGATAATAAATCTTTATAACATGGCAAAGCAGTTAAATAAAACGATTATTATTGTTTCTGACATGTATCTGGATAAAGCTGTTATTGAGAAAATGCTTAATAAAATATCCGTTACCGATTACAGTGATTTATTTTTGTCTTCCGAATTACAAAAAACAAAAAGATCGGGATCGTTATTTGATGAAGTTGTTGCAAAATACCGTGGAAAATCAATAATTCATATAGGCGATAATCTCCGCTCGGATTATCTTGCCCCGAAAAAAAAGGAAATATGCCCGTTTTTGATAAATCGTGATACGACGCATCTTGAGTACTGGAAAAGAAATGCCAATAAAGAGCGCATTGACTACAGTGAAGTATATGGATTTTTGAATAATAATATACCCGTGCAACCGGAACTTGCATACAGAATAGGTTATGAAGTTCTCGGACCGATGCTTCTCGGTTTCTGCCAATTCCTCCACAAGCATTTTCGTGAAGACAATATTGAAAAATACTTATTCCTAAGCAGAGACGGTAAGATTATGAAGATGGTATATGAAATATTGTTTCCCGAGGAAAAAGATAAATGTATATATTTTCATGCGTCAAGAAAGGCCTTGATCAATCCTTTGTTATCGGAGTGTAAGGACTATGATGATTTCTTCGGAACATTACTTCCGGTTCTGCATGTGACAAGTTTTGATGCTGTCTGCGGTGTATGTGAATTACCTGCAGCCGATATGAGTGAATATCTTCAAAAGCTCGGTTATTCTCTTCAGACAGATATCTTTTCGATTGATGAAAAAGATAAAGCACATATTTACGAGCATATTATGCTGCTGGGAAAGAAATATTTTTCCGAGCAGAAAGAAGCTCTTCATCAATATACAGATTCCGTCGGAATTAACGGAAATACGGCTGTGATTGATATAGGCTGGAACGGTACTTCGCAAAGGCTTTTTCAAAAAAGTGTATCAGAGGATATTAAGCTCTTCGGTTATTATCTCGGAGTCAGAAATACAGGAACGCCCGAATTTTACAAAGGTGTAAATCGTCTTGGCTATTTTCTCAATCCCGGTGATAAGACGGATTATGAATTAAGGACGAGATTTGCCGCTTCCATAATGGATATTTTGTTTATATTTGAGGAAGGCTCGACCAAAGGCTATTTTGTGACGGAAGACGGAGTTGGAATTTTATATTCCAATATTGAGTACGGAACCAATGAAATAAAACTCGTTGAACAGATTCATCGCGGTGCAATGGATGTTGTGAACAGATTTGTGAGCTGCTTTGGACATGCGAAGGACGGGTATTTATCAAGTGATGAATATATGCATACATTAATGAGCGTATACAGTAAAGCGGCATTGAATCCGTCTAAAAAAGTACTGGATTACTTTGCGGATTTTGTTATCGATGAAGGAGTGAAAGTTCGAATGGTATCGGATAAAAAACTCGGTTACTATATTATTCATCCTAAAAAATTGATTACCGGTTTAAATCATTCGCTTTGTAAGATATGGTTTTTAAAATCTGTGTTTGGCATACCGATTCCATATTACTCATTACTAAAAATGGCCGCAAAACTGGGTGTTAAGAGCAAATATAGAAAGAAAATGATTAAAAATTCAAAATGATTATAAAGGGAAGAGAAAAGTGTTTAGTTTCGGGAAAATAAAAAAATGGTTACGAAGACATCCAAGAGTTGATTTTATACAGTATTCAATGAGGTTTATTCTTCCTAAAAAAGAAGAATGTAAAAAGCATTTGGATTACGAAAAAAATTATTTGAATGTTCATTTTGAACATTTGGGTGATTTAAATAAAGGGAAGGTATTTTATATAATTGATATTCCCAAATGTTGGCATAAGTCCGGATACTGTCATTTGTTACGAATGACAATATATTTTATATCATATGCCGAAATGTTCGGATTTATTCCGGTTATAAGATGGTCTGAGGAACTTTTATATTCTGAAAAAGAAAAGATTAATGATACATATAATTCTTTTGAATATTTTTGGATGAATACATATGATATAGATGATGAAAGCCTTTATAAGAGTAACCTGGTAGTATGGTGTAAGCCTAATGATGTGGATTATGTATTGCCGGAAGATTTTTATCATATTTCGGAAGATGAACATTCGGTTTTGATTAATACAATAAAAAAATATCTTCGCCTTAATGATTACGGTAAAAAGGAAATTATAGACGCAATTGACTCGAGAATACTTGACGGAGGAGTGCTCGGAGTTCATATTAGGAGAACGGACTACAGCAAGAATTACGACGGGCATCCGATTGAGATTCAAAATGAAAAATATATTGAAAATATAAATAACCTTCTAAACAGCGGAAAATATAAATATATATTTCTGGCTACCGATGATCAAAATACATTGGAATACTTTGTTAAAATATACGGTGATAAAATAATATACAATGATGTGCTGAGATCTGCCAACGGAGAAGCGGTCCATTATGAGTATAAGAGTGAACGAAACAACAACAACTATTATTTGGGAAAAGAATTATTGTGGGATTTGTTTTCAATTATACATTGTGATGGCTTTATAGGCACCGTAAGCAATGTTTCGATGATTTCAAGAGCGATAAAAGAAGCTAAAAATGAAGAGTATAAAGATGTCATTATTCTTGATGACGGAATAAACAGGAATTTAAAAAATTTTGTGATAATGAATGTTAAATAAACATTGTGATATAAGGAGCCTTGGCGTAAATATTTATGAATATTGATGTTTATTGTACACTGTTTGACAGTAATTATCTTGATAAGGGTATGATTACAATTAATTCCCTGCTTGATGTTTGCAAAGAAGCGGAAATATACGTGCTTGCGATGGATGAAAAATGTGCTGATGTCCTCAACACGGAATATGGCGGCAGGATTACGGTAATATCCTTGGATGAGTTTGTAAATGACAGACTTGCTAAAGTTAAAGCCGAAAGAAAATGGAAAGAATTTTGTTGGACCTGTACGGCAAGTCTGATTCTTTATGTTTTAAAGAATTATAATAAGGATATATGCACATATATTGATGCCGATATGTATTTTTATGATTCTCCCAATGTTCTTGTTCGGGAAATGATAGATGCGGGGGCCTGTGTTCAGATTATGGAACACAGAATAAAAAACGGTCTTATAGGACGCAAACTGTTAAAAGATTACGGAACTTTCTGTGTTGAATTTAATACATTTAAGAAAGAAGAAAAGTCGATTGAACTTTTGGAAAAATGGATTGATCAGACAATAGCCTGCTGCGGAGACGAAGTGAACCGAAAGGTATTCGGAGATCAGTATTATTTAAATGAGTGGACAGATTATGATTTTGTCCATATTAACAGGAATATGGGAGCGGGTGTTGCACCCTGGAATGTCAACAGATATGAGACAATTAATATCAATTCCGACAAATACCTTCTTAAATATGATAAAAAACAGGATGTAAATATGATTTTTTATCATTTCCACGGTATTGATTGCAGAGAAGACGGATTTGAAATAAATGTTTATAAGAATTTCTGGAAAGTTGATGAAAGTCTGGTTCGGGAAATATATCAATCTTATCTGGGAAAGACTTTGAATATTAAGGAGTATATAACCGATAAGTATTCGCTGACTCCGACTTATTCAAGAGGAATTGCGGATTATACCTTAAAAAAGGAATCTGTTTATGAAAAATTAAAAAGACAAATAAATAACGGTTACTTTAAGTCGTTTTTGGCTAATTTTGAATTGACATTAAAACATAAAAAAAATGAAAAAAAGGACATAATATATTCTAAGCAGATAAATAGAAAAGCAGAAAACAGCAATGAAAGATTATAATATTTCGAATCATTTGTGTGATAAACGAAAATTGCTCTTCGTAGTATTTCTTGTGTTCACAATTCTTTGGATGGCTTTGATTTTCGGAATGTCGTCTCAGAACGGAGATGAATCCGGAGGACTCAGCGAGAAAGTAACGAGAGTGATATGTAAAGTAGTTATAAGCAATTATGAGAACCTTTCGCAGACCGAACAGGATTTATATATTTCAAAACTGAATTATCCGGTGAGAAAATGTGCACATATGTCTGAATACTGTGTGCTTTTTATGTTGATGTACGGAACGGTATTTTATCTTACGGCGAAGAAAAGGTTGCGACGCATTTTTCCGTTTGCTTTTACAGTATTATATGCTGCAACCGATGAGATACATCAGTTATTCGTCGGAGGAAGGGCAGGAGCATTTCTTGATGTGCTTATTGATTCGTCGGGGGCATTATTGGGATTGTTGATAATAATTATTGTAGGGAGAATAAAAAAATGAAATATGTCAATTGAGGATGCGTGGAATAATTATTCTAAGGAAGAAGAGCGGATAAATCTCGATTTTTACTCCGTCTCAGGTAAAAGAATTTTTTAAAAGGAGAATAGAATTGATATGAAAAGAAAATTACTTATTTTGCTGACAATTATCAGTATTTTTTGTTTGGTGGGCTGTAATCAGGGTAATAACAAAAATGACTCCGATAAAGACTCGACAAGAACCGAACGTGATAAAGACGATGATAAAGATGACGACAAAGACGATGACAAAGACGATGACAAAGACGATGATAAAGACGACGACAAAGATGATGACAAAGACGACGACAAAGACGACGAAAGCGAATGGTATACCGAATTTCTGTCAAGTCAGGTTAATGCAACAATCGGTCAGGATGTAGCTATCTCATATGATGATTTTGAGTGCGAGTATGTGGGAAGTAAGATGACGCTTGACGACATCCTTGCTATTTATGAATCGCAGGAATATTATAATTCGGTTAATCCCGAAGTTTATTATTACGTAATGGACAAAGACGATTCGGAAGTCCTTTTGGTTAGACTTTTAGGGGTTGGAATAGATGGAAGTAATGATTCAAGCGAGGCGGTATATATAGTTGCAAATGAAGGAGAAGAATTGGTTATTACTTATTCGTCTTTTGCATGGAGCAGAAGTGAATTGCATATCAGTCCTTCGGGCAGTATATGGTCATGTGGTTCGTCAGGCGCGGGTGAATTAGATTCGACTTACGGATTTATAGACAATGAGGGCAATTATGTTGCGTTTGCGGATATCAGAGAATGCTGCTCTACATGGATAGCAGATGCATTTAATTATTTCTGGGAAGATATATTCAGCAATGATACTCTCAATATGGTTTACACCTACTCGTTCGATGGTGATGAATATGTATATTTTGCCAAGATTGGCGAATTTTACTATGCAACATTTTTCCTTTACGACTCGTTTGAAGCTGATAATCTGATGAACTCCGCCGAAGGTGACGGTCTCATTATTTTGGGATTTGATGAGTTAACTGACTGTATTGATGACTATGCTCATTCACTCGGATTTTCATCATATTCGGTTATGGATAACAGTGAGATTGAATGGACTGCCTGGGAATAATATAAAGACTTTTTAAGGAATGAGAAGGAAATAAATGCAGACTCTGAATGTGAAAGGCATAGAATATAATATAGCTGAGGAATTTGCCGAATTGTCTACCTGTATTGGGACGGCCTTGCCGTACCCATTTACAGGAGAAATGCTGAGCCTTTTGAAGAAAGAAAATCTGTATCCTCAGAAATATTATTATTGTAAAAGGGACGAGTCATATGCATTATTTATTACATATATTGAGAAACTCAATATATGTACATTTGGGAAAGCGGATTTAAAAGTACGCGTAACCGTGGTTGGGTATCCCTGTTCACTTTGTTATCCCGGATATTATACCAACGATGAAGAATTCCTTTTTGAATGTGTGAAGATACTGAAAGGACCTGTGTTGGTGTTAAATAACGACAGACTTCCGAAATTAAAAAAAGTTTCATTTGGGGAAACTCTTCCCACCTGCAGGCTTACTCTTACGGACGGAACCTTTGAAGAATATCTTGCAAGGATGCGATATCCGTACAGAAGAAGGATAAATATAGCCTTAAAAAAATGCAGTTCAATTACATATGAAATTACAGACGATTCACCGGTTAATATTCATGAGTTGTACCTTAATACATATAATAAATCCGAATACAAGCTTGAAAAACTTGAAAAAGGTTTTTTTGAAAATGTTGAAGGTAAACGAATTATTTATTACAAGGACGGCAGACCTGTGTCGTTTACCCTTCTTAAAAAGGTTAATGATACATTGATATTTATGCTGTGCGGAATGGATTATTCTATTGAAACGGCAGATCTTTATTTCATGATGTTGTTTAATATTGTGAAGTATGCGTACAATCACAATTGTCGATTTGTAGATTTTGGTCAGACAAGTGAAAATACGAAATTGAAATTCGGGTCGGTTCTTGAAAAAAAGTATTATGTTGCTTTTCATTCGAATAAACTGATAAACGGCTTGTTTCATTTGGTGAATTCGTTGTTTGAATATCATTACAGTTTTCCCGAATATCATGTTTTTAAGGTGTGAAAATGAAGGTGTTGCTGGTTAAACCTGAATTTAAAAATGTTTTCACAAGACTTTCGCTTATAGTTACGGAGCCGCTTGAACTGGAATACATGATAGCAATCTGTAAAAAAAATAATACGGAATGTCTTATTTGTGACTGTACCGTGGGGGATTCATTAAAGAAGTCACTTGTGAATTTTAATCCGGATGTTGTATGTATTACCGCTAATTTTGTTCATATCAATTCGGTAAAAGAGTATGTGAAATTAATAAAAAAACATAATCCGGCGGCATTGACGATAGTCGGGGGACCGCACGCGGAGGTGATTCCGACCGATTTTAGATTAGATGGTGTCGATGTTGTTACTCACAGTGGCGGTTTTTCGGCATTTGAAACCATTATTTCTTCCGGTGGGGAATATAATCTGAGTTGTATAAAGGGAATTGATTACTGTATTGATGGTGAATGGCACTCCAATGAACGTGCTTTATTTGATGTAAGCACTCTTCCTTTCCCGGATCGATCTCATTTTTATAAAAACAGAAGAAAATATAAATTTGTTACAATGCGACCGTGTGCAACGGTTAAGGCTTCATATAGTTGCCCTTGTAATTGCAATTATTGTTTTGCAACATTATTAAACGGCGGAAAATATATGTGTCGTGAGCCGGAGAATGTCGTAGAAGAACTGAAGGGAATTGAATGCAGGAATATCTGGATTGTTGATGATACCTTTTACGTTGATACCGAAAAAATTGAGCGTTTTACAGAACTTGTAAAGAAGGAAAAAATACAGAAGAATTATGCGTTGTATTTAAGGGCCGATTTTATTGCAACTCATCCGGAACACATGAAGAAACTTGCCGAAATCGGTGTTGTTATGTGTGCAGTCGGGCTTGAGGTGATAGATGATGAAGTGCTGAAAAAGTACAATAAAAACAGCAGTGTTCATATAATCAAAAGGGCCATAGAGGTGTTGAAGGAATGCAATATTACATGTAACGGACTTTTCATGATAGATATCGATGCGGATAAAACATATTTTAAAAAATTGTATAAGTTTATAAAGGAAAATAAACTTTTTTTATCAACGGTATCGGTTTTAACGCCTATGCCCGGTACCGGTCAGTATGAACAATATAAAGACCGCATAGTAACAAATGATTACAGAAAATGGGATTTTCTGCATCTTACGCTTAACCCTACCAAAATGAGCAGGATGGGATTCTATGGCAGATTTTATTGGCTGTACGTTAAAATGGCCTTTAATATTTTAATCAGGGGGATTCTTCCGGCAAAATACATTATTGCAACCTTAAGCGCATCTTGGGATTATTGGCGTGAAGTGTTTAGAGGAACCGGAAATAAGTAAGGGGGAAAAATATGAATTACATCAAATGGGAAAAACTTGCCAAAAAATATAATAATCTGTGGGTGCAGAAATATTCACTCGGACCGACAAGACGAGAGGTAAGTAACATTATTCTGCCGTTAATTAAAGATAACCCTGATTTGAAATGGCTCGATATCGGTTGCGGAACAGGGCAGCTTGTAAATATGATCAGTAAGGATTTCCCGGATGTAAATTATTTCGGAATGGATGTGGCACAAAATATGGTTGAAGTCGCATCAAAAGCTTCTTCGGGCAAAAATATACACTTTACGGTTACGCCGATTGAGGAATTCAAGACGGAAGAAAAATATGACATTATTACCTGTATGCATGCGTTTCCGTATTTTCCGGATAAGCCGGACGTAATGAATAAATTTGCGTCACTGTTGTCCGATGACGGGCAATTAATAATAGTTAATTCTTCTACAAATAATTTATGGGATCTCCTTGTTAATTTCGGACTCAAATTTACAACCAGTAAAGCAAGATATTTATCCATAAAAGAGATGAAGAGATTATTCGCAGCATCGGGTTTGAAGGAAAAGCAAATAAGCGTTATCAAAGAAAGATGGTTCATGCCGACGATAGCATTGATGGATGCGGTAAAAATGATAGTGTCAAATGACCTATGAAAAAATGAGTTAAATAGAATAGACTCATATGAACCTTGAAAACTGCAAATATTTAAGATTGTGAATGAGTTCCGCCACCCTTGACAGCATAAAAAGAACTGCTGTCAGGTAATTACCG
>JAZUDQ010000046.1:0-185788 GCA_045639745.1 Lachnospiraceae bacterium | reverse complement strand
CATACTGAACCGCATCCAGCTTAAACTGTTTGTCGTGTTGTTTACATTTACGTGGCATGATGAGATCCTCCTCTTTGGATATAATACTATTTTTTAAGAGAAATCTCATTTTAATTTGAACTATTTATATACTAACAGCAAATATGCGTAAAGGGAATGATGTGTGAACATTGTGAAGCTCATGTAAAAAAAGCATTGGAAACTATTGATGGTATAGAAAAAGCAGAAGCATCCAATAAGGAGAATCTGGTTGTGATTACCAACTCGAAAAGTGTTGATGAGGAACTGATTAAGAAGACGATTGAGGATGCCGGTTACGAATATGCCGGAATAATAGATTAATGCCGTGATATATAAATATAGATTGACATATTAAAGTATGGGTGTTAATATCACACTGTAATAATTGGATAGAGGTTGCGATATTTATCAGTAGTTATATTGATGCGACGGACGCAGATGATATATGACAAAAGGAAATGTCGCCGAAAGGTAGAAGTTCCGTGCTTTTATTCTTGGGTATATGGTGAATAATCATATAACTGTCATCTTTATTAGATGGGGCGCTATCGATTTTTGCAGATTTAAATTATTCAATCTACAAGAATTTATGACGCCGCCTAAAGCGGTTTTTTTTATTTATTTAAATGGCGCAGACAACGCTGAGAAGGAGGCAATATGTCAGTATTTACAGGAGCAGGTGTAGCAATTACAACACCATTCAAAGAAGATTTAACGGTAGATTATGAAAAATTTAACGAGCAAATCGAGTACCAGATTAACGGAGGAACCGATGCTATAATTGTATGCGGTACAACAGGAGAGGCAGCAACCCTTTCGCATGAGGAGCATCTTGATGTGATTGAGGCATGTGTAAAAGCTGTAAATAAAAGAATTCCCGTTATTGCAGGTACAGGTTCCAATTGTACGGATACAGCAATTTATCTTTCCAAAGAGGCTGAAAAAAGAGGTGCGGATGCTCTTTTGGTAGTAACACCTTATTATAATAAAGCTACTCAGAACGGACTTAAAAAACATTTTAAAATGATAGCAGACTCTGTGAATATCCCTATTATTCTTTACAATATTCCGGGACGTACGGGAGGGGTAAATATTCTTCCGGATACTCTTATTGAGATAGTAAAAGAAAATAAAAATATTGTCGGAGTCAAAGATGCAACGGGCAATCTTTCGCAGGCTGCAATTATGATGTCGAAAGCAAAAAAACAGGGAATAGATCTGGATTTATATTCCGGAAATGACGATCAGGTTCTTCCTCTTTTGTCATTGGGCGCAAAAGGTGTAATTTCTGTCCTTTCCAATGTGGCTCCGAGACAGACACATGATATGTGCGACAGATTCTTCAAAGGCGATGTGAAAGGTGCATTGGAGATTCAGCTTAATGCAATAGAACTTATTAACTCGCTTTTCTCAGAGGTTAATCCTATACCGGTAAAGAAAGCGCTTCAGCTTCAGGGAAGAGATCTCGGCAACCTTAGAATGCCTCTCACCGAAATAGAAGAGCCGAATGCAAAAAGACTTGAAAGTGCAATGAGAGAATTTGGTATATTGCAGTAAAGGAGCAGAAAAAGAATGGTAAAAGTAATATTAAACGGATGCAACGGTAAAATGGGAAAAAACGTGTCCGATATTATAAGCAAAGATGAAGAAGTAACAATTGTTGCAGGTATTGATTCTTATGATAAGCAGAATGATGCATACCCTGTATTTTCCTCCTTTGACCGGTGCGATATAAAGGGCGATGTTGTAATAGATTTTTCAACAGCCGCAGCAGTTGACGGACTACTTGATTATTGTGAGAAAAATAATACACCGCTTGTATTGTGTTCAACCGGATTATCCGAACAGCAACTGGAGAAGGTTAAGAAAACTTCGGAAAAGGTAGCTGTTCTGCGTTCAGCCAATATGTCACTCGGAATTAATCTTATCATGAAGATACTTGGTGAGTATTCCGAGCGTCTTGCATCTGCCGGGTTCGATATTGAGATAATTGAAAAACATCATAATCAGAAAATAGATGCTCCTTCGGGAACTGCGATAGCTCTTGCGGATTCAATAAATGATGCTCTTAATAATGAATATGAATATGTTTATGACAGAACCTTAAAGAGAGAAAAACGTTCGGAAAAAGAAATAGGAATTTCTTCGGTAAGAGGCGGAACAATAGTAGGCGATCACGATGTGATATTTGCCGGAGCAGATGAAGTAATTACTATTTCTCATTCTGCTTATTCCAAAGCTTTGTTTGGCAACGGAGCTGTAGCTGCGGCAAAGTATCTTGCAGGAAAGGGCGCAGGTCTGTATTCAATGAAAGAAGTAGTAGATTAAGAGTGATTGAGGATTATTATGGAGTTCAGACCTTGTATAGATATTCATGACGGTAAAATAAAACAGATTGTGGGCGGAAGCCTGATTGACGGCCGTGAGGTCGAAGAGAATTATGTATCGGAGCAGGATGGTGAATTTTTCGCTAATTTGTATAAGAACCATAATATTAAAGGCGGTCATGTAATAATACTTAATAAATGTGGCACCGATGAATATGAGGAATCGAAAAAACAGGCTTTAAAGGCACTGAATGAATTCCCCGGAGGACTTCAGGTAGGAGGCGGTATTACGCCCGAAAATGCCGGATTATTTCTTGAAAACGGTGCTTCTCATGTGATAGTTACTTCCTATGTCTTCAGGGAAGGCATAATTGATTTTGACAGACTGTATTCTTTGAAAGAAGCTGTCGGTAAAGACAAACTTGTTCTTGATTTGTCATGCAGAAAAAAAGACGGAGTTTATTATGTGGTGACAGACCGTTGGCAGAAATATACAGATATGATTCTGGATGAAACTTCATTATTCAGATTGTCTGAGTTTTGTGATGAATATCTTGTCCACGCTGTTGATGTAGAGGGCAAAGCTTCCGGTGTAGATGAAGATCTTATCAGCCTTCTGGGAGGATTTGATATGCTTCCGATTACATATGCGGGAGGGGTACACAGCTTTGAAGATTTGGAAATTGTTCGAAGAGCCGGAAGAGGAAAGGTTAATGTTACAATAGGAAGCGCACTCGATCTTTTCGGCGGGACAATGAATTTTGACAAAGTAATTGAGATAATCAGAAATTCATAAATTTTATCGAAATGATATTTCATAAAAAGAGTAAAATAAAAAACCGGAGTTTAATCCGGTTTTTTTGCTCATTTTCACAATTTTAATCCGTAAAACAATATTTCTGTTTTTGTAAAAAGCCACACGGCATATTTATTAAATAACAGGCACATCGAAAAACTGATTAAAGTGGAAATCAGAAGTGTGAAACGTATCAATTATTTCTTGATAACGTTTGCAGCCTGGGGTCCTTTAGCTCCATCGACAACGTCAAATTCAACTGCCTGACCTTCAGCTAATGTCTTGTAGCCTTCTTCATTCTGGATTGCTGAGAAATGTACGAATACATCTTTGCCATCCTCTGTTGAAAGAAAACCATAACCCTTCTGTGCATTAAACCACTTAACTGTACCTTGCATGTTAAGTACCTCCAAAAAAAATAAAATATTGTTGCTATTACCACAACATATCAAATATATCACAACAATAATTCAAAGTAAAGAAAACAAAATCATTCTTTGACCAATCTTTACTCATTCTTTATTCATTCTTTTCAGTACTATATCGTAGCCGTCACAACCGTAATTCAGAGATCTGTTAACTCTGCTGATGGTAGCTGTGGAAGCTCCTGTTTCCGATGCAATCTCCATGTAAGTTTTCTTTTCCTTGAGCATCATTGCAACTTCAAAACGTTGAGAAAGACTGAGAAGCTCATTGACGGTACAAAGGTCTTCGAAAAATTTATAACATTCTTCTTTAGTCTCAAGTTTTAATATTGAATCAAAAAGAGTATCAACTGATTTTGTATGTAATTTCTCGTTCATTTCAGTCTCCTGACATGTAATACAAATTATCAAAATGCTTTAACACTTTAAAATTTTATCACAGTAAATTTTTAAAGTAAACCTATTTAATCTCCGTAAAACTTACGCCTATTATATAGGAGTTGTCATTTAAAGCTTCCATGGCAAGATATAATTTCATCGGATGGACCGATTTGTCCGAAAAAACGAATCTGCATTCAATAACGCACGGAACAAATTCGCTGCCGTTAAACGATTTTACAATTTCATCGGACAGATGTTGATAATCTTCGGTATATATACAGCCAAGTATTTTGTCGGCAGTAAATTCGAGAAGCTCATTTTCACTGTATCCGAATGAATTAATTATCTCCGGAGTAAATTTCAGTAATTTAATCTTTGAAGATTTTAGATCTTCATGATTTATAGTTCCATGCAGAAGACAGATTCCTGCATAATCGGAAGCATTTGTACGAATAACGGTTTCTTTTGTGAATTCAAGTGTTTTATAAAACAGCTGCTCATTTGTAACATCTTCGAGAATTGCATAAAGAGTATGAATCTCTTTGATTGAAATCAGTTCAAGTATATGGCACTTAAGCCAGCGGATAGAGTGATTGTTTTCGGATATTGTAACAATGCAGTCCTCCTCAAAACCTGTCTTTATCGCAGTCCGGATAGCTCCTATAAAATCAGTGGCATCGATAGTGGTGCAGAGGGAGGAGATTATGCCGGCCGCACAGTTGAAATCGAGACCGGTACAACCGATGGTATCCATACCACGCTTGTTGATTCGAAGCAGCGTGACTGTATCGTTGAGATCATTATATTCGAATATGCAGGCCGCACCGGAGAACGCTTCAAACATAAGACTTTGATAAGATGTCGGGTCAAAGAAACGTCCTATATCAAGTTTACCGTAGATACTTTTCTTTGTGATGAGGCTTCTGTCGGAGTTGTTAAGCAGAAGAGATGTAAATTCATTTTGGGGAATAGGTTTTGCAAAATAATAACCTTGGATTACATCTATTCCTATACTGGTAAGGAAATCGGATTGAGAAGATTTTTCAACACCTTCCGCAACCGATACAAGTTCAAGATCGTGTGCCATTCTCGAAACGGCATTAATAATTGTTCCGCCGCGGTCCATATTGGTATCGTCTTTGATAAATCCCATATCAAGTTTAAGTATATCTATCGGCATATCCTTAAGTGAATTTAAAGAAGAATAGCCGCTTCCGAAATCGTCCATGGCTATTTTATATCCGATTTCACGAATTTTCTTTATTCTTTCAATAAATTCCTTGTCATTGGCAAAATAAGAACTTTCCGTAATCTCATAGTGAATTAAATCAACCGGAATTTTGAATTCTTCATGCAATCCTTTTATTGTGGATACTATTTTGTCGGTTTCAAGCGATACTCTTGAAATGTTTATTGAAATAGGAACCGGATCTATTCCGGAATCAATCCATTCGCGAATAATGGTATATGCCTGCCTCCAGATAGCGGAGTCGAGCAGTCTTATAAAGCCGTTTTTTTCCGCAATGGGAATAAATATTCCGGGCGGTATAATTGTTCCGTCCGGTTTGAGCCATCTGCACAGTGCTTCGGCACCGCAGATGAGTCCTGTTTGAGAACTGTACTGCGGCTGGAAATAGAGTACGAATTCATTGTTTTTCAGAGCGGGACCCATTTTTGAGGTAATATCCGCATCCAGGAACAGACGTTCATGAAGCTCATCCGAAAATACCCTGTAAGTATTTTTCAAAGGTGAGGCCTCGGTTTCGCCGGCCATTGCTGCCCAGTCTACCATACTTCTTAAAGTTACGCTCTTATCTTCGATAAGGTAAATACCAAATCGCATGGTAACAAGAAAATCAATATTGTACTGCGAAAAATCGAAGGGATCGCTTTTGCAGAAATTTGACAGATTTTCAGGCGTATTTTCGTCAACAAAAACATAATTTCCACCACCAAGGTAAGCTGCGAAGCCTTCGGGAGAAAGCCTTTTTTTAATTATTCCTGCAACATTTCTGAGTATCAGATTACCGGTATCGAAGCCGTAGATATCATTTATCAGATTCAATTTATTGATGTTTCCGTGTGCAAGAAAATAATTCTTCTTGGGATTATTGGTAAATCTTGAATATACCTGTTTGAAAAAAGGTTCGATATTCATTAGTCCGGTAAGCGAATTGAAATAATATTTCTGTTTGGCAAGATCGTTCATATAGTGAATACAGTTTTCACGGCGGTTATATCCGTAGGCAATTGCTTTGGCCATTTCATGGCATGAAGAATAACCGCAGTAACCGCAGTTGATTGACTGCTTTTCAGGGGTATCCTTCAGCATTGCCGCATATATTTCGTCATAGGCACTCTGAGGAATGTGGAACGGCTGACGATATTTATCTTCGAAGGAATGATAATAGTCCTCGGGATTAAGCTTTGAAAAAACCGAATTTATGGATTGGATAATATTGTCATAGCCTTCGTTGGAAACTTTTTCTTTAATTTCGGCAAGAGTCGAATAAAGTAAAGCCGGATCGGCTTTATAAGGCTCTTTGCCCGGACCTTCCAGACAACCGCGGGGGCATGATGAGACCTCGGCATAGAAAGGCTGAAAACGATTGCCTTCTTTGGTGGATAATTTAAGAATCCCTACGGTTTTGGGTGAAATATCGGTATATGTTTTATAGGTCTTTGAATTACCGAAATAAATAGACATTAATTCGCTGCGACTTCCGGGTATACACAGTAAGTCACCGAAACCGAAACCTTTTAAATCGGCATAAGCTTTTTGGTCGCTGTGCAGACTGGTGCCTATTGATTTCATAAGATGCTTAAATGTGAGATTGTATGAAATAAGATTGTGCGAACCCGAAGATTCAAAATCGTCTTTCTTGGAAATACAGCAGCCGAGATATGCGAATTTATCGGTATTTTTTAATTCATTGCGTGCATATATGGCAGTGCTGACGGCCGGACTTTGAACCGGTATTATTTTCTCTATAAGCTCCGGGTGGAACATTTCAACTATGTTTATCAAAGAGGGACAATTGTTACTTATAAAGGCCTTCGAATCGGCAGGAAGGTTTTCATGCTTTTTCAGGTAGTTGGCTTGCATATACATGGACAGTTCCGTACCAAAAGCTTCGTCATAAATCTTGTTAACCCCTTGATCCTTAAGGTACCCGAGGATTTCTGCCGCATTTTCACGATAATAAATATAAAAAAGCGGAGAAACTATAAGGGAAATTGATTCGCCGCCTGATAAGTCGGTAAGAAAATTATTGGTATCGTCGCGATAGTCTCGTGCATTATGCGTGCAAGAGGATATGCATTTTCCGCAGTGGTTGCATTTGTCGGAATCGACTTCAATATAAGCCTTGTCATTTTTGCGAGTACAGACATTGGCCCCCAGAATATTACATGTTCCTACACATTTGTTGCAGGCAATACAGTTTTGATTTGTAAAAATAACACCATTATTATATTTAGACATCCTTATCCCTCGATTTAAGATTATTCAAATACGGCAACAACCATTGTTTGATTTAAATGCATGAAACCAATTTGTTCACCCATTCCCGAGATGCCGAAGAAATCGTCGGCAAATCCGTTGATATTGCTTAAAAAATCATCCATGATTTTTTCTCTTTCAAAATATTTTGATCTGGATCGGCAGTTAATGCAGATTGAAAATGACGCATTGGGGAGTTCGTTTTTTATTGAAGAGGATGTCCTTTGCCATACATTTTCAGGATTATCCAGTGTCAAAATGTTCATTTTTGTCATGTTGTATACTCTTGTGTAAAATGAGACGGAACCGTCTTCATTTACCGAGTCGGCGTCAATTATGTAAATGTCGTCATCTATTATTCGTCCTATCGGGTGAGAATGAAGAGCATCTATAAGTTCGGCCTTGGGAATACAGAGTTTTTCGGAAAGGTATGATACCGCCGGAATCTCATCGAATTCGTATACGATTCTGTTTTCGCAGTCTACCGAAGTTGCTGTGAAAAAATAACTGGTGGGTTTGTAAAGATTTTCTTTTTGAAAAATAATGCGTCCGTTAAGATTATGAATAAAAGCATAAACACAGCAGTTGTCATATATCTGGCCGTTTAACGATATGGCCGTAGCGGTTTCGCCGGCACGGGTTCCGGCAGTACTTCCGAATACATTAATTCCTGTCCCCTTGAGCGCAATGTCAAATGTGTCAAGAACCAATTCTTCGCCATTACTGTATGATGTGCAGAATTCTAAGAGACATGTGTTGGTTACATCGGATAATTTGGCAAGAGAGGCTTTAACATCCTTAAGGCTTCTTATCGGGTACCGGTCAATGTCATAAACAACTCCGGTAGACACTTCAATCCCGGAATAAAATGCCATACATGAAAGACCGCCGTGAGATATGCCTTCGGATGAAAAATTAATATAACTGGTAGAACCGATTATCTCAGCAGACGGATATGATTTTTTTAATTCTTCGGTAAAGAATGAGAAATCCGAAATTGCAGATGTGAATATTAGAAATGTCGGTTCGGTTTCTTCACTGTTAATTGCTTTAATGACGTCACTGACAGCATCGGAACAGTTTTCCCGATCGCTGAAAGCAATTTTATATCGACGCATTTACGTACCCCCATAATAGTATTTCCCCTGCTTATTATAAGGGATTTTGGGCTTTTATTTCAAGTCTTTCGGGATGACACAATATATGGTAGAATTTAAATTGCCGATTTGTTTTTTGCACAATAATTTGAGGAGTGAATACGTAATGGGTACAACTTTTTATTTTGAATTTGAAAAAAATTTTATGATTTGGTTCCAAAGTCTTTTTGCTGATATTCTGACACCTGTTATGAGTTTTTTTACGATGTTCGGGGAGCAGATGATTCTTATTGTGGTGATGGGGTTTTTGTTTTGGGCATATGACAAGGAATACGGCAAATTTGTCGGGGTGAATATTCTTGTCGGAACGGTATTAAATCCAATGATAAAGAATGTATTTAACAGACGAAGACCTTATTTTGATATAGAAGGGGTTGAATGCCTGAAGCCTGTTGAGGCGGATGCGGATCTGTATGATATTGATGCACAGGGTTTTTCTTTTCCGAGCGGCCATTCTACAAGTGCGGTGACGGTATACGGGTCGTTCCCGGCATATGAGAAAAACGGTAAAAAAATGCGCGATAATAAAATATTAATGGCCGTTGCAATTGTGATGCCGCTTCTTGTCGGTATTTCCAGAGTATATCTCGGATGTCATTATCCGACAGACGTGCTTGTCGGTTGGCTTAGCGGAGCTTTGGTTGTGTTTGTTGTATCATATTTGCAGAAGAAGATTAAAAGACAGTGGATATTGTATATTGCACTTATGGTTCTGGGGTTCCCGGGATTGTTTTATTGTCAGAGTTCGGATTATTTTACCTGCTACGGTCTTCTTATCGGCGCACTTTCGGGATTTTTGTTTGAAGCAAGATTTGTTAAATTTGAAAATACGAAAAGTATTCCTAAAATGATTTTGAGAGTTGCGGGAGGCGGTTTATCGTACCTTGTCCTGAATGTGCTGATGAAGCTTCCTTTTGACAAGGATTTTCTTGACGGCGGAAGTTTTGCCGCTCATATGGTCAGATTCGGAAGATATATGATTATCGGATTTGTGTTGATTGGCATTTATCCAATGGCTTTCAAATTATTTGGAAAGACGGAGAAGGCTAATGATTGATGGTATCATTTTTGATATAGACGGTACAATATGGGATTCAACAGAGGTTGTTCAGAAGGCATGGAATAAGGCTCTTGAGGAAAGAGGCTATAAGGAAAGAGTAAATGCCGACAGACTTAAAGGGCTTTTTGGACTTCCCATGATGGACATAATAACAGATATTGTTCCTTATGAGACAACTCCGAATAAAGAAGAATTTTTAAAATTATGTTCAAAGTATGAATTTGAATATCTGAACAAAGAGGCCGGAAGAGTATATGACGGAACGGAAGAAGTACTAAAATGCTTATCGAAGAAGGTTCCACTCGGAATTGTCAGCAATTGCCAAAGCGGTTATATAGAACTGCTTTATGAGAAAACGGGCTTCGGCAGTTATTTTAAGCAGGCATTGTGTCCGGGAGACAGGGGACTTCTTAAAGCAGATAATATAAAGCTGCTTGCAAAAGAATGTAATATGAGCAATCCTGTTTACGTGGGCGATACGCATATGGATGAACTCGCGTGCGAAAAAGCAGGTGTCAGATTTATCCATGCTGCGTACGGATTCGGAAAGGCGGTATCGCCCTGGAAGGTAATAAATTCTCCGAGTGAACTTTGCGATATGAATTTATGATTTTATTCATGTTGATATATGGTTTTTATTACTATATAATATGATTTATTGGCGCTCAGACCTTGAGTGCTGCTCAAAATACGAGTGTAATGGCGGTGTATAAAGGTGTATATAGATACGGACAATCTTATCAATAGTATATTAAATAATTTGGATGAAATATCATATGTTGATTCCGATGATGTTCCCAATATTGATTTATATGTGGATCAGGTTACAACCTTTATGGACAGAATGCTGAGACCCGGGGCTCGTAATACTGAAGATGATAAGATACTTACCAAGACAATGATTAACAATTATGCAAAGAATAATCTTTTGCCCGCTCCCGAAAAGAAGAAATATAACAAGGAGCATATTTTTGTTCTTATCTTCATTTACTATTTTAAGAATGTTTTGTCGATTAACGACATTCAGATGATTCTAAATCCGCTTACGCAGAGGTATTACGGTAACAGCCCGGAGCTTTCTCTTGAAAAGATTTATGATGAGGTCAGAAAGCTTGCACAGAATGAAACAAAGAAGCTTAAAAAAGATATAAGCGATAAATACGATGAGACCGTAAAATTATTTGAAAATGAAAAAAGTGAGGACAAAGAGTTTCTTCAGATGTTCTCACTGATATGTACAATGATTATTGATATATATACAAAGAAGAGGATTATCGAGAGTATGCTTGACGATTACACAGCCAAGCATGCCCCGGAAGAATCCAAGAAGGATTCGGATAAAAAAGTCAAAAAATAATCAGGCCTGTGTCTGCTTGACCATTTCGTCATATTGCCTGTACATTTTCTGTACGCCGTTTTCCAACAGGTAATAATGGGCGATGTATGGAATCAGTAATACCAGCAGGGCACCGAGAAGAATTAAAAGTCCGGTGTTCGGAACAATAAGAAATACAAAAAATACCGCAAATGTAAGAATCGCAAATAATACGGTTACGATAAGATGAATCAGTCTTTCGTGTTGAAAGAAGCTTATCTGCTCAAGATGATGTTGCATAAGCGTTTCATATTCTTTTCGTGTGGGTGCAACGTCCTTTTTGGAACTCTCTTTGTGCTCTCCGCTTTCGTCGAAGGTGGCCGTAACCGGAAGCTCGTGTGAAAGTATTTTATCTATATAATCCAGGTAGCATTTTATTCGTTTTCTCATTATTTTTAATGACCTCTTTTCCAAGCTTGTTTTTATAACAGAGATTATATCATTTATTTTGGATATTTTCATATTTTCTATTGACATAGGAAATTAATTTTCATATTATCTTAATTGTGTGTTTGCTTGTTCGTCCGTGTCCGGCTGTAGTAAACCACATGCAACATGAGTTAGAACATGATTAGAACATGAATGGAGGTAAAGGTCATGGCTAATATTAAATCAGCAAAGAAGAGAATTCTTGTTAGTGAGACCAGAACTGAAAGAAATAAGGCAATCAAGTCCGGTGTTAAGACTGCTGTTAAGAAAGTATACGCAGCTATTGAAGCCGGAGACAAAGAAGCAGCTGCTGCAGCACTTAACGATGCTACAAGCAAAATTGATAAGGCAACCAAGAAGGGTGTTTATCATAAGAATTATGCTTCAAGAAAGATTTCACGTCTTAATCTTGCAGTTAATAAAATGGCTTAATAATAAATGATTATTTAAGATACCCCGGAACCGTCATCCGGGGTATTTTTTTTAAAGGCAGGTGCTTAATGAAAGATAATGTTCGTAATTTCTGTATCATTGCTCATATAGATCATGGCAAGTCGACTCTTGCCGATCGTATTATAGAGAAAACCGGACTGCTTACTTCAAGAGAAATGCAGGAACAGGTTCTGGATAATATGGATCTTGAAAGAGAACGAGGTATTACAATTAAGGCACAGACCGTTAGGACAGTTTATAAAGCTGCCGACGGAAAGGAATATATTTTTAATTTGATAGATACGCCGGGGCATGTTGATTTTAATTATGAAGTCAGCAGAGCGCTGGCTGCTTGCGACGGTGCAATTTTGGTAGTTGACGCCGCGCAGGGAATAGAGGCTCAGACTCTTGCCAATGTTTATCTGGCGCTTGAACATGACTTGGAGGTATTTCCGGTCATAAATAAAATTGATTTGCCGAGTGCCGAACCGCAAAGAGTTATTGATGAAATAGAGGATGTTATAGGTATTGAAGCACAAGGATGCCCCCTTATCTCCGCAAAGAACGGAATCGGAATCGAGGATGTTCTTGAAGCGGTTGTAAATAAGATTCCCGCACCTAAGGGAGATGAGAATGCTCCTTTAAAAGCTCTTATTTTTGATTCATATTATGATTCATATAAGGGCGTAATTGTGTTTGTAAGAATAAAAGACGGAGTTGTAAAAAAAGGTACCCACATAAAAATGATGGCTACCGGTGCGATGTTCGATACGGTAGAAGTGGGTTATTTCGGCGCAGGAAGATTCTTCCCGTGTGAAGAACTGAAAGCCGGCGATGTAGGATATATTACCGCATCGATAAAAAATGTTAAAGATACTCGTGTCGGCGATACGGTTACCAACAGCGAGAATCCGTGTAAAGAAGCTTTGCCGGGATATAAAAAGGTACTTTCGATGGTATATTGCGGATTGTATCCCGCAGACGGAGCCAAATATCCGGATTTGAGAGATGCTCTTGAAAAACTGCAATTAAATGATGCATCATTGTTTTATGAACCCGAGACATCCGTTGCTTTGGGATTCGGTTTTAGGTGCGGGTTCCTCGGATTACTTCATTTGGAAGTAATTCAAGAGAGACTTGAGAGAGAATATAATCTGGATCTTGTTACGACGGCACCCGGTGTTGTCTATAAAGTATATAAAACCGACGGAACTCTTTTGGAACTTACGAATCCTTCCAATTTGCCGGATCCTTCGGAGATAGATCATATGGAGGAACCGATTGTAAAAGCGGAGATAATGGTAGCAAAAGACTATATCGGTTCTATAATGGAATTATGCCAGGAGAGAAGAGGAAGATATATCTCCATGGATTACATAGAGGCTAATCGTGCGGTGCTTAATTATGAGCTTCCTTTAAATGAGATCATTTATGATTTCTTTGATGCGCTTAAATCCAGATCCAAAGGATATGCTTCGTTTGATTATGATATGAAAGGTTATGAGAAATCGGAGCTTGTCAAACTCGATATTCTTGTTAACCATGAGGATATTGATGCCCTTTCATTTATAGTTCACGCTGAAAGCGCATATGAGCGCGGGAGAAAAATGTGTGAGAAACTTAAGGACGAAATCCCGAGACATTTGTTTGAGGTTCCGATTCAGGCCGCAATCGGAGGAAAAATAATAGCCCGTGAGACTGTGAAAGCCATGCGCAAGGATGTCTTGGCCAAGTGCTACGGCGGAGATATTACACGTAAAAAGAAGCTTCTTGAAAAACAGAAGGAAGGTAAGAAACGTATGAGGCAATTCGGTAATGTTGAAATACCTCAGGAAGCATTTATGAGTGTCCTTAAACTGGATGAGGAATAAAAATTAATGGAACTCTATATTCATATCCCTTTTTGTGTGAGAAAATGTTATTATTGTGATTTTCTTTCGTTTGAGTATAACAAAAAGACTGTAAATGAATATATTAAGTCACTCATCGGTGAGATAGAAATCAGTACGCTTCAATACGGCGATTTGCCGGTGACAAGCGTATTTATCGGCGGCGGTACCCCATCTGTTTTGACGGCGGAGTGTATAGAAAAAATAATGATTGCGTTAAAGGCTTCATTTAATATTTTGCCGGATGCCGAGATTACGATTGAAGCCAATCCGGGAACCGTTACACCCGACAGACTGGTATGCTGGCGGTTTAACGGAATTAACAGGCTGAGTATGGGACTTCAGGGTACTCATATTAATGAGCTTAGCCTTTTGGGGAGAATACATGACTATGACACCTTTGTTGAGAATTACGAACTGGCCAGAAAAGCCGGTTTTGATAATATCAATGTCGATCTCATGAGTGCGATTCCGGGGCAGAGCCTTAAAGACTGGGAAGAAAACCTTGATCTGGTTACGGGGCTTGAACCGGAACATATTTCCGCCTATAGTCTTATTATAGAGGAAGGTACGTTGTTTTTCGAAGAATATTCCGAAGGAAAACCGTTGCATAACAATCTTGTGCCGGAAGAACTCGAAAGGGAAATGTATTATCTTACACGGGATAAATTGGCTCAAAAGGGATATAGTCAATATGAGTTATCCAATTATGCAAAGGACGGGTATGAATGCCGGCATAATATAGGATATTGGACAAGAGATAATTATCTGGGATTGGGACTGGGTGCTGCTTCTTTGATAGATGATTGCAGATTTTCCAATACGGATAAAATGTCGGAATATCTTTTGGGAATTGGACCGTCTTCGGTTGAAAGACTCTCGAAGCGGGATGCTATGGGAGAATTTATGTTCCTGGGCCTTAGGATGACAAAGGGCGTTAATGTCAAACGCTTTGAAAGTCTCTATGGTTGCAGTTGTATGGAAGTGTACGGAGATCACATAGATAAAATGTCGGGTTACGGCCTTTTGGAATATACAGGTGACTATCTGAGACTTACCAATAAAGGAATGGATTTAGCTAACACCGTAATGTGTGGATTTGTGTAGAATCATTAAAAGGGACGGAGATTTGGATGAAGAAAATCCTGATTATCGGAGCAGGTTCTGCCGGACTTACTGCCGCATATGAATTGTTAAAACAGAATATTGAGAATCCGGATTTTGCCGAAGTAATTATTCTGGAAGAATCTGATTGTTACGGCGGTATGAGTCGTACGGTTAATTACAACGGTAACCGTATGGATATGGGGGGACACAGTTTTTTTTCAAAATCCGATGCGGTAAATAACTGGTGGCAGGAAATTCTTCCTATGCAGGGGGCGCCTTCGAAGGATGATATTATGCTTGGCAGAGTGCCGTTGATGTCACCGGGCGGACCCGGTCCCGAAGAACAGGATGCGGTGATGCTTTCCCGAAAAAGATTCTCGAGAATTTATTTCCGCGATAAATTTTTTGATTATCCCATCCGCTTAAATTGGCAGACCATAAAGAATATGGGACTGCTGACGGCCGTTTCGGCGGGATTTTCGTATCTTTGGAGTTGCTGCTTTAAGAAAAAAGAGGATTCGCTGGAGAATTTTTATACTAATCGTTTCGGAAAAAAACTGTATTCAATGTTTTTTGAAAACTATACAAAGAATCTTTGGGGGAGAAGTCCTAAAGATATTTCGGCCGATTGGGGCGCACAGAGAGAGGCATCTTTTGTTGAGACATTTAAATATCCTAAGTACGGACCGGGACAGCTGTGGGAGATTACGGCTGACAAAATAAAGGCCATGGGCGGAAGATTTATTATGGATGCCAAAGTTGTCGGTGTTGAACTTAAAAAAGGACGAGTGTATTCGGTAAACTATGAGAAAAGAGATATGATTTTTACCGAGACCGCCGATGTTGTCATTTCTTCCATGCCTGTTAAGGAACTCGTGGCAGGGCTGGAAGCTCCGACTGAAGTAAAACGAATAGCGGAGGGACTTCCGTATAGGGATTATATGACAGTTGGACTTCTTGTGAAGAGCCTCAAATTGAAGAATAAAACAAAAATAAAAACTGTCGGGAATATAGTTCCGGATACTTGGATATATGTTAATGACAGTGTTCTCAAATTAGGAAGAATGCAGATATATAATAACCGGTCACCGTATATGGTTAAGGATCCGGAAGGAACAGTGTCTGTCGGGCTTGAGTATTTTTGTGATGAGGGGGATGAACTTTGGAGCAAATCGGATGATGAATTTGTGAATTTTGCAGTAGATGAATTCATCCGAATGGGATGTATAGATTCCAAACTGGACATTATTGATTCGCATGTTGAAAGGGTTAAGAAAGCATATCCTGCCTGTTTTGACACATATAATGAATTTGATACGGTTAAGAATTATCTTAATACAATAGATAATCTGTACTGTATAGGTCATAACGGTCAGCACAGATACTATAATACGGATCATTCAATGGAGACGGCTTTTGAAGCTGTAAATTGTATTGTTAATAATATTTCGGATAAAACGAGAATTTGGAATGTAAATACAGAAAAGGAATATCACGAAGAGAATTAATGATGAAAAATACAATAAATAAAAAATTTATTATTTCGCTTATAGCGGCTTTGCTGTTGACAATTATTATGGAAATATTTGCTTTTAATCGAAAGGCACTCTTTTGCTCCGGCGACGGGAATGCTTTTTCTTTATTTCAGGTCGAATTTGCAATAGAAGATATTACGGATTACGGAAGTGGCATGTATAAAATTAATGAGGACAGTGATGCAGGGTGTATTTATCTTTATAACGTGGATTATGATATAAAGAACCTGCATATTGTTCTGGGAGACAGAGTATCAAGCGATTATGTTTATTCCAAATCCAATGTTAATACCGTGAAAATATTCAGCATTTATTCGGACGGAAGTGAGAAGCTTATCGGCAGTGCCGATGTGATGTATGGTTTGGATAAGTCGCAGTATATTTCGGTTGGCAATAATACCGCGCCAACCGTTAAAATAGAATTTTCTTCCGATACGACAAAAGTTCTTGCCCTTAATGATATTATTGCAAATGACAGTATACCGTTTGAATTTAACGGACTTCGTTTCGGTGTGGTACTTGGGGTTTTGGTTTTTGTTGTGCTGTTGTTACCGTATTCACCGTTACATACTGTTGATTTTGTTACGCAAAAAGATTGGAAAAAGTGGGCTTTTATAACAGTGTCCGTTGTTTTGGTCGGCGGATTGGGTGCAATTTCTTTTAAAAACGGTATTATAGGGACTATTTTTGACCCCAATAAATTATTTATACCGTATGATGACTGTGCCGAGGCATGGGCCGGCGGGCAAAGCCGATTTTTAGTTACGGTGTCGGATTGCAATGTTCCCGGCTATGCACAGAAGGACGGATATTATTACAATCCTGTCGGAATTCTTCCTGTCGTAATTGCGGATTATCCTGTTTATTGTGCCACCGGAACTCATATTCCGCCTCTGATTTATACTTTGGTGCTGGCTGTAATTTATTTAACTCTGATGTACTTTGTATTGAAAAAGTATGTCAGAGAGATTAATCCCGAATTGAGTCTGGGAGATGCGGTTCTGATGTTTATATTAGGTATTGCATCCGGCGGGGTGTTGATTTTTATTTCCGCTCCGCAGACATATTTTATAGAGTCGTTATACGGAATGAATCTGACGCTTATCGGATTATTGGTATCACCGAGCCTGCTGAAAAAATCAACGGATGATAAAAATGATCTTCAGAGAACTGTTGCGGCATCTATGATACTATCTCTTTCAATCCTTAATAAAATTACGTTTTTTGCGGTATTTATCGTATGGGCTGTTATTATGCTGAGAAAAATAAAGGATAACCGATTGAAATATTACACGGGAATATTTATTTGGCCGGTATTTTTTGCATTAATTGTACTGTGCACCAATTATTCTCATTTCGGTACGCCTTTTATATTCCTCGACGGTCTTAGGACGAAGAATACATATGTTTACGATTTCCTGTTCATGGTCGGAATTGTAATAATTGCAGCTTTTATTTATCTTCTGAAACAAAAGAAGGTGTTTTGTTATTTGTATAGAATTGCATTGACTTTGGCGGCGGTTTTGTCAATATCCGTATGTGTATATCTTTTCTTTTTCGGAAGAGAAGTCTGCCTCGATAAAGGAAATACGGAGCTGTTTTACAGAATTTACTATTTGTTTAAAATATAAATGTTACCGACAGGAAGCCGCTAACAAAGACTACTTATTAATTAAAATATTGGGAGTGGGTAAAAAAGTATGGAAGAAACCAAGATTGATAAGGCAGATAAGATTGATATGGATATGAATGAAGAAATGAATATGACGAAGACCGAATCGGAAGAAATCGTTACACCTGAAAATGCGAAAAAGAAAAAGAAAAAAAATGAAAGCGCCGGAGATTATACACGTTTTTTTGAAGCAGTATATTTCCTTTTGCTTATTAATACAACGGCATATGCAGTACTGAGAACCAGCGCTGTTGATATCATGGTATATACCAGGGTTTGGCCGTATATATGTATTATTCTTGAGACTCTCATTGGCGTTAAGGTTTTATATGAGTGGAAAAACAAATGGGGGGCTGCGGAATGTATAATGGCAGTGCTCGGACCGGTAGCGCTTCTTCTTTGTGAACTTCACATTGATAAGATAAGTATGATGCCGTTTATTTTTCTTATTCTTGGCGCGAGAAATATTGACGGTCGTAAAATCCTGAAGACATATCTGTATGTTTCGGTTGCGGCTACATTATTTGTTGTAATTTGGGCGCTTATGGGAAAAGTTGATAACCTTGTTTTATATCGTGATGAAACGAGTACCCATAAAAGAATGGCACTCGGTTTTTCTTATCCTACGATTTTGACGGCACATATATTAACGGCGTCGACAATCTGGGCTTATTTAAGAAGTGAAAAGATTAAATGGTTTGAAATTATTATTATAGGTGGACTTGGCGTATTTTGTTATTATATTGCGGAGGCCAGAATCGCTGCTGCGTGCATTCTCGGAATTGCGTTAGTATTACTGGTTGGTAAAATATGTGATATAAAAAAATACAAATTAAAATTTTTCAGGCTGAAACCGATTAAACTGTGTATGATTTTCTGCACATCAATATTTCTTGCACTCAGTTTTTTAATCGGCTGGATATATCTTATTACCGGAAGTGCATCTTTCGATCATATATTAAGCGGAAGACCTCTTTTTAACGGAATGACAATGGAACGTTATACGTTAAGTCCGTTAGGCGAAAATATGATTTTTCACGGTTCCTTTGAACAGGGAATGGAGGGAGTGCCGACAGGATATTATGTAATTAATTCATCATATCTTAAATTTGTATATATGTTTGGGATTGTCGGTATTATTTCTTTTATTGCAATGTGGACACTTCTTTTATACAGGGAGGTTAAAAAGGATAACATCCGTAATGCGTTAATCTTTTGCGCTTTCTGTCTGTTTGGTTTTTTTGAAACCAGGATGGTTCAGCCGGAATTTGATGCATTTGAATTCCTTATCCTGGCAGGAGCAGAGCCTATATTGTTTTTTGAATTCCGATTCGTTAATAAGCAGAAAATTATTAAACGGATAAAATCGGTTGTTGCGTCATTTATGTTGGCTGTGCTTACCGAAATGATTGTTTTTAATTTCAAATCGGTTCAGACAACGTTGAACATGCCTTTGGATGCTTTTTCAAATCAGTATTTTGATACTTCGGTATTGGAACAGGTAGGAGAAAATCTGTTCCTGTGTCACGAGAACGATGTTTATTTGTTGAATATCACGGATTTTGGCGATGAAGAGATAACTTCGGTGTGGTTTGATATGAATATATTTGACGCTGAGGAGATGACTCTTATACCCGATGCAAAATTCGATATTAAATTTTTTGATGCTACCAATATGAAAAGGCAGGAAGATATGGTTGTTCTCACTTCGGGGACTGCTGACTGCAGTAACAGAGGAACAACATATTTTGATGTGGATTACGGTAAAGACTGCGTTGCAAGAGGCTTGGTATTTACGGTGGATGCGCCGGTAATTATCGAATTCGGCAATTTTGTTTATAACGGTCCGAAGCCGTATAATGTTAACTGGTTGCGTGTGGCTGCGATATTTGCCGTTTATCTTGCAGGCTTTGTTATTTATCAAAAAAAAGTTGCAAATAGTGAAGAAGTATGATAACCTAAAAAAGCTTGTGAGTGCAGGCATAACTTTTTCTAGGAAACGGCGAAGCCCGTTATCTTGGTTAAAGCAATTATTTTCACATTATCAGGAGGAAATGAAATGATTTCAACAGAGAAGAAACAGGAGATTATTGCAAAATATGCTACCAAAGAAGGAGATACAGGTTCTCCCGAGGTTCAGGTTGCTGTCCTTACAGCAAGAATCGAAGAACTTACGGCTCATCTTAAGGATCATCCCAACGACCATCATTCAAGAAGAGGTATGTATAAGATGATCGGTAAGAGACGTGGACTTCTTAACTACCTTATGAAGGTTGATATTGAGAGATACCGTGTACTTATTGAGAAGCTCGGAATCAGAAAATAATTCGCCCGCTTTGGTTGGAAGACGATAAGATTAAGGCTAAGATTAAGACTAAGACTAAGATTAAGGATGCGTAATGAATATTGCGCATTCTTTTTTTTATGTATATACTCAAATGGGTTATTCTTTAATCAAAGGAGAATCGGGATAAAATGAATAATATATGTGCGGTTGTTGTTACTTATAACAGAAAAGACATTTTGAAAAAAAATATTGATTGCCTTCTCGCTCAGACCAAAGAATGCGATGTCCTTATTATAAACAATGCCAGTACGGATGGCACGGAATCAATGATTCTTAATGATTATCGGGATGAGAGAATTCATTATAAAAATACCGGTTCCAACCTCGGGGGAGCCGGTGGATTCGAATACGGTATAGGTGAAGCATCGAAATCGGGCTATGAATATATCTGGATAATGGATGATGATACATGGCCTTCGGAAGATGCTCTGGAACGTTTTTTAGATGCGGACGAAACGCTCGGAGGTAAATGGGGCTTTTTATCGGGAGCCGTATACTGGACGGACAATAAGCCGTGTAAAGCCAACAGACCGAAGACCGGTCTTGCTTCTTTTGTTAAAGATAAAGATTATGAAGGCGGCAGTAAAAGGATATTAATGGGATCTTTTGTGTCAATGCTTGTTAAAAACGAGGTCATTAAAACGGTGGGGCTTCCGATCGGAGATTATTTTATATGGACCGATGATTATGAATTCAGCGGCAGAATTGCAAGAAAACTTCCATGCTATTTTATTCCGTCTTCGAGAGTAATTCATGCAATGAAGTCCAATGTTAAGGCCAATGTCGTAACGGATGATGTTTCGAGGATGAACAGATACGAGTGCCTTTATCGCAATGATGTTCACTGCTATCGTCAATTCGGATTACGCGGATGGTGTTATATACTTTTTAAGGATTTGTATATGTCTTTGAAGATAATATTAAAATCAAAAGACAATAAAAAAGAAAGACTCGGAACAATAAGACGTGGTTATAAAAAGGGACTTAAATATAATCCGGAGATAAAATATTAGAAAATAATTAACATAATAATCTTTGTGTGCTATACTGAATAAGTCTGTGGGTAGAGGGAACGACGAGACCACTGACAGAGATAAAAAAATTTTGTGTCTGTCAGTGTTTTCGTACCGCCTCTGCTTCGGAATAATTTTTAATTATGAAAAGGAGAATTAAAATGGCTAAAGAATTTAAGACATTTAGCATTGAAATCGGCGGACGTATGCTTTCCGTTGATGTGGGACGTGTATCGGCTCAGGCTAACGGGGCTGCTTTTATGCATTATGGCGATACAACCGTTCTTTCAACGGCTACAGCATCTGAGAAACCCAGGGACGGTATTGATTTCTTCCCTCTTTCGGTAGAATATGAGGAGAAACTTTATGCCGTAGGCAAGATTCCCGGAGGATTTAACAAGAGAGAAGGAAAGGCAAGTGAAAATGCCATTCTGACAAGCCGTGTTATCGACAGACCTATGAGACCGTTGTTCCCTAAGGATTATCGAAATGATGTTACTCTTAATAACCTTGTTATGAGCGTTGACCCCGAATGCAGACCCGAACTTGTTGCAATGCTCGGTTCTGCTATCGCAACATCAATTTCGGATATTCCGTTCGACGGACCTTGTGCAACAACACAGATCGGTCTTTGCGACGGAGAATTTATTATTAATCCTAACCAGAATCAGTGGAAAGACGGAGATCTTCAGCTTACAATCGCTTCCACATCTGAGAAGGTTATCATGATTGAAGCCGGAGCAAATATTATTCCCGAAGCCAAGATGATAGAAGCAATATATCTTGGTCATGAAGTTAACCAGAAGATTATTGCATGGATTAACGAGATAGTTAAAGAGGTTGGCAAGCCTAAGCATGAATATACAAGCTGTGCCGTTCCCGCAGAGATGTTTGAAGCTATGAAAGCAATTGTTACACCTTTGGAAATGGAAGGCGCCGTATTTACGGATGAGAAGCAGGTAAGAGAAGAAAACATAAGAAAAATTACCGAACGTCTCGAGGAAGCATTTGCCGATAACGAAGAGTATCTTGCCATTCTTCCCGATGCAATCTATCAGTATGAAAAGAAGACTGTAAGAAAGATGATTCTGAAGGATCATAAGCGCCCGGACGGTCGTGAGATTACTCAGATCAGACCTCTTGCCGCAGAGGTTGATATTATTCCCAGAGTTCACGGTTCTGCAATGTTCACAAGAGGACAGACACAAATATGTGATGTTTGTACACTGGCTCCGCTTTCGGAGGTTCAGAAGATTGACGGACTTGATGAGAACGAAAAAGCAAAGAGATATATGCACCATTATAACTTCCCGGCTTATTCGGTAGGTGAGACAAAGGTCTCAAGAGGACCCGGAAGACGTGAGATCGGTCACGGGGCTCTTGCGGAGAGAGCGCTTGTTCCGGTACTTCCTTCAGAAGAAGAATTCCCTTATGCAATCCGTTGCGTATCGGAGACATTTGAATCCAACGGTTCAACTTCCATGGGTTCAACCTGTGCATCATGTATGTCTCTTATGGCAGCAGGTGTTCCCATAAAATCTATGGTTGCAGGTATTTCCTGCGGTCTTGTTACAGGTGAGACCGATGATGATTTTGTACTTCTTACCGATATTCAGGGACTTGAAGATTTCTTCGGTGATATGGACTTCAAAGTAACCGGTACTACCGAGGGTATTACAGCCATTCAGATGGATATTAAGATTCACGGTCTTACAAGACCTATTGTTGAGGGTGCTATTGCAAGATGCCGTGAAGCAAGAATGTTCATTATGGATAATTGTATGAAACCCGCAATTGCCGAACCCAGAAAAGAAGTTGGTAAATATGCACCCAAGATTGTTCAGATTAAGATTGACCCTGAGAAAATCGGAGAGGTTGTCGGACAACGCGGTAAGACAATTAATGAGATTATTGCAAGAACAGGCGTTAAGATCGATATAACCGATGACGGAGCTGTATCTGTATGCGGTACCGAAGCGGATAAGATGAATGAAGCTCTCGAGATGATTAAGATTATTACCACTGATTTCGCCGAAGGACAGAAGTTCACAGGTAAGGTTGTTTCCATTAAGGAGTTCGGTGCATTTGTGGAATTTGCTCCCGGCAAAGAGGGAATGGTTCATATTTCCAAGATTGCCAAGGAGAGGATTGAACATGTAGAAGATGTTCTTACTCTCGGAGATGAAGTTACTGTTGTATGCCTCGGTAAGGACAAGATGGGAAGAATGAGCTTCTCGATAAAGGATGCGAAATAATTAACTTCCGAACTAAAAAATAATGACACAAAAGGCTTTTCTTTGTAATCTTTTATAAAGAAAAGCCTTATTTGTTGTTATTTTACACATCATATTATAAAATAAATGGGGCAACTTTTAGCCTTGCATAATATTAAATAAGATTAACGGTATGAGGAATGACATGGGACTTACAAAGAAAAAGACAAGTATAAGCGAGTCTGTTTATATTATATTCATGGTTATAGTAATATTAAGGCAATTCCTGGGAACGACGGTTTTTGAACTTGAGTGGGCGGAAAAAATTCTTCTTATGTGTTCTTTTATTATCGGAATATGCCTTGTGGTCAAGATTCTTGCCGAATGGAAGAAGACCTGGGGGTGCCGTGATATAGCTATGGCTGTAATTACGGTAGGCTTTTTGGCAATCGGTAATTTCTATATATCCCATCCGTATTTATGGGAATATATTCTTCTTATAATAGGGGCAAGAAATGTGAGTTCGAAGAAAATTGTAAGAACATATCTTTTCTGCGTTATTCCGCTTGTTGCCGCTACTATCGGAGCCAGCCTTCTCGGTATAATTGACAATCTTATTTTTTACAGAAATGCACAGACGGATACACCGAGATATGCGTTGGGCTTTTATTATGCGACCAATCTCGGCGCCCATCTTTTCTTTATTTGTGCAGCATGGGCCTTTTTGAGAGGTAAAGCATTAAAATATCTGGAAATACTTCTTATGGCGGCCATAGGTATAGGCTGTTATGTACTTACCGAAGGAAGAAATTCCACTATTTGTATAGGATTTCTTGTTATAGCTCTTATCATTATGAAATTAAGACACGGAAAGTGCAGTGACGAGAACGAGAATACCAAACATCCGATATTTGATTTTGTCTTTCCGACTTTTATGCCCATTCTTGCCATAGTCAGTGTTGTAATTGCTTTTATTTACAGATCTGATTCAAAGACATGGGAGATTATTAATTCTGTTATGGGACATCGTCCTCAGATGGATGCGGAGGCTTTTGACAGATTTAATGTGACCCTCTGGGGTCAGAATTTTATGGAACGGCTTTACGGAGGAGAGAGCCTTATCGGTTTTCCGAATAATTATTTTTATATAGACTGTTCCTATGTTTCCATTTTGCTTAAAATGGGTATTATGGCTGTTGTAGCCATATTGGTAATGTGGTTTACAATTACCTACAGACAATGTAAAAAGAAGAATTATTATGCGGCTCTTGTTTTATGTATCGTGTCTTTCCATTGCTTTATGGAGAGTAATATTCTGAATATTTCATATAACCCGTTTTTCCTTCTTCTTTTCTCCGATAAGATCTTGGAATATTGGGATATCAAACCGCTGTCCGAATTTATAAAAAATAAACTTGCCAAGATTAATATTAATACAAGAATAGTAAAGAACTGTCTCGGACTTATTCTTTTTTCGGTTATAATAGAACTTCTTGCATTCAATATGCAGTCGATTACGACTGTTTTCAGAAGTTATCTCGAAGAGTATTCCGTGAATTCGTATGGAATGACTTCCGTCGGCGGATCGGAGTATGCGGTAGACAGCCTTTGCTACGTTGCATATACCAATGTGGTTGAGAAACCGCAAAGTCTTATGGTTGACGTAAGTCTGTACTCTGCAGAGGATAACAGCTTTTTATATGATAAAGATTATGTGGTTACTCTTTGTACTTTTGATTATGAACTTAATAAGACCGTTCCCGTTGAACAGTATACGATAAATACAAGTAAACCTTCATCGGGATATATTGAGCTTGATATCAATGAAGATAAGGAATATGATCAGTATCTTCTGGAACTTGCCTTTGATGAACCGTGTATAATTCGTGAGAACAAAATTGCCTTTAACGGCCCCAAGCCTTTTGATATTTCTTTTTTAAGACTGTTAATAATTTATCTTTTTATGGTAATTGTATATTATTTCGGAATTGAAAAGAAAAACGCAGAGGTCAGTGAAGCGGAGATTGAACTTCATAAAGCTCAGGAGGATTTTACATCAACAGGGGCGTTGCGAACCGAAGCTCATAAGAATATGAGAGCGGTCTACGAGAAGAAGAGTCCGATTTATGTCGGCATAAAGAGACTGTTTGATATTACGATGTCCGGTATCGCAATTCTTTTGCTTCTTCCGTTGTTCCTTGCTACCGCCATTGCAATCAAGATAGAGGATAAAGGTCCGGTATTCTTTGCACAGTATCGTGCGGGTAAGGATCTTAAACCTTTTAAAATGTGGAAGTTCAGAAGCATGTATGTCAATGCCGATGAAAAACTCAAAGAATTGATGAAAGGCAACGAACAGACCGGTCATGCCTTTAAGATAAAGGACGATCCCCGAATTACCAAGGTGGGTAAATTTATCAGAAAATATTCTATTGATGAATTGCCGCAGCTTTTCAATGTATTCCTTGGGGATATGTCAATTGTAGGACCGCGCCCCATTCTGGTATTCCAGATGGAGGAATGTGATGAATATGACAGACAGAGATTGATTGTACAACCGGGACTTACCTGTATCTGGCAGGTGAGCGGTCGTGCCAATATTAAATGGGATAAATGGGTGGAACTGGATCTTGACTATATAGATAAGATGAGTCTTTATACGGACCTCAAACTTATTTTTCTGACGGTTCCCGTTGTTGTTACCGGAGATGGTGCATTCTGATGAATAGGGACAAATTTTTTAAAATTGTATTATATTTATTCCTGAGCGCTGTTACGGTTGTATCTTTTTTGGATACAACCATGGTGAATACTGCTTTTTTATACAAGTTATACACCCCGGTTTCTTTTGTTTTGGGACTTGTCATAATTGTTAAGGTTGTTTTTGATGTCAAAGAAAAGTGGGACGGAATATCCTCACTTATTCTTCTGCTTCTTACCGGTTTTATACTGATAGGCAACTGCTATTATGAACAGAGTTTTGTATTTGAATATCTTCTTCTTATTGTTGCCGCAAGAGGTATGGATTACAAAAAAATATTAAAAGTGTATCTGGCGGAAACATTGGTATTGTATGCAGTGACATTCCTGCTTGTTTGTTCCGGAACGATTGTTAATAATATAAACTATCGTGATGAGGCCGGTAAAAATGCAGGAATGAGTTTCGGCTTTATATATTGTACCGATTTTGCGGCACATGTTTTTTATACACTCGGCATACTTGTGTTTGTGCGACGTGAGAAGATTACCGTATTTGAAAATATTGCGATGTATCTTGCCGCTTTTTTTGTCCATTTTTATTCGGATGCCAATACTTCCACAATATGCATTTTACTTCTGGCGGTATTTGTTACGGTCAGAAAATTGGATAAGAAAGGAATTCTTTCCGGCGATAATAAAATAATAAAAAAAATAACCGAATCCAAATGGAGCAGGATAATAGATTATTTTATGCCTTTTCTGGCAATGCTGATGATCTTTCTCGGGATTATTTTTCTGGCCAATCCGGAATCCTTGGACGGACTAAACAATATTCTCAGTCTCAGAATAAGTACGATTGCGGCGGCTTTTAAAAGATTTAAAGTTGCTTTCTTCGGCAATGAAATATTTGAACTCGGAATGGGGGGCAGAAACGGTGCGGTCGGCCTCCCGGACGGATATTATTTTTTGGATTGCTCTTATGCATCCATATTGTTTAAAAAAGGACTTCTTCCGTTTGTTTCGATTCTGGGGATGTGGGTTATGATTTCCAAAAATCAGAGAAGCAGCTGTAACTACAGAGGCGTCTTTGTATTTATGCTGATTGCTGTTCATTCGGTGATGGAGCATCATCTTTTCGAGATTGCATATAATCCGTTTTATCTTCTTGCATTTTCCGGATTGTATTCTGCCGATAATTCCTATTCGGACTCAGAAGAAACAATAAATGAGAGCGAAGAAGATGAGGGAACGGTTGCACCTGCGTCATATGTTAAGCCGATTTCGTGGATAATAATTTTCGCGTTATTCGTTGAAATCGTATGCTTTAATTTTGAAAGTGTTGTATCCAGATTTGACAGTGTTGATAATATATCGGATCACGTTACGGGTTATTACGGTGTATATAACATGAGTAACACTGTCTTCTCATATACCGAGAACAATATCATATTTGCCTGCAGCAATTTTGACAGGATTCCCGGGAGCATAAATGTCGGAATCGGTATGTATGAATTAAATAATCAGGAGATTCAGACTGACGGTTCATATACGGTGAATATATATTCTTCACCTGACGGTACCACGGAAAATGCAGTCTTGGTTACTTCCAATACGGCCTATTCCGGTGAAAAAGCTTCATCTTATTTTGATTCGGGGCTTAAGGAGATACCGAATACTTTGTTTATTGAAATGATTCCTTCCAAGAAGTGCTTATATTATTTCTCTGATTTTGAGTTTGACGGCGTAAAACCGATAGATATTAATATGTTGAGGTTTGGCGGCATCCTGTTGTTTTTGGGGATAGGATATTTTTTCACAAAAGACATGTGGTTTAAAGAAGACCTTTGGTTGACATAATGTATATTTACCCTTATAATATATCTTGTTTGGATTAGATGCCTAAAGGTATATTTTCAAGGAGGATTAATATGAAGTGCCCATTCTGCGGACATGATAACACAAGGGTTATTGATTCCAGACCGGCTGAGGATAATAATTCCATAAGAAGACGCCGTGCCTGTGATGAGTGTAATAAGAGATTTACAACCTATGAAAAGGTGGAGACTATTCCGCTTATTATTATCAAAAAGGATAATAATCGCGAGACCTATGATCGTGCCAAGATTGAAGCCGGTGTATTGAGAGCCTGCCACAAGAGACCGATCTCCGTAGATCGCATTAATCAGTTGGTTGATGATGTTGAAACCGCAATATTCAGCAGAGAAGAAAAAGAAATACCGGCATCCGTTATCGGCGAGATTTTGATGGACAAGCTTAAAGACCTGGATGCGGTTGCATATGTTCGATTCGCTTCGGTATACAGAGAATTTAAAGATGTAAATACTTTTATGGACGAACTTAAGAAAGTGCTGAAATAGATTTTGTTCGATAAATGTAATGATAATAACCCGTGGATTTATTCTGCGGGTTTTTTGCAAATATAAGGGGAAAAAGAAGTGGGAGAAAATGTTTTTAACGTAGGTTATTTTTCATATCCTGATAAAAATCAGGGAGAGACGGCATACCATGAACAGGAAAGAATAAGCAGACTGGAAAGTCAGCTTGACTACTCCAATCCTAAAATTGTTCAGGCTTTATACAATAAAATTATTGACGGAAAAGTTTTTAAATCCCCGGAAGGAACCTTGTATCTTATTCATCTTCAGGAGTATCTCCTTGAACACAAAAAGGAACTGGATAAACCGGTTAATATGATTCCGGTTAATCTGTCGGATGACAAAACGGTTCTTTTGGATAAAATACGAAGACTTGAAAGCGAAAGAAGCAAAGCTTACAAGACTATTCAGGTTAATAAAAGAAAAACCGATAATCTGGTATACAAGATTATTATTGCCGCAATGGCATTAATTATTATTTCCATGCTTGCGGTAAGTCTTTTGTCCGGAGGTCCTACAATTCTGAATTACAGAAATGAGATTCAGAATGAGTATTCCGAATGGGAACAGAGGCTTAATGAGAAAGAACGGGAACTGAATGAAAGAGAAAAACAGCTGGATAACGAAGAACATTAATGATACAATTAAATGAATGTTTGGGGAGGTGCTGTCTTGAAAAAAACATATTTAAATAAAATAATAAATATATTGATTCTTGTTATGATGACGGTATCTTTGACTGCCTGTTCGAATGCAATACCCGAGATGTCTTCTTCACAGCAGGAGGCTGTCTGCAGATATGCTGCCGATCTTCTGCTCAAATATGATGCCAATTATTCTTCCGATATAATGGATGATGAGGATATTCAGAAACAGTGTGAGAAGATGGAGAAAATGGCTGCCATACAGAAAGAAAATCTGGAAGAGCAGGCTGCAAAAGAAAAGGATAAGGAAAAGGAAAAGGAAGACTCGGGCAACGACAACCTTAGCGGTTCGGACAAGCCGGCAGAACCGCCATATACGGATATTGATGAATTTCTGGGTCTTGACGGTCTTACGGTTGAATATTCCGGATGCGAAGTGACTTATTCTTATCCGAGCAGCGTGTCCGATAACGATTGGCAGGGAATATGCTATGCCGGGAACGGCAATGTCCTTGTTGTTTTTTCCTTTGACATAACCAATGAAACGGGTGCGGATTATTATCTTGATATGGCATCGCTCGATACAAGATTCACGTTCTCTGTCAACTCACTTGTTACCAAATCTGCGCTGACAACGCTTTTGTTTAATGATTTTATATTGTACAGAGGGATGATAGGAGCAGGTGAAACAATTGAGAATGTTATAATAATAGAGATGCCTGAAGAAGATGCATATAATATTTCATCAATCTTGATGAAAATGAAATTAGATGGAAATATTGCCGAAACACAGCTTTTATAAGATATATTTTTGTGGACTTTTTACCAAAAAAAAGTTATACTGTTGTTGGGGAAAAAGTATTGCCAAGAGAAAAGGGGGACAGTATGGATAGTAAGATTTTGTTGGAAAACGGAACCAATGAACTTGAGATTCTTGAGTTTATTGTTGATGGAAATGCATATGGAATCAATGTTGCAAAGATAAGGGAGATTATTCCGTATTCTGTTGTTACACCGGTTCCCAATTCTCATCCCAGTGTTGAAGGTATCTTTATGCCGAGAGATGTTATGATTACGGCAATCGATCTTCAGAATTGCCTTCAGAGAGGGGAGTCTAAAAAAGAAGGTCTGTTTATTATCACCAATTTTAATAAATTGGATATTGCTTTTCATGTTGCCAGTGTTGTTGGTATTCATCGTGTATCCTGGACAGAGATAATTAAACCCGATCCTACGATTAATACTGTTGAAGACGGTATTGCAACCGGAATAATTAAGATTGACGGCAAGCTGATTATTATTCTTGATTTTGAAAAGATTGTAACTGATATCAGTCCTGAGACCGGTCTCAAAGTTGCATCTATTGAAGAACTCGGAGTCAGGGAGAGATGTGATGTCCCGATTCTTATTGCGGAGGATTCGGTACTTCTTAACAAGCTTATTGTGGATTCTCTTGAAAAAGCCGGATATTCAAAGGTTACTCATACCGAGAACGGCCAGGAGGCTTGGAATTTCATCTGCAAGAGCAGACAGGAGAATGCCCTTGATGATAATGTACAATGTATTATTACCGATATCGAGATGCCTCTTATGGATGGTCACAGGCTGACTAAGCTGGTTAAAGACGATGCCGAACTTAAGAAGATTCCCATTATTATTTTCTCGTCTCTTATTAACGAAGAAATGAGAAGAAAGGGCGAACAGCTCGGAGCCAATGTTCAGCTTACCAAACCGGAGATCGGAAGACTTGTAACAGAACTTGATAAACTTGTCAGATAGATTATTATCGGATACAATAAATTAATATTTGGATATTTAAAAGGCCATCTGTTACGGATGGCCTTTTGTAAGGAGTAAATTTTGAACGATATTACAGCGGAATTAAAGGATGATATTTCAAAAGCACAGAAGGTAATTGTAGGAATCGGTCTTAAGATGGCGTCAAGTCCTGATTCGGATAAGGAAGAAATTGCGGCATTAAAAGAAGGTTACGGAAGACTGCGGAAGATTCTTGAAGGTAAAGATTATTATATTCTCACATTATGCATGGATGATTTGATTTATGATGCGTTTGAATCCGACAGAATCGTAGCTCCCTGCGGTGGATACAGAAGACTTCAGTGTGAAGATCATTTACTGGATTATGAAATAAGTAAAGGTTTTAAATCGGGAGATCCGTGTCCGCTTTGTGCGAAATTACTCGGATATAATAATATTGATAATCCGAATTACTTGGAAGAAGGATATTTACCGGACTTTAATCAATATAAACGATGGCTTATGGGAACTGTGAACAGACCGTTATGCATGCTGGAACTCGGATGCGATATGAGATTCCCGGGGATAATCAGAATGGCGTTTGACAAAATATGTACTTATAATGAAAAATGCAGGTTTTACAGGGTTAACGAACAACTTTATCAGCATATCGCAGAGAATGGTGAACGCGGAATATCCGTGAAAATGAAAGCTCTTGATTTTTTACTAGATTGCTAAGCATTTCCAAAAAAACTTTACATAATGCATATAGTTTTGTTATAATAGAGAACGATATGGGGTGTTATTTGTCCATGCAAATATATCGGAAAGAGGTAACTTCTTAATGGCTAATATTAATATTAATGAAATACTTTTGACAGCACAGAGAAATAAAGCTTCGGATATTCATCTTACGGTTGCGTTGCCGCCCAAGATGCGTGTAAATGGTCATCTTATCAGTATGGAGAACTTCCCTGTACTTACAGCTGACGATACGCTTGATATGTTACTTTCGGTCACTACTGACCATCAGAGAGAAATCTTTAACAGTAAGGGTGAACTTGATATGTCCTTTGCTGTTGACAATATCGGAAGATACCGAGTTAATGCCTTCAGACAGCGTGGTTCCGTTGCTATGGCACTGAGAGCGGTTAACACCGTAGTTCCGTCTCCGGAACAGCTCGGATTACCCAGTGCGTTTGTTGATCTTTATACAAGAAAGAGAGGATTGGTTCTTGTTACCGGTCCCACAGGTTCAGGTAAATCAACATCACTTGCTTCAATTATTAATCAGGTTAATGAACACAGAGATGCTCATATTATTACCTTGGAGGATCCTATCGAATATCTTCACCTTCATAAGATGAGTATGGTAAACCAGCGTGAAATCGGATTTGACTCTATGAGTTATGCCAATGCTCTTAGGGCTGCTCTTCGAGAAGATCCCGATGTTATCCTCGTAGGAGAGATGCGTGACTTTGAGACTATTTCCGTTGCTGTTACCGCAGCCGAGACAGGACATCTCGTTCTTTCAACATTGCATACAATCGGTGCTGCGTCTACCGTAGACCGTATTATCGACGTATTTCCTCCTCATCAGCAGCAGCAGATCAGAGTACAGCTGGCTAACGTTCTTGAGGCGGTTATTTCACAGCAGCTGATTCCTACCGTTGACGGCCGTGGCCGTGCGGCAGCATTTGAGGTTATGATTTCCAACTCGGCAGTTCGTAACCTTATCCGTGAAGGTAAATCACACCAGCTTCTCTCTGTAATGCAGACAACACGAAAGATTGGTAATATTGCAATGGATGAGGCTATAATGGCTCTTTATCAGGAAGGAAAGATTTCAAAAGAGATGGCTATACAGTATTCCGTTGATCCCGATGGTATGATTGCGAAACTTAAATAGTTTGTTTTGATATTTATATTTGAATTTATTATTGCCGCCCGCACTCACGGGCGGCGAATGTCTTTCTGACATTTAATAAATAATTAATCCCCTGCGCTAACAGAATAAAGATTTTTTTAGGAGGAAATTTTATGGTAACAACTGTAATGTCCGCCGCTGTTTTTGGCGTGGAAGGAAAAATTATTAATGTGGAAGCCGATGTATCAAACGGTCTTCCCTGCGTGGAAATGATCGGACTTCTGACAACGGAAGTCAGAGAAGCCAGGGAGAGAGTTCGGGTGGCTTTGAAAAATATCGGAATATCGCTGCCACCGTTGCGAATAACAATTAATTTATCTCCGGGTGATCTCAGAAAAGAAGGAACCGGCTTTGATCTTGCTATTGCCATTGCGCTGTTAACCGGTTCCGGATATATTCCGGATAAACGAATTCAAAATATAATGTTTATCGGAGAACTTGGCCTTGACGGAGAATTAAAGCCTGTTCGGGGAGTTCTTCCGGCTGTCGTAGCAGCAAGAGACAAAGGCATCAAAACTGTCGTTGTACCTGTTGAAAATGCACCGGAGGCGGGGGCCGTAGCTGATGAGGCGGTATACGGATTTAATAATCTGACGGAAGTGATGGACTTCCTTCTTTCTTCGGATGAAATCCGATGTCTTTCTTATAAATCCTTTAAAACTGATATTTATGAATATATAGACAGAGCTAATGAATCAATAAAAACAGATTTTGGTGATATTAAAGGGCAGGAAGTTCTTAAGAGAGCCATGCTGGTCGGAGCGGCGGGGTTTCATAATATTCTTATGATAGGACCGCCCGGGGCGGGTAAAACAATGGCTGCACAGCGTCTGCCCGGTATATTGCCGCCTCTTACCGAAGAAGAATGCATGGAGGTTTCAAAGATTTACAGCGCGTGCGGGCTTTTAAACGGAGAATGCAACCTTATAGTGAAGAGACCTTTTATGGATCCGCATCACACGGTTTCGTCGCAGGCTATGGCAGGGGGAGGAAGAGTTCCGAGACCGGGAATTATATCTTTGTCTCATAAAGGCGTACTTTTTCTTGATGAAGCTGTTCATTTTTCGGCTCAGACAATGGAAATATTGAGGCAACCGCTGGAGGATAAAAAGATACTTGTTTCAAGAACTGCGGGCTCATATGTATTTCCGGCTGATTTTATGCTCGTAATGGCGATTAATCCATGCCCCTGCGGTAATTTTCCCGATGCAAACAGATGCAATTGTACACCGGAAATAATCAGAAGATATCTGGGAAGAATTTCCGGCCCTGTTCTCGACAGAATCGATATATGCGTAGATACTCCGAGATGTGAATTAAAGGATATTAATTCCGAGAGTATAGGTATGGCAAGTGCGGAAATGCGTCTTAGAGTTCTGGGTGCATTGGAACGACAGAAAGAAAGATACAAAGGGAAAATTTTGTTTAATTCGCAGCTTTCGTCGGGAATGATAGAGGAATATATAACCATGGAGAAAAAAGCCGAAAGAATTTTGGAGGAGGCGTATGAGAAAATGCATTTAAGTATTCGGGGATATCATAAAATAATTAAAGTGGCCAGAACAATCGCGGATATTGATGATTCCGATGAAATACATTCCAAGCACATTATGGAGGCAATAAGCTACAGAAGTGTTGAAGACAGATATTGGAATTATTGAATTATGTAAGTGAAAGGAGATTGTTATGTATAACTGTATGGAATACAGCGTCTTTTTCGGATTGCTGGAACATATAGGCGGAGCCTGCATGAAAAGATTATTGAGTGCATACGGAAACGAAGAAGAAATTTTTAAACTTCCGGAAAATGTAATTAATAATTCGTCACTGATGACCGAAAAACAGAAACAGGAATTTTTACAGGCAAGAAAATTATATAATCCCGGAAGTTATAAGGATTACCTCGAAAAAAATAAAATCCGTTTTACCGCAATGAATATGAAAGATTATCCCTCGAGGCTTCTGGAAGTCAGAGGACTTCCTTACGGAATATTTTATAAGGGAAATCTGCCGCAGGAAAATATAAAATATGTTTCGATTGTCGGTGCAAGGATGTGCAGTTCTTACGGAAGGGAAGCGGCAGAATATTTTGCAGGCGGATTGGCTTCCAAAGGTGTAGGAATAATCAGCGGGGGTGCGGACGGGATAGACTCGATTGCTCAGAGAAAAGCTCTTTGCGAAGGCGGCAAAACATATGCTGTAATGGGCTGCGGCACCGATGTTTATTATCCGGCGGTTAATAAAGACTTATTTAACGAACTGGAAGAAAAAGGAGGAATACTGTCGGAATTTGCACCGGGAACGAAACCGGATGCTTTCAGATTTCCGATGAGAAATCGAATAATAAGCGGTCTCAGTGATATAGTGCTCGTGATAGAAGCAAAAGAAAAACGCGGAACCTCGATTACGGTTTCTACGGCTCTCGAACAGGGAAGAGATGTATATGCGGTGCCGGGCAGGATTAATGAAGCTCTTAGCAGGGGGTGTAATAAAGCTATTTCGGAAGGCGCCGGATTGGCTTCCTGCGTAGAAGATATTCTTGAGGCTCTGGGAATCGATAATACGAACGGTTGCAGCAGCCCGGATACGGAGAATCCGGATGAAAAAATAATTCTTGATTTTCTTGAAAATGGAAGAAAGACAACGGAGGAAATCTGCGGCGAATTGTATAAACACAATAAACGTCATGAGGAAACCGATATTTCCGAGATGATATGCCTGCTGTCGGAGATGGAAATGAAGGGTATTGTTAAAAGAAGAGGCGGCCTTTTTGAAAAATAAAAATTAACGGTTTATTTTTATTTTATTTTGTGAGATAATAATTGTCGGGTAACTGCGCTTAAAGCAGTAAAATTGATTGGAGGTTTAGTCGTATGGCACTTTTTGGCCAAAGGAAAAGACTCGGTGAATCGCTTATCGATGCCGGGAAGCTTTCTCAGGAACAACTTGAAAAAGCGCTTGAGGAGCAGAAGAACAGAAAGATTAAACTGGGTGAATGTCTTATTTCGTTAAATATGATTACCGAAGAAGACTTCGCAGCATTTATGCGTGATTTTCAAGGCTGTAACCTTGTCGCGGCCGAGGAAATAAGGGAATTCGATCCCAGAGCGATTGATATTGTCGGTGAGGAAATGATTAAGAAATATCAGATACTTCCCTTTGGATTTGATCCCGACAATATTAATGTTTTGAAGGTTGCGATGTCCGACCCCAATGATCTTGTGATTATTGATGACCTCGGTATGGCATCCGGAATGGAGATAGAACCGTATTATATTGCTCAGAGACAGATATCCGTAGTACTTGATAAGTTGTATGGCAAGCAGGCCAATAAGGAAGCCGCAGAGCAGTTCGAGGCAGAGCATGCTGCCGAATACGGAGATTTGGAAGACAGTGACAAAGGAGAGGATTCATCGGTTGAGGATTCCCCTATTGTTAAGATCGTAAGGTCGATGCTCCAGCAGGCTGTCAGAGAGGGAGCTTCCGATATTCATGTTGAACCTCTTGAACACAGTGTTCGTGTCAGATGTCGTGTAGACGGTATGCTTCAGGAAGATGCCGCTTATTCTACCAATATGCTTAGTGCCATGACGGCGCGTATTAAGATTATTTCGGGACTTGATATTTCCGAGAAGAGAAAACCTCAGGACGGTCGACTTACAATAATAGTTGACGGCGTTGAATACGATGTCCGTGTTTCTATTCTTCCTACGGTTTACGGTGAGAAGACGGTTATGCGACTTACCAAGAAGCAGGGACTTACTCAGGAGAAGAAATATCTCGGTCTTTATCCCGATGATGAGATGAGACTTGACGGAATTATGAATAACCCTCACGGAATTATTCTTGTTACCGGTCCTACAGGTTCGGGTAAATCAACGACCTGTTACACGGTTCTTAACGAACTTAACAAACCCGAAGTAAATATTATCACCGTTGAAGATCCTGTCGAGGCTAATGTCCCCGGTATTAATCAGGTTCAGGTTAATGTTAAGGCCGGACTTACTTTTGCATCGGCATTAAGATCTATCCTTCGTCAGGATCCCGATATTATTATGATCGGTGAGATTCGAGACGGTGAGACTGCACAGATTGCCGTACAGGCGTCCATTACAGGTCACCTTGTTATTTCGACACTTCATACCAACTCAACATCCGCTTCAATAACCCGTCTTATTGATATGGGCGTTGAATCCTATATGATAGGAGATGCTGTTGTCGGTATTATTGCTCAGCGTCTTATCAGACGTCTTTGCGATAATTGCAAAGTGGGACACGAGGCTACCCCGCATGAGAGAGTTCTTATCGGAGCTACCGACGAGGACGGACCTATTACGGTATATGAGCCTGTCGGCTGCGAGAAGTGCGGTACCGGATATAAGGGACGAAAGGCTATATATGAGATTATGCCGATTTCCGCCAATATAAGACGTGTACTTCATGATACGGTTACGGCAGAGATTATTCAGAATACCGCTGTTGCGGAAGGTATGAATACTCTTCAGATGGCAGGCGCAAGAAATGTTAGAGACGGCGTTACTTCCATTACCGAGATGATGCGTGTTGCATATGATATGGATGCTCAGACTGCCGCCAATAAGATAGAGATTCAGACCGGCGCGGATGTTGATGAGTAAACAGTATTTAATTTTCAAGAATAAATAAAATATAAAATATATAGGAAAAGGTGGGACACTATGGCACAATTTAGTTATTCCGTTATAACCCCTCAAGGAAAAGAAAAGAAAGGTAATATTGAAGCCAAGACAAGAGATGCTGCGATTCAGATGCTTAAGAGCGAGAAGAACACGGTTGTTCGTTGCGAAGAGGCAAACGGACTTCATAAGGGTATTAATCTCAGCTTCGGAGGTAAGGTTTCACACCGTGATTTTGCGGTATTCTGTCACCAGTTTGAATCTATTAATGCTGCGGGTGTCAGTGTTGTGGATTCGTTTGAAATGCTTGCGACACAGACTGAGAATGCGACTCTTGCCAACGCAATCAGAGCGGTTCATACCGATATTTCAAAAGGTGATCCCCTCGCTGTATCAATGAGAAAGCAGGGCGGGGTTTTCCCGGAAATGTTGTGCAACATGGTTGAAGCCGGTGAAGCTTCCGGATCGTTGGATAAGGCTTTTAACAGAATGTCTATTCAGTTTGAAAAAGATGCACAGCTTACGCAGGCAGTTAAGAAAGCCGTTACATATCCGATTATACTTATTGTTGTACTTATCGGCGTAATTATTGCCATGATGGTATTCGTTGTTCCTACTTTCATGGATATGTTTGCGGATCTCGGAACCGAGATGCCCAAGTCAACAATGGTACTTGTTCATTTATCCAACTTCTTTGTTGGCTGGTGGTGGCTGTGCCTTATTATAATTGTTGTTCTGGTTATTGCTCTTAAAGCATATAAGACGACCGATTCGGGTAAAGAGATTATGTCATCCCTTGAATTGAAGATACCTGTACTTGGCGGTGTTAAAACCAAATCTGCCTGCGCCAGACTCGGAAGAACCCTTTGTACTCTTCTTGCCGCAGGTGTGCCGATGACCGATGCTCTTGAGATTACAGGTAAGAGTATGGAGAATCTGTATTATAAGAGAGCCTTAAAGGAAGCCAGAGAGCAGGTTTTAAGAGGTGTGCCTCTCTCCAAACCCCTGAAGAGCTGCGGATTGTTCCCTGCAATGGTTGTTCATATGGTATCAATCGGTGAAGAGACAGGTAATATTGAAGTTATGCTTGAAAATGTTGCGACATATTATGAAGAGGATGTTCAGCTTGCGACCGAACAGATGATGACAATCCTTGAGCCTGCGATTATTATTTTCATGGCAGTTGTTGTCGGATATATGTGCGTAGCTATATTCTCACCTATGTTTACATTGTACGATTCACTGGCTTAATAACGGGAAAAATGAACGAAATAAAAAATAAATACCCGAATAAAAAAAATGCTTAATTGAGAATTAAATAAAAATAATTTTGTTTACAAAGCTTTTTACGGTTGGTATATTGAATTTACAAAATAAATACGGCAGCGAGGCCGTAAATAAAAAATAAAAAAGGAGAATAAAAAAATGAAGAACAACAAAGGTTTTTCCCTCGTAGAACTTATCATCGTTATTGCTATCATGGCAATCCTCGTAGGTGTTATGGCACCTCAGCTCATCAAGTACATTGAGAAATCAAAGGTATCTTCTGATACACAGCTTGCTGACACAGTTCATTCAGCAATTCTTGATGCAGCTCTTGATCCTGAAGTGGTTATGGACTCTACAGCTTCTGCCTACATTGCTAATGGCAAAAGTGGTGATGTTTCTGCCTTCATGGGCACCACAAACAAGTTTACTGAAGCAGTTCAGGATATCCTTGGATGCTCAGCAACAGATTTGACGGCTTCTCTTAGATCAAACGGTGCATCTTCGATTTCTGTTGAACTTTCAACAAATCAGTGTACAGTACTCCTTCCCGGAACAGACTCTACAGGTTCTAAAGCTGGTTCACCTAACATCGAAGTTAAATAATTAAACTTTATTGTAAGAAAAACTGGTCAACGTCAGTTGGCCATTTTTTTTTTGAAAATAAGTATTTGTACATTCGGATTGGAGATATTATGAGATTAAAAAACGAAGTGATTATAAAAATGACTCCTGTATTTTCGGCGATTACATCGGCAGTATTATTTCTGATTATAATGTCGTTTTGCAATGTTACCGGCACCGGTAATTATACAATTCTTCACGGGGATGCGTATATGCAATATATTGACTTTATCGGTTCGTTTTTTAATAACATAAAAAACGGAGAGAGTATATGGTATTCTTTTTCTTTATATATGGGATCGGGAACGGCTCTTAATAATGCTTATTACTGTCTTTCTCCTCTTAATATTTTATATGTGATTATTCCGGGACACATATCCACAGTAACTTTCGGAATTATTACAATCAAGATTTCTCTTGCTTCTCTGTTCTTTTGTATTTATGCGCACAGATTCCTTAAGGCAGATGAATTTGTTTCATATTTTTCGTCGTTATTATACGCCCTTTGCAGTTTTATTGTCGCCAACCATTTCAATTTCATGTGGCTTGATGCATTATTTATGCTTCCCGTTCTCGTGATATTAATAAAAGATCTTATAGAAAAAAATAAATATCTTCTTTTGATATTCTGTTATGCTTATATTTTCATAACCAATTTTTATATGGCCTATATGGTCGGTATATTTACCGCAATAGTTTTTGTTGTCTGTTTATTATATTTTTATTCGGATAATATTAAAAAAAGTATTCCCATAATAATAAAGAAATGCTTTCTTTTTGGATTATCCGTGCTGCTGGCAGCTCTTTGCTGTATGGCGGTTCTTTTGCCGGCCGTATTTTTCCTTTATTCCAATATGGCTTCGGATAATGCGGTATTTGAGTCATTGTCTGTTACCGTTCTTGATATTGTCAATTCAATGTTTATTGGTTCGATGCAGGGAATAGACAATGCGACGCCTATTTTGTATTGCGGTATTATCTCTCTTTTACTTTTTCCTTTTTATTTTCTTAATAAAAAGATTTTATTTAAGGAAAAACTTTCCTTTGGGATTGTAACAGCCATATATGTTATAGTCATGATGTGGCAGCCTCTTTACGAATTCATGCATGCATTTGATTATCCCAATTTTTATGCATACAGATTTGCTTTCTGCTTTGTATTTATTATTCTTTCGATTGCTGTCAGGGAGATTTCATTTATTGAAGATATTAAGATCGGGCATGTTTTTTTGTATGCCGTGATATTAGTGTCATTCTATTCGCTTATGATTCCGATTCAGAATACGGTATTTCCGGGATTAAAAAACAATACTCAGACCGGAATGCTTGTTAATTTTCTTTTTATTTTTTTGTGGCTTGGAATATTTATGCTGCTTCGCTTTTCAAGTAGAAAGAAACTTATAAAAATTACAGCGATATTTTTGTTGTTCATTGAAATTGTTGTAAACGGTAATATGATAATTGATAATTCGAATTTTTCATATATAACCGAAAATGAATTCAATCATTTTATTTATGATGAAGGGGAAGCAATAGATTCAATTCGGGCAGCTGATAAAGGCTTTTACAGAGTTATTGTTCATAATGGTTTGAATTATAATTCGGCTTGCCTTTTTGATTACAATTCGCTTGTGACTTTTTCCTCATCGGATAATTATAATCTGAGACGTGCGGTTAATCACCTCGGACTTGCTTCCGGCAATCGTTTTATATCCAACTACGGTAATACCCCGGTGTTTAATATGCTGTTCGGTGTAAAATATTATGCGTCTGTTCCTTATATTGATCTTGCAAATAATGACTCCGATTTTGACGAAGAATGGTTTGTTTTATCGGAAGAAAATGTCCTTGGCCTGGGATATATGGTAAGTAATTCAGTACTTGATTATCAGGCAGGCTGCGATCCGTTTATAAATCAGGAAAGTCTTGTGAATTGTTTTACTGACGAGACATATTCTTTATATGAACCGGTGCCCGTATCGGATATTTCTTATGATTTGAATAATCTGGAACGCGCGAGTTTTGACAGTGCAGAATCTGATACATCATATGTAATGTATTCACAGTTTTCATCTATAGCTCAGAATGCAAGTGTTACCATTCATGTAAAAGATGAAGGCAGGCCGGTATATGCATGTCTTCAATATGACATTCCGGGCTGCTTTTCCGGATTTCCGTATGTGGCATGCGATCATATAGGATTTAGAGAGAGTACGGTGGTTTCAGAGTCATTTATTGAATATTTCTTTTCTCCGGATGATTCAAATGATGATTATTATATGATGTTATTGGCCACGGACAGTTCACGATCGAATTTTTATTACAACAGGGAATTGATTTATTACAGTAATGTTGATATTGATATGCTGTCTTCCCTCGGTGACGATCTTGGGAAAAACAGTTTTAATATTTCTTCCTATAGAGAAGATCTGATTGCCGGTACCGTAATTGCTACGGAAGACAGGCCTGTACTGTTTACTTCGATCCCGTATGATGAGGACTGGAATGTCTATGTGGACGGATACAAGGCAGAAAAACTTAAACTTATTGAAGATGCGTTTCTTGGAGTTATGCTTACTCCGGGAGAACATGAGATAGTATTTCAATATATTGCAAAGGGCAGTAACGAAGGCATGATTATTACAATTGTTGCCTGTATGATATATGCCGTTCTTGTAATGCTCGGTCTTTTGAAACTGGTGAGGAAAAAAGAATCGGTTACGGAAGAGAGTTCGGATGATAAAGAAAATAATACAGACGATATGGGAGATAATGTAGAGAAAAAAATTTAATAGACTAATTCATTGATGTTTGGTATAATCTATTGTAATCGCAGTATTGTGTTTTTTTGCGTGCAGAAATTGGATAGGTATTAATGTGAATTCGGTTACTCTTGTAATTATGTTAATATTGGGATTTGTTTTTGGAAATCTGGCGGATATTATTGCAGGCAGATATCTGAATACACATTATCTGAAAGAGGATTTCGATATCGCCGCGGAAGGCGACAGCAGTAATCCGGCCGATTTGGATTATTTTATCAGGACTCCTGTGAGTATGTCATTTTTCTCGTCGGGGCATTTGCTTATGGCGGCTGTTGCAGGTATACTGTGGCTTCTGATCGGATATAACAACTCGGATATACTGACCATTGTTTTGTATTGCGTATGTTCTTTGGTGCTGATTATTGTTGCCGAGATTGATTTACAGGTATATGAGATTCCGGGGATTTTTTCCGTAATGTTATTGGTTATAGGAATAGTAAGACTTATTACGGACTATCATGCTTGGAGTAGTTACGCCGTGGGAGGAATACTTGTAAGCGGATTGCTGGCATTGATATTTTTGGTTACCAAAGGAAGAGGAATGGGTCTGGGAGATGCCAAGATGATGGTTGGCATAGGTCTTTTGCTCGGATGGAAATCGGATATCCTTTGCCTTATTATAGGTTGTATTTTGGGATCGGTGATTCATACGGTGAGGATGAAGATTTCGAAAAAAGAGACATTTCTTGCGTTTGGACCGTATCTTGCTTTGGCAGCGGTGATTTGTATGTGCTACGGCAATATGATTTCGGACTGGTATTTCGGATATTTTTCAGCTGCTTTGAACGGCTGAGTAATTAATGCTAATATTTCGGCTTGCCGAATTATTAAATAAACAAAACTCACTAGAAAGGGGAGTAAAAAGATGGCAAATAAGATGTTGTCTATCTATGTTGGTAATGAAGCTATCAGAATTGCAGAGGTAGTCACTATCAACAATACGACAGTAAGTCTTAGTAATGCCGCAGAAATCTCTACACCTGACAACAGTGTGAATGATGGTTATCTTGTGGATATTACGGCAATTTCCGAAGCAATCAGACAGGCTATGTTCGGAAGAGGATTTACAGCCAAAGATGTAATCTTTACTGTATCCAGCAAGAAGATTGCAAACAAGGATGTGGAGGTTCCGTTTATTAAGAACCCCAGAAAATTACAGAGTATTCTTCAGGCTAATTCGGGAGAATATTTCCCGATGAGTAATGCTAATGATTATTCATTTGCATATTCCGTACTTGAAGAGTTCACTACGATGGATGGTGAGCACAAACTTCGTATTAATGCTGTTGCTGCTCCTTGTGACCTAATAAGATGTTATTATGAGCTCGCCGATGAATTAAGGCTTTCTGTAAAGAATGTTGATTATTTCGGTAACTCTATTATTCAGCTTCTTTCGATTCAGATGAATCCCGGACATACCGAGATGGTACTTCAGGTAGAGAAGGATTCTACTTATGTTAATATCATGCGAGGAAGTACGGTTGTTCTTCAGCGTAATGTTGCATATGGTAAGAATGCTGTTATCAACTCACTTATGGATGTTAAGAAGATTTCCGAGAAAGATGCCAAGACACTTCTTTCCAACGAAACCCTTCTTGATCAGCATGTATCTGCCGATGAATATGCCGCTACGGTTCAGTATCTTGTTCAGGGTATTGGTAAAGTTGCGGAATTCTACAGAACAAAGAATAAAGGAGCAGATCTTGAAGGCATCAGAATCTTCGGTGAAGGTTCTTCAATCGCCGGAATAGAGAAGATTCTTGAAAGAGAACTTGGTGCGGAAGTTAAGCATTTCGAGTCTCTTCGCGGTGTTCAGGTTAAGGGACAGGCATCGCTTACCGCGGAAGAAGTACTTCGTTACCTTCCCAATATCGGTGCTGTCATTAATCCCATGGAACTTACGGTTAAAACTGAAAGCGGTTCTAAGGTTTCGGTTTCGTCAAGCCAGGTTTTCAAGTTCATGCTGGCTGTATTTGTTCTTGCTTTCATTGGTATGGCAGGATGGACTATTAAGACTTTTCTTGATTATAAAGAAGTCGAAGAACGAAGAAATAAACTTCAGGCCGATATTGATGCCATAGCCGATATCGAACAGATAGCAATCGAATATGATAATGCTAAGCTGGAATACAATGTTGCTCACAACTTTGAATTATCGACACATTCCGATAACGAAATGGTGCTTAGATTATTCCAGGATATTCAGACTTGGATGCCTACGGGTTCTTATATTAACAGCTTTTCTGCTGTAGACGGTAATGTTTCATTTGAGGTTCAGACATCATGGTCTTTGATTGCAAAGAATAAAGTTGCTGATAACTTTATTACTCTGGCTACACTTGATTATGTTTCCGATTTCAGCATAGTAGGATTTACCGAAGAGAGCAAGACATATTATCTTGTTGGTTATGAGGAAGTTATTGATCCCATTACTCTTGAACCTATTATAGATCCTGCTACGGGCGAACCTCTTCTTCAGCCGGTTTATCTGCGCGAAGAACCTGCTGAAGGTGAACTTGTTGGAAAACTTAAAGAGTATGACCCGGAAGATGACGAACTTAATTCTAAATATACTACAGAGGAATATGTTCGTATCACCTATGCTGTTAATCTTCACATTTCTAATCCTGATGCGGATGAAGAGACAGAAGAGTCTTCTGAAGAAATTACAGAAGAGACTGCTGAAGAAACTACTGAGGGAGGCGAAGAATAATGTCAGATAGAGATAAAAAACTTATTACTTTTATTCTTACGGTTGCTGTAATTGTATTGCCTTATTTCCTGTACATTAAGGATAAGCGTGTTGAGACACAACGTCTTACAGATGAATGTGTATCTCTTCAGCAAAGATATGATTATCTTAATGAACTTAACCAGAATCGTGATTTTTATGAAAAAGAAATTGCGAGATATAATGAAGAGATAGAAAAAATCATAGCTCTTTTCCCTGCTGACATCAGACAGGAAAAGACAACCATGCTTCTCTTGAACACTGAATATGAATATACTGTTCCTTATTATGATATAGAGACAGGAGAGAAGCTGGGAGATGAGCCGTTACTTCGATTTTCAACGGTATCTTTCGGTGATAATGTCGAGACTCCTATTAATGCCTCTTCATATGGTGCCGAAGAAACGGGAGGAAATGTTGAAGCTGCTGAAGCAGGATCGGATGCCGATACAGGATATGTTGCTTTGTCCAATATAACAACTCTTTCTTTTGAAATTGACAACGTTATTCTTACAGGCTGGTATGAAGGAGACACGGAATATCCAAAGAACGGTACCTATGAAATTGCAAAAGAATTGCTTCAGGGTATTTTGGATTATGAAGATCCTATGATATTTACGGATGTTTCATTGGAATTTGATCCCGAGACCGGTACAATGAGCGGTACAATGTCATTGGCCCAGTATGCCGTAAGCGGTGATGACAGAGAATTTATTCCTCTTGTTATCTGGCCTCCGGTTGATGAACGTGGTAATGAAGAGTATGGTATCTTTGGTCCTTCTAATGAATTGTGGACTCTTGATTATTGTATTCAGCAAGGTTTGGATATTGATGAATTACTTCAGAATGCCAACGGTAATGATGAAACAGCTAATGATGAAGCCGATAATCAGGAAGATGATATTACAGAATAGTGGTATGTATTTAAGATTTGTGATATAATATATCCAAATAATTAGTTTAACCGCGGATGTTTATGCATCCGCGGGGAAATTAATTTTATTGACTTAGTAATTGGTTAACATTTAGGAATATGATGTTAGCAAATTGTTAAATCAGTAAAAATCAGTAAATCGTATGGAAAAACAGGAATTATTTTCCGGAAAGGTGATTTATGAAAAAGATTGCAAAAGTCCCCAAGAGTAAAAGAAAAAATAACAAAGGTTTTTCTCTTACAGAGTTATTGGTTGCAATGTGCATGTTAAGCATTATTGTTCTTCCTGTACTCAGTACTTTTATTACATCTTCGCGATTGAATAAAAGGTCGAGAGAGATTGCCTGCGCCACAGAGGTCGCAGAGACTTTCATGGAAGGATTCGCTTCCAAATATTATGAAGACATTGTTCTTGCGATAGATGATTACAAGAGCAACGCGGCTGTGGATTCCACCTTCTTTAATTTTATCAACTCGGGTATATTCAGTGTATCGGATAATGTTATTGTATGTGATAATGATGCATTGAATGTGTCTATGTTTTCTCAGATGAATGCTGCGGTTGTAAAAGATGCCGTAAGTATTAATCAGATTAAGTTTACATCAGGTGGCTCTACAATCGTTATCCCTACAGCATCCTTCAACAGCTGCACCAATGCACAGGCATTAACTTTTTTAAATGACATGGATAATATTATATGTGCTGAATATGCTGCTTATTTTACAAATCTTGAAGCGCCGGGACCCGGAGGAGCTCCTGCTACCGATCAGAATACCATTGTATGGCAGGATAATAATCAGACAATGGCATATATGTGTTTCTCAAACGTTCATTATATGGGTAATTCTTACGACGTTCTGTGCAGATTGCTTCCGATTTCGGAAAAAGCTGATTCGGATTATTATACTTATATGATTACCGTTACTTTATACGAAAATGAAGATGGCAATCATACTAATCTTACTAACAACAATTCGATGGTAAGTATGTCATCGGGAACAAAGAATAAATAGGAGGGTAATATGAAAAAGCAAAATAATAAAGGTGCTGCAATGGTATCGGTACTTATAGCTGTTACGTTTATTGCCATACTTGGGTCATCGATGCTTTATATGGCATATATGAACTATAAGACTAAAGCCATGAGATACGGTTCGGCCAATAATTTTTATTCGGATGAATTTTCTCTTGATGAGATAGCTTCTTCCTTACAGCAGACTGCTGCAAGTGCAGACTCTATTGATGATGCCAAGCATGATATCGCTGCTCTTATAGGAGGTTCTACTTCATCAAACGGTGTCGGAACTTATGATCCTGCAAAGGTAAATGATTTAATCAGAGTTTCAAACCAGTCTGGTGTGGATATTACTGTCGGTACGCAAGCGGCTGATTGCGTATTGGAGATTAAAGATAACCAGGTAGTTTTAAGAAATCTTAATCTTATTTGTCAGGATTCATCAACAGGTTATTATTCTTCTATTACAACAGATATGGAGATTAACTTTAATTCAACTTATTCCGGAGATTTTGATGTAAATGATTTTTCGGTAATTGCAGGTGAATATCTTCAGTCCAGCAACAAATCCGGTACGACTTTGTTTTCGGGTTGCCTTTATATGAGACATGCGAATGGTGATAGTAATGGTCTTGTTGCATCAAGCGGAAGAGCAATTTCTATTCTTAGTCCGAAAGCGATTATTGACGGTGATCTTGTTGTTAAAGATACCTCAGGATTATATATCGGTGGAGATGTTAATGTTAACGGAGATCTCATAGTAGACAAAGGAGCGTATGTTATTGTATCCGGAACATTGAATCTTAGCGGTACTGTTAAAGCCGGTTCGGGTGGACTCGGAACGATTGCTTCGGATAAGGGAGTTGTTCAGGTAGGTAGTGTACCTAACAATTGCAATATAAAAGAGAATGTTGAAAAGATTAAAAACAGCCTTGATGCTATTCCGGAAAGTATGGCTGAAGCTCTTTTTGCACAGCATCTTTATGTAAGAAATAACAGTGGGGATGTAATAGACCTCGGTGGTGGTTATAAAAGTTCTTCTAATCCCCTTGATTTTATTGTTTCCGACGCAAAGCAATCAAAGCATACAGATAATTTAACCGGATTTCGTACCGATATTACGCAAAACGGTAACGGTAATGGCAATAATCCATTTGAATATCCGAGAGCCTATCTCGATAATGGTAAAATGAAAGGCCCTGAATATTATTTTAATATGGTTGGACTTCCCGATCAAACTGATAACGGATTTGATTATTGCCTGGCTCTTACTACACATAGTATTAAATTAAAGTATGATCACTATAATACAACATTTCTTACTACAGGTAATATCAATTATAATGAAAACGGAACAACTCAGATGTCTAATATGCCGGATAGTGCTTACCAGGCTTGTCTTGAGACTTTCCTTTGTCTTACTAAACAGATTGGAAACGGTGATGTCAAATTTGCCGGAGGTGCTTCCGGAAATGTATCCGATTGGGATCAGTTTGTAGGTATGATAAAAGGTACTAATGGATATACAATGTCTGATTATACTGTATACGAGTACAATGCCGAAGATGGCACCAAAAATAAACTTACTACCGCTCAAAGAAATAATCTTGAAGAAAATGACATTCAAGTCGGTAGTGCTACACGTTATTTAGTATTTGACGGTCAAGGTTCATTGTATGTACCCGTTGGATATTTTCTTGCTCCCAATACAGCTGATATTATTGCTAAGTACTTTGCATTGGGCAATACCGAAGATGATCCGACTAATAACTGTGTTGCTTATGTAAGTTGGTCTAAGGATTAACGGAGAGGAGGGTTTATGAAATACGATTCTTTTAATAAGAAAAACAAAAAAGGTTTCTCTCTGATTGAACTTATTGTAACAATGGGTGTTATGGCTGTTTTGGTAGGCGTTGCTGCATATTCGGCTGTGTATATTAATAATGCCAATGTTTCAAAAGCTGCCAATAAGCTTGAGTCTGTTATTATAGAAGCAAGAACGATATCCATGGCCAAAGGACCTGAGGCCGGTTGCCTGACATTATTTTATGATGGTGTAACGGGTACTTTTGAATACAAGATAGGTTTGTTTAATTCGACTGAGTCAGGTGTTATTTGTAATTCACAGATTGATGTATACGCCAGATCCGATACGACGATGGCTGCTGCTCTTAATACAACACATGGTTTTACGGATATTACAACGGGAACCTTTATTGAACAACTTGTGTTTAATTCTGCCGGTGGTTTGACGTATGGTTATCCCAGATCATATCACGAAGCTATTTGGGGTAATGCTGCCTGTTCGTATATGCTTCAGAGAGGTGACAGAAAGATTGTTATAGATATTTTCCCTAATACAGGTACTGTTAATCATTATATGTCATATAATTAATTGTATACATGTGCTTTATAAGTATTATCTATATATTTAGAAAGGAACAATGCCATGAAGAAAAAAAATAAAGGTTTTACGCTTGTCGAACTTCTGGTATCAATGGGTGTTTTTGCCATTGTCATGGTTCAGATTGGAAACCTGATTGTCAATTCGACAAGACTGTATCAGAGAGGTACTCTGGAGGTTGATTTACAGTCGGAAGCTCAGCATGCCTTACAGATAATGGAAGAGTTTATGATAGATGCGACTGTTTCTGTTAATTCTGTTTCCGGTATGACTCTTAATTTGACTACACTTGCGGAAGAATCAACAACCGTATCGGGAACAAGTCTCACCACTATTTATACACATGATAGATATCTTGATGAGGATTGTGTTTATAAGTTCTTTGTTGCAAAAACTGATGATGACGTGACAGGTCAGTTATATTTATATTCTGATGCTGGCGGAAGTATCACCGTTGAAGCAGTTTCAAATTATATTGCATCCGTTTCGGTTGATTTGGCACACTATGAAGATGATTATTGTACAATCAGCCTTGTAATGTCCAACGGTCAGTCATCTTTTCAGACAGTCGAAGGTAAAGATGTATATTTTCGTAATCTGATAGGCTCCGGCGGAGCAGGTTCTTCAGGGGAACAGGTTTCAGGTAATAACCTGATAGATGTTTTGAGATATCATACATATGCTGTTTCTTCGATTTACGATCCTAATAATGAGTATGTCATGTCTCTTGAAAATGCCGGCGGAGAAAATAATTACGTTTTAACATATAATGGTTCCCAGTATAGTGTTAAACTTAATGCTACTCAAAATAAGGATTGGGCTAAGTCTTACAGTGATAAAATCATCTGTACCAATAAAAATGATCCGACGGATACTTTTGAGATAAATCTTCATACCGATTCGGTTAAGATTGGATTAGGTGATGAAGGCGCAAGTACCGGTGTATTTCTTGCATATATAAATGCAAGTCAGGAAAATATTCTTACAGACTCATTCTGTGAGATTAACGGTGTCAGTGTTCAGAAAGGAGATTATAAATCAGTAAAGATTGAGTTTACTCCGGGTAACGGTAATTATCAGATGGCTGATTGGGCTTTGTATGACAATAATAATTTACCTAATAATACTTCTTGCTTCTGTTGTAAAGGAAATGATATGCCTGCTTCACCTAGTAATACAGCATACAAAATTGATAGATTATTCTTTGCAACATGCGGTGTAGATAATGATGCCAATGTTAATGCGCTTGTTTGTTATGAAAGACAGCTTTCAAGATCAAAGGGAACGGATAATTTTAATGATTATTCTAAAGAAGTAGATCTTCATGCTGTGATTACATTTACATACCCTGATAATACAGTAATGAAAATAACGGTATATTTTGTACCGATGGGATATTCATCGAATGATTCGATGTTCATATGGAATGATAAAGAAGCATGGTTTAATGACAAAATTAAATAATTAATTTTTGTAGGCTCTGCATTTTGCAGAGCCTTTTTTTAAAGAGAAATTTCTCCTACACGATTTACTCTTGCATTCGCGGTTATAATAATGTATAGTTTAAAATTGTTGTATATTGAATTACTGAAAGACATTCAAATATACAGAATATTTAATAGAGTAATAAAATGGGAGTGAAGTAATGGCTAAGTACCTTGTTATTGTGGAATCACCTGCGAAGGTAAAGACGATAAAGAAATTTCTCGGCAATAATTATGAAGTTGCGGCATCTAACGGTCATGTTCGTGACCTTCCTAAATCACGACTTGGTTTTGAACCTGAAAATGATTATGAGCCTCAGTATATTACAATAAGAGGAAAAGGCGATATTCTTGCCAATTTAAGAAAAGAAGCAAAAAAAGCGGATAAAATATATCTTGCAACCGACCCCGACCGTGAAGGTGAAGCTATTAGCTGGCATCTTCTTGAAGCTTTGTCCAAATGTAATAAACCTTTTTACAGGATTACATTTAATGAGATTACAAAAAATGCCGTTAAAGATTCATTGAAAAATGCACGTTCGATAGATATGAATCTTGTTAATGCACAACAGGCAAGAAGAATGCTTGACAGAATGGTTGGATATCGTATTTCGCCTCTTCTTTGGGCTAAGGTTAAGAGAGGACTGTCTGCAGGTCGTGTTCAGTCTGTTGCACTCCGTCTTATTTGTGACAGGGAAGATGAAATCAGTGCATTTATTCCCGAAGAATATTGGACACTTGAAGCATCATTTAATCTTAAAGGAACCAAGAAGAATTTTATCGCTCAGTTTGTAAGTGATGGCGATGGTAACAAGAAGATTTCATCGGAATCCGATGCTGTTAATCTTGAGAAAAAATTAAAAAAATCAAAATATGTAATTAAAGAAATAAAAAGGGGAACTCGTATAAAAAAAGCACCACTGCCGTTTACGACTTCAACTCTTCAGCAGGAGGCAAGTAAAGTTCTTAATTTCTCGACGCAGAAGACAATGCGTATCGCACAGCAGTTATATGAAGGTGTTGATATTAAAGGCGAGGGAACCGTCGGTATTATTACCTATTTGAGAACCGACTCGACACGTATCTCAAATGAAGCTGTGAAAGCTGCGTCGGAATATATTTCAGAGCATTTTGGTTCAGAATATGTCTGTGAGAATACCGGGAACGGCAATTCCGGAAAGAAGATTCAGGATGCCCACGAAGCTATAAGACCTACAGATATTTCCAGACTTCCCGAAAATATAAAAGAATCTCTCAGCAGAGATCAATTGAGACTTTATCAGCTTATTTGGAGACGATTTACGGCAAGCCGCATGGCAAATGCGGAATATGAGACCGTAAGTATAAAGATTTCCGCAGGGGATGCATTATTTTCTTCATCCGCTTCGGATATTTCCTTTGATGGATTCATGAAGGTTTATACCGAAAATGATGAAGAGAAGAATTCAAATGCTGCTCTTCTTAAACTTCTTCGTAAAGACTCGGATATAGTATTTGAGTCACTTGATAAAAAGCAGCATTTTACACAGGCTCCCGCTCATTATACAGAGGCAAGCCTTGTAAGGACCTTGGAGGAACTCGGTATAGGTCGACCCAGTACATATGCTCCTACCATTACTACAATTCTTGCAAGACGTTATATACTTAAAGAAAATAAGAATCTGTTTGTGTCGGATCTTGGTGAAGTAGTAAATAATATGATGAAGGATGCTTTCCCTTCGATAGTTGATGTTAACTTTACCGCTACATTTGAGAGCCTGCTTGATCAGGTAGGAGAAGGTAATGTTGACTGGAAGACGGTTGTGTCCAACTTCTATCCCGATCTTGACGAAGCCGTCAAAGCGGCAGAGGAGACCCTTGCCCATGTAGAAATTAAAGACGAAGTGACGGATGTAATATGTGAGGAATGTGGCAGAAACATGGTTATCAAATACGGGCCTCATGGTAAATTTCTTGCATGTCCGGGATTTCCGGAGTGCCGTAATACAAAGCCTTTTCTTGAAAAAATCGGTGTAAAATGCCCTAAGTGTGAATCCGAGCTTATAGTCAGAAAGACTAAGAAAGGAAGAAGATATTACGGTTGTGAAGGCTATCCGGAATGTGATTTCCTCTCATGGAATCTTCCTATAGACCAAAAATGTCCCCAGTGTGGCTCTATTATGGTTAAAAAAGGTAATAAAGCTGCCTGTCTTGATGAAACAGGATGTGGCTATGTAACGGATTATAAGGAGGAGAAAGGTGAGTAGTGTTAAACTTCTCGATAAGACTCGTAAGATAGGCTTTCTTTTGCATAATAATAATTCAACGAAGGTTGTTTTTAATGATATATGTAAAGTCCTGGCTCAGGTACTTGATTCCAATGTTCTTGTTATTACCAAGAAAGGAAAAGTAATCGGAGCCGGTAAAAATTCATCCGTTCCGGAACTTAAAACTCTGGTTTCAATGATAATCGGATCGCGTGTCGATGAAGAATTTAATGAAAGGCTTCTTTCGGTTCTTTCAACAAAAGAGAACTGCAGTCTTTTGGCTCTTGGGTTTTCCGCAGCGCTTTCATCGAAATACAGCAGTATTATTTCACCTATAGAAATCGCAGGTGAAAGATTCGGGACTTTGTTCATATACAGAAATAATTCCGAATATGAGATAGACGATATTATTGTTGCCGAGTATGGGACTACTGTAGTCGGATTGGAGATGATGCGTTCGGAATATAATGAACTGGAAGAAGATGAACGCAAACACGATGCTGTCAGAAATGCTGTATCAACACTTACAGCAACCGAAAAAAGATCGCTTCTTTATGTTTTTGATGAACTTGTAGAAGACGAAGGCCTTATTGTTGCAAGCCATATTGCCGACAAAGCCGGTATAACAAGATCAATATTCGTAAATGCCCTTAAAAAACTTGAGAGCGCCAAGGTGCTGGAAACAAGAAGCGCCGGTATGCGCGGAACTTATGTAAAGGTTACCAATACGATTGTTTACGATTTAATTAATGAGTAGTTTTTCTTAATTTTTTTGGAATATATCCGATATATTATTTAAAGGAAGGACCCTTGGGTTCTTCCTTTTTTGCTTGGCGGGTAAGACCGGGCAAAAAACCGAGGTGAAGAAACAGAGGCTCATATTGTGGTAACATTTTTTCAAAATATCAATATGTTGGGGTTTTTTGTATAAAATCCCTTGTGTTTTTTTACCAGATTAATATAATAAAAAAGGGTAGTTATGTAAAACTGCCGGAAAGGACCTGTATGGAAAATACCAATATTTTTGATTATATTAACGTACTTGATAAGGCTGCAGATGCTTCATGGCTTCGCAATACCGCAATTTCCAATAATATTGCCAATGCGGATACGCCCGGATATAAGAGACAGGATGTTGCATTTGAAGCGGAACTTGCGAGAGCCCTTCGTGATACAAGATATGAGTCAATGGATGAAAAGGTTTACAATCTTAATCTGAATCATATTACACCCGAGGTGTATACGGAGAGTGCGGATTTCTCGTACAGACTTGATAAGAATAATGTTGATCCGGATACGGAGAATGTATATCTTGCAGAGAACCAGATTAAATACAATGCGATTATGGACAGTGTAAAAAAAGAATTCAGTAATCTTGCATCTGTTATGAAATAAATAGGGGGATACGGATATGGGTATGTTTACGGCTTTTGATATAAGCGCAACAGGTATGTCGGCAGAAAGATACAGAATGGATACCATTGCGGAGAACGTTGCCAATGCAAATACAACAAGAACTGCCGACGGTACTCCGTACAGAAGAAAGGTTGTAACCTTTGAGACACAGGAGACCGATAACTCAAGGCCGTTTGGTCATGTGCTCGATTCTCTGGTAGGAGACGGCAGAACACAGAAAAATATTGTCAGTGATGATGCAATAGGATACGGCGTTAAGATTTCTAAGATTAGCGAAGACTATTCAACCGAAATGAATATGGTTTACGATCCTTCCCATCCTGATGCTGATGAAAACGGATATGTTACATATCCCAATGTTAATACTATTACCGAGATGACCAATCTTATTGACGCTTCGAGGGCTTACGAAGCTAACGCAACCGCTTTTTCCGCAAGTAAATCAGTTGCAATGAAGGGATTAAGTCTTCTTGAATCGTAAGTTTATTTAAAGGGGTAATTAGAGATGATTCAACCAACCGCATCTTTTATAATGAATTCTCATACTATTGAGCCGGTAAAAGGAATTGACGGAAAAGTTAATCCGTCTGCCGTTCACGGAAGTAATTCGGATAACGATGATTTATTCGGTGCTATTTTCAATTCAGCTTTGGAAAATATAAATACAACCAATCACTATCTCTCCGAGGCCGAAAATGAAGAGATTAAGCTTGCTTTGGGCCAGACTGATAATACGCACGATCTTGCGATAGCACTTCAGAAAGCATCTACAACGTTACAATATACGGTTGCTGTAAGGGATAAATTCCTTGAAGCATATAAAGAAATAATGAATACTCAGATTTAACGGGGTTTTAGATTATGGTAGACAAATTATTGGCTTGGTTTAAAAGCCTACCGTCAAAATTTATGAACTGGTGGGAAAGGTTTACCGCACGTCAGAAAAGAACAATTATTATTCTGGCGGTGAGTGCGATAGCAGCTTTCGGAATATTAATTTTCATAGTATCAAGGCCTACTTATACTACTGTTTATACTGCTCAGAATGCGACGGAAGCAAGTGAGGTAATAGCTGTTCTCGAAGGTGAAAATATAGCTTATCAGACAAGTGACGACGGACTTGAGATAAAGATTGACAAGGATGATTTATCCGCCGCCAATCTTGCATTGGGAACACATAATATTTACAGTGAATCATTCGGAATAGAGAATGTAACAAGCAGCGGATTTTCAACAACAGAGTCTGACAGGCAGAAACTTTATGTTGTTTATCTTGAATCTCAAATGAGGGATTCTCTTGAGACATACAGTTTTGTAAAAAATGCGACAGTTATTCTTGATGTTCCCGAAGATGACGGAACCTTAATTGCTCAAAATACAGAAAAAGGCGCAAGTGTCATTCTCGAACTTTCCGGGGAGTGCACTACGGATACAGCTGCAGCTATGGCCCGTTTTATTGCAACGGGACTTGGTAATTCAACTACGGCCAATATTACGATACTTGATTCGGATGGTCGACTTCTGTTCTCGGGCTCCGATGAAGAATCTTCGACAGGCAATGCTTCATCTCAGCTTGCTCTTACCGAGCAGGTAGCCAATGCGATGAAAACAGATGTAAAGAATATGTTAATCGCAACCAATGAATTTTCCAATATAGAGATTGCGGCTAAGGTTGTATTGGATAATTCTTATTCGGAATATGCAGAGCATTTATATTGGCCGGCCGATGATCAGGATCAGGGAGTATTGGCGAGCGAAGATATATACGAGTCTCAGAGTACGGGCGGAACAGGTGGTGTTCCCGGTACAGATTCCAATGTGGAGACAGGATATGATTATGAAGATAATTCATATTCCAACAGTGTTGTTACCGAAGCTTCATACGATTATCTTCCCAATGAGAGTTCGCTTTTGCAACAGATTCCGGCAGGAGCGATTAAGTATGATGAGTGCTCGATAACTATTACGGCATTAACTTATAACATGATTAAAGAAGAAGATGTTAAGAAGCAGGGCTTGCTTGACGGAATATCATGGGATGAATATAAGTTGGCCAATCAGGAAAAGGTAAAACTTCCGGTTGATGAAGAACTCTATATGGCGGTTTCTACCGCAACCGGTATAGACGTTGACAATATTACTATTATACATTATGTCGAACCGATGTTTATTGATAAGGAAGGTCTTGATATAGAGGCTTCCGATGTCCTTGAAATAATACTGATTATTCTTATTCTTGCGCTTCTGGCATTTGTAATTCTTCGTTCAATGAAGACATCAAAAGAGCCGGAACAGGAGAAGGAGATCAGTATCGAGGAAATACTGAAATCTACTCCCGCGGAGAATCTTGACGAAATCGGTGTTGAAGATAAATCTGAGGCACGAAAAATTGTTGAGAAATTTGTCGAAGAGAATCCTGAAGCAGCAGCTAATCTGCTCAGAAACTGGCTTAGTGAAAATTGGGGATAATTAGTAAAGGAAGATTGTTTAATGGCTGACGATTCACTTAACGGCCTTCAAAAGGCTGCAATATTATTAATAAGCTTGGGACCTGAGATGTCTGCGACCGTATTTAAGCACCTTAAGGAGGAAGAGATTGAAGATCTGACTCTTGAGATTGCAAATACAAGAAGTATTTCACCTCAGGTAAAAGAGACGGTAATAAACGAATTTTACGAGATTTGTCTTGCTCAACAGTATATAGCCGAAGGCGGTATCGGTTATGCCAAGGAATTACTGGAAAAAGCACTCGGTGCAGACAAGGCATATGATGTTATAGGTAAATTAACGGCTTCGCTTCAGGTTAAGCCTTTTGAATTTATCAGAAAAACAGATGCGTCTCAGTTGCTTTCATTTATTCAGGATGAGCATCCTCAGACAATTGCCCTTATTTTATCTTACCTCCCTGCAGCTCAGGCGGCGGCAATAGTATCATCGCTTCCTCCCGAAAATCAGGCGGACGTTGCAAGAAGAATTGCAACTATGGATAGAACAAGTCCGGATGTTATAAAAGAGGTTGAACGTGTACTTGAGAGTAAGCTGGCTAATCTTGTCAATCAGGATTATACGGTTATCGGCGGTGTCGATCAGGTTGTTGAAATATTGAATTCTACCGATAGAGGTACTGAAAAGCATATTATGGAAATCCTTGAGATTGAAGATCCTGAGCTCGCTGACGAAATCAGGAAGAAAATGTTCGTATTCGAGGATATACTTCTTCTTGATGACAGAGCCATTCAGCGTGTTCTTCGTGATGTTGACAATTCCGATCTCGGTCTTTCGCTTAAGAGTGCATCGGAAGAAGTTCAGAATGCAATCTTCAACAATCTGTCTAAGCGTCTTGCTCAGATGATTAAGGAAGATATGGAATTCATGGGTCCTGTGCGAATGAAGGATGTTGAAGAAGCACAGCAGAAGATTGTAAATATTATAAGAAAACTGGAAGACTCCGGAGAGATTGTAATCTCAAGAGGCGGAGGTGACGAAATCGTTGTCTAAAAATATTGTAAAGGGCGGTTACGTGGTAGTTGAGCAAGGAACAACAATTACCATAGATAATAACGAACTTATCAGAAAGAAACTTGAAGAATTAAGGAAGAATCAGCCGATACCCGAAGAAGACGTGGAGACTGCTGAAGAGGGGGAGTTCTCGGAAGGAATAGATCCGATAGTAGTGCAAGCGCTCTGCGGTGATGAAGAAGGAGAAGAAGCTTCGAATGATGGAAATGAGCAGATTGCCGGAGTGAATAATGTTCGTGAAGAGGCCAGGGCAATTATCGATGAAGCTATGGAAGAAGCGGAAGTTATTAAGTCAAAAGCGCACGAAGAAGGATATGCCGGGGGATTTGAAGAAGGAAAAGCAGAAGGCCTTAAATCATTGGAACATGAAAAAGAGAGATTGTATAAGGATTTTGCTGCTAAAGAAGAGGCTCTTATTAATAAATATGATAAAGCTTTAAATGAGATAGAACCTGCTATGGTTGATAAGCTTACCGAAATTTATGAACATGTACTGGGATTATCTTTATCTGATTCCAAGAGTACAATTCTTTTTTTATTAAAAAAAGCGCTTGGAACTATGGATGGTAACAAAAAGTATTGTATTCATGTTTCCGGTGATGATTTTGATTTTGTATTATCCGAAAAGGAATCGGTGTCCAAATCCTGCGGAATCCCTATTGAATATCTTGAAATTATTGAAGATCATTCGCTTTCGAAAAACGGTTGCATGATAGAAACGGAAGGCGGTATTTTTGATATTGGTCTTGATACACAATTGTCTTCGCTGACAAGACAATTAAAGATTCTCAGTATGGAGTGCTGACGTAATTTATGAATGATGCGATTAATCTTGATAAATATAATAAAGCCTTAAGCGGTCAGTACTACAGAAAATTAGGAAAGATATCCAATGTTGTGGGACTTACTCTTGAAGCAAACGGCCCGGATGCTAAAATGGGTGATTTGTGCAGAATATATACCGACGAAGGAAGGCACTCTATAATGGCGGAAGTCGTCGGTTTTAAAGACGGCAAGACGCTGCTTATGCCATATGAACCGACAGAGGGAATCGGGCACGGCTGTAGAGTTGAAAACGAAGAACATCCGTTGAGCGTTAAAGTGGGAGATTTCCTTCTTGGACAGATTCTTGACGGACTCGGAAGACCGATAAGTAAGCTTGAATATACAACATATGAGACATATCCTATAGAAGCTCCTTCACCGGATGCTATGACAAGAACTATTATTTCCGAAGTTCTTCCCCTTGGCGTTAAGGCGGTAGACGGATTGATTACTGTGGGTAAAGGACAGCGTATAGGCATTTTTGCGGGATCCGGTGTCGGTAAATCTACTCTGATGGGAATGTTTGCACGTAATACAAAAGCGGATGTAAATGTTATAGCTCTTATCGGAGAACGAGGAAGGGAAGTCAGGGAATTTATAGAACGCGATCTCGGAGATGAAGGACTGAAACGTTCCGTAGTAGTGGTCGCGACTTCCGATAAGCCTGCACTTGAAAGAAAAAAAGCAGCTTTGACCGCAACTGCCATTGCCGAATATTTTCGTAATATGGGCAAGGATGTTCTGCTTATGATGGATAATCTGACAAGATTCTCGATGGCGCAGAGAGAAATCGGCCTTGCGATAGGCGAACCTCCGGTTACAAGAGGGTATCCGCCTTCTGTATATTCGGAAATGCCCAGACTCCTGGAAAGAGCAGGAAGAAATGACAAGGGCTCGATAACCGGATTATATGCTGTTCTGGTAGACGGTGATGATTTTAATGAACCCATTACGGATACGGCAAGAAGTATTTTGGACGGACATATTATGTTGTCAAGATCGCTGGCACATAAGAACCATTATCCGGCGGTTGATGTACTTCAATCAATCTCGAGATGTATGTCGATGGTTGCATCCGGGGAACATAAGGCGGCAGCAGGTAAATTAAAAAACGTTCTTGCAACATATTCGGAATCAGAGGATCTTATTAATATCGGAGCCTACAAAAAGGGGTCGAATGCAGAAATTGATTATGCAATTTCAAAAATTAATGCGGTGAACGAATTTCTTATGCAGGACGTAAATGAGAAATTTGAATTTGATACATCCGTTAAGATGATGAAGGAGCTTTTCTAAATGGCCAAGTTTCGCTATCGAATGCAGAATATTCTGAATATAAAGGAAAAGCTTGAGGAGCAGGAAAAACAGAATTTTGCTCTTATGCTAAGAAAACTTGACGAAGAAGAAGAAAAACTGGAAATGCTCAGAGACAGATTGGCACTGGTTACAGAGGAAGGTACCGGACTGCGACTTACTAAACTGGACGTACTTGCTATTAAAGAGAATACTGCAATGCGAAAGTATCTTGAAGATGAGATAAAGAGTCAGGTAGTAAGAGTCCGGGCGGCAGAGAAAAATCTGGAAAATGCAAGAATCAGGATGCAACAGGCAATACAGGAAAGAAAAATACATGAGAAACTTCGGGAACGGGCATATGATGATTTTTTAAAAGGGGAAAGTGCCAGGGAAGCCGGAGAAATCGATGAACTTACAAGTTATGTGTACGGTAACAGAAAATAAAGGGACGAAGCTATGGCAGATGAAAAAGATATAAAAGCCGAAAAGAAAAAAATACAGGATGAGCGTAAAAAGCTTAAAACTGATGAGAAGAATCAAAAAAAAGAGGTAAAGAAGAGAGCAAGAGAACTTGCCGATCAGGAAGCAGAACTTGATGATGATGCTCCGGGAGGCGGTATCTCAATGTTTCTTGTAACTTTATTTATTATAGCAATATGGGTAGCTATAGTAATAGTGGTGGTAAAAATGGATGTCGGCGGAATCGGTTCCAATGTTCTTGCCCCCGCAATAAAGGATATTCCCGTAGTTAATCTTATTTTACCGGGAAGCGTAGTTACGGAGACGGACGATAAAGAGGCATATTACGGTTATACTTCGCTGGAGGATGCGGTTAATCAGATAAAAGCTCTTGAAATGGAACTTGCAAGTGCGCAGACGGCCAATGCCACCAATTTAACAGAGATAGAGACTCTTAAGGCAGAAGTGGAACGGTTACAGACCTTTGAAGAACAACAGGTTGATTTCCAGAGAATAAAGACAGAATTTTACGAGGAAGTTGTCTATGCCGATAACGGACCGGGTGCAGAAGCATTTCTTGAATATTATCAGTCCATCGATCCCACTACGGCCGAACTTTTGTATTCACAGGTACTTACCCAGCAGCAGACAGACGATTTGATGCAATCATATGCCGAGACATATTCTTCGATGGATCCGAAGGATGCTGCGGATATTTTTGATTCGATGACCAATAATCTTGAACTGGTCGGTCAGATATTGTGGGCAATGGAACCGGAGGAGAGAGGAGCAATTCTTGGGGAAATGGATCCGAATAATGCGGCACTGGTTACAAAAATAATGGATCCCCAATAACGAAATCCATATGTTTTAATAAAACTTTACTAAAGTTTTAGCATCATAATCCGATATAAATATTAACTTAATAAATTGAAACTTATCATTTAGACAACGGATGTACAAAGGAGAAATATATGACGGTAAATCCTGTTACAGACGGTTTCAATATGATGAATGTTCTTAATAAAGAGGGGCGGGGTAAGAATTCCTCGGGACCTGATTTTACCGAATTGTTCAACGAAACGGGGAAAGAATTTCCCAATCCGGTAAATGTAAGGGCAGTAGAAAATACATCATATATAACCGATAATAATGATTCGGAATATGAGGAAGTCACAACCGTTAAAAGCGGTATTGATGAAAAAAAAGAAAATAACGGCGATTCGTTAAGCGCGTACCACAAGGATGTGGCTGACCGGGACGGCTCAAAGCAGCAGGAGGTGTCAGGCGAGCTTAAGGATAGAGTAACTAACGAAGCAGCAAAGAAACTGGGAATAAGTGAGGAAGAACTTATAGATATCCTCGAAAAACTCGGATTCGGAGCTGCTGATTTATGTAATACGGAAAATATTCCCGCTATAGTTGCTGAGATTTTTTCCCAAGGTGATTCGCTGGAACTTATTACAGATGAAAATCTTTCGTCATTGAGTCTGGAACTTGCGGAATTAATCAATAACAGTATTGAGCAAAGTGCTCGGGAACTCGGTATAACACCTGACGAGATGAAGAATCTCGTAGTGAGCGCGGCAAACGACGAATCGTTTGAAATACCGGATGTTGTTTCTGACATAGGTAACGAAGATAAAATTCTTATCGAGCCACCGAAGGTCAGAGATTATGCTGCGACAGATTCGGATGTAACGAAAATAAACGCGTCGGATGATTTAATGAGTTCTCAGAATACGGGCGCTGTCAAGGATGAACCTCAGCTGAGAAATAATGATTCTTCTAAAGATGATAAAGAGAAAAGCGGAGAAAGAGAATCTGAGAAAACGCATGATGCAATGAATATGACCGCGGATAATTCGGTTTCGGACGTTGACAAAGATTTTAACAGAGGCATCGAAGAAGTTAATCGGAATAATGCAGTTCAAAGAAACGACATGCTGGAAAAAATGGATATTATCGATCAGATAAAAGATCAGATTAAACTTAATTTCAAGCAGGATATGACTAATCTTCAGATGCAGCTTAACCCGGAGAATCTCGGAACCGTTAATCTGTCCGTGACAGGCAGAGCGGGAGGCGAAGTTGCCGTATTTATGACAACTCAGAATGAGGCTGTTCAGGCGGCACTTCAGTCGCAGATAGAGGCTGTTAAACAGAATCTTGAGATGCAGGGTGTTAAAGTTACTTCCATAGAGGTTTCCGTAGAGTCGCATTCTTTGGAACAGAATCTGGAACAGGGGAATGACAGAAACGAAACACAGGAAGAAGTTGAAGATGCGCTTCATAAATCATTGCGAAGACTGAACATTCGAGAAGTACTTGCAGGTGATGGAATAGAAGGACTTGAGGAAGACGAAGTCGTCACCGCAAAGATGATGGAAGCTGAAGGCAACAGCATGGATTACAGAGTATAACCAAGGAGATGAAGATATGAGTTTAATGGCAAATTATTCGGATGGCAAATTAATTACTTCTACTACTTCAACAAGATCGATTGCCAATTCAAAAGAAAGTAAATCTACAGATATTGATTCTGAGGCATTTCTTAATCTTCTTGTTGCGGAAATGCAGAATCAGGATCCTTTGGAACCGACTACCAACACTGAATGGGTTAGCCAATATGCAACATTTACACAGGTATCGGAGATTCAGGAGATCGGGAATGATATGAGTAATATCAAAGCTCAGGATCTGGTCGGCCAAAATGTAATAATGAAAGTCACCAATGAGAAAGGCAACACGGATTATATTTCCGGCAAGGTTGATTATGTTGTCTATGAAGAGGATGAGGCATATCTTTCGATTAATGATTCTCTTTATTCCGTTAAAGATCTTGATACGGTTGCAAGTCCGGAATATATGGAGGCATACGAATTGGCTTCTTCGGTTGCGGCCAAACTTAAAAAACTTTCGGCTCTTGAAAATGTGTCGGCTGCGGATGAGGCGGCTATCAGAGAAATCAGAGATATTGCATATGCAATGACTCCGTATCAGAAGACGTTTTTGCAGGATTCCGTATATGAAAAAATAGATGAATATTATAATAAACTTCTTTCGGTACTGGGAAGTGATGACAATGAAAGCAATACCGAGCCTGAAGAATAGGAGGATTAGCATATGTTAAGATCACTTTATTCCGGTGTATCCGGACTCAAAACACATCAGACAAAAATGGACGTTATAGGTAATAACATAGCCAATGTTAATACCGTGGCATACAAATCGCAATCAATTACCTTTTCCGAACTTATGTATCAGACGACTCAGAAGGCTTCCGGACCTAATGAGACTACAGGTACTGCAGGTACCAATGCCAAGCAGATTGGTCTTGGTGTAACAGGCGGAGCTATTTCAACAGCCATAACTACACAGGGTTCAACTCAGACTACGGGAAATGCATTTGACTTAAAGATTACGGGCGAATCATTCTTTGTGGTAAGTGACGGAACAAGCAATTTCTTTACCAGAGACGGTTCTTTCTATGTAGATGCCGCAGGTAACCTTGCAATGAGTTCTACAGGTTACAACGTAATGGGATGGCAGCCGGTTACAGATAAGGATACGGGCGAGATTAATATACAGCAGGATACCGTTTCAAAACTTCAGATATTGTCTGCAGCTAATCTTACAAGTCCTCCGAAGGCTACCGAAAAAGCAACAATAACCGGTATTCTTGATAAGTATGATCCCAATGTTATCAGTAATGAAGGTAAAGCAGTCAGCCTTTCGTTCTATGACAATCTCGGATATTCATATACAGCCAAATTTGCAATTAACGGTACTGATGAAGAGGGTAGTTATATCCTTTCCCTTAAGGACGTACTCGACAGTAATAATGACAGCGTTCTTGATGAATTTGATGCTACTGTTTATACAGGAAATAACAGTGACGGTGCAACATCTTTTGCAACAAAAGAAGCTACATATACTCTTTTGGACGGTTATTCGCTGAATTCATCGACGGGTGAACTTACTCTTCAGACACCGCTTGATATTGAAGGAACAACTTACAATTCAATTACTCCGTCCAATTTCCTGAATAATGACGGAACGCTTAAGACCGATGCGGGGGCAGCAGAACTCGCAGATGCTTATGCCGCAGCTTTCGGATTTGATTCCGCATCGGGATTTTTAAACCTTACTGTCAGTGCATATGACAGTACAACTTCAACAGAAGGACCGGTTACAATCGGAAGTATTCTTGCAGGATCTCCTTTCGGACAGTATACAAAGGTGACAGACAGTACAACAACACCGGTTACAACAGCTCCGGAAAATCTTTTTGACACAACGGGTAAGGTTCTTACGGTTAACGGATATGTACAGCCGGCAGGAAGTGCTGTAAAGATTACATACGACCAGGCATCAGGTAAATTCGTCGGAATTAACGGTTCGGATAAGATTCAGTCATTTAACTTCTTTATGTCGCCCAAGACGGCGGATAAGCAGAATCCGTTTGAAGTAATCTCTATTGATATGAGCGATTCAATCAATTATAACAATGAGAAGACCTCTACAATAGGCGCAACAAGCGGTGATTCAAAGGGCTTCGGAACCGGATGTGCACTGGGTAATATGACAGGCGTGTCAATACAGAACAACGGTCTTATATACGGTGCGTATGATAACGGTCAGACAAAACTGCTCGGTCAGATTGCGGTTGCCAAGTTCTCCAATGCGGCCGGTCTTGAAAAGCAGGGCGACAACCTTTACAGTGCAACACTTAACTCAGGTGAGTTTGACGGAATCGGTGTGGATGTAAGCAGTGACGGCGGTTATATGCAGACAGGTGTTTTGGAAATGAGTAACGTTGATCTTTCAAGCGAATTTACCGAGCTTATTACCACTCAACGTGGTTTCCAGGCCAATTCGAGAATAATTACGGTTTCTGATACACTTCTTGAGGAACTTGTAAATCTGAAGAGATAGTAAAATTATTACAACTGATTTTGATTTGAACGGTTATGGCTTATGCAAAAACATAAGTCATAACCTTTTGGCTTTTTATTAAAACTAATTATTTGACAATAATTTTATGTAAACACAACATTTTGTAGACAATATGTTAAAAAAAGTGTAAAATTATGAACGGAGTATTGCGTGTATAAGTGCGCAGATATCGTATAAAAAGGGTGTTTTGGCTTGCCTGTCGTTTTTACACGGAAGAAGGCAATCAGCATTTGAAAATAATGGAGATTTAATATGGATTTAGCATCTTTGCTCGGAATGGTCATATCCTTCGTTCTTGTAATATTCGGTATTACATACGGTGACGGCGGTTTTGATTTTTCCGTCATTATTCACTTTTTGGATGTACCTTCGGTTTTGATTACATTTGGTGGCGCTTTCTGTGCGACTCTTGTCATGTGTACCTTCAAATCATATACAACCGGACTTAAGAGTATTAAGCTTATTTTTAAAACTCAGCCTCTGGATTCTGCCGAGATTATTAAGAAGATAATCGATCTTTCGAATGTAGCAAGAAAAGAAGGTCTTCTTTCTCTTGAAGAGGCTGCAAGTGATATAAATGATGATTTCCTTAAAAAAGGAATTTTGCTTATTGTCGACGGTACCGATCCGGAACTTGTAAGAGCTATTATGGAGACGGAACTTGATTGTACCGAGGCAAGACATAAAGCGAATATTAAATTCTGGCAGGATTTGGGATCTATGGGTCCTGCCTGGGGTATGATCGGTACACTGATCGGTTTGGTAAACATGCTTCAGAACATGGAAGATGCCGCAGCCATCGGTCCTGCCATGGCGGTTGCCCTTCTTACAACATTGTACGGTTCAATGCTGTCCAACTGGATATGTACTCCTACATCAACCAAACTCGGTGCCAACAATGATGCAGAAATGACTGTTAAGACAATTATGATAGAAGGCCTTCTTTCAATACAGGCAGGCGAGAATCCTCGTGTAATTGAAGAGAAGCTGAAGTCCTTCCTCGCTCCTAAGGACAGACCTCAGAGTGAGAATGCGGAAGGCGGTGAAGCATAATGGCCAAGAAAAAACAGGAAGAGGCGGCACCCGGATCCCCTGCGTGGATGGCGACGTTCTCGGATCTTATGAATCTGCTGCTGTGTTTCTTCGTTCTTTTGTTTTCAATGTCATCTGTTGATGAAAAGAAATTTGAAGAAGTTGCAGCTTCGTTTTCTCAGACTTTCTCCGTATTTACGTCGGGAGCATTGTCTATAGGCGACGGATTATTGATAAGTAACGGTGTAAGCCAGTTAAATGAATTGGATGAATATATTAATTCAACCGGTAAAACTGCCGAATCCGAAGACGGTGAAGAGATGGACAAAGAGAGCGATGCAATGGCGGAGGTAGAGGCAGAGAAGCTTGAAGCTTCGGAAGAAATGGCTGAAAAAATCGGCGAAGCAATAGAAGAAGCCGGCATGGATGATATGATGGAACTCGATTATACATCTTCATATGTTCAGCTTACATTGAACGGAGCACTTTTGTTTGATTCGGGAAGTGCGGAACTCTCCGACAGCGCATATGCGGTTCTTGATCAGGTGGGTGTCATTCTTGAAAGATATTCGGAGGGAACTATCGAGATTGAAGGACATACGGATTCGGTTCCGATTAACAGTACGGAGTTCCCCAGCAATAATGAACTTTCGGATGCAAGAGCACTTTCGGTATTTTATTATCTGATTGAAACTACAAACCTTGATCCGGCTCAGATAAAACATTCCGGCCGCGGAGAGTATGTTCCCGTTGCCGATAACAGCACACCTGAAGGAAGAGCCCTTAACAGGCGTGTTGAAATCAAAATATATAATTCACTTAGTCAATATTAGCAGTGGGGGAAATGAGTCATATGAAAAAAAATCTGTTGTCGTTAATTATCTTATCTTTGCTGATTGTCAATATTGCACTGACGGCAATAATGATGTTTTCTGTTTTGAAGACAAATCAGAAGACTGCGGAGATTGTAACCGACATTGCATCTATTTTATGTATAGAGCTTGATAAAGAAGGCGGTGATGCGCCTGCAGTATCCCTCGCAGATACGGATGTATATACGATTCAGGATACAATGACTATCGCACTCATGAAAGACGGTACCGATGATAAGGAACATTACTGTGTTGTATCCGTATCGTTCTCAATTAACAACAAACATGAGGATTTTGCTGAATTCGGAGATCTTTCTACAAAAGAAAGTTTAATTAAAGGTAAGATTGTTGAAGTAATAGGAAGCTATACTCTTGCTGAAGCACAGGTGTCTCAGGATGAGATGGCGGAAGAGATTCTTGAGAAAGTTCAGGAACTCTATGGTTCTGATATGATATTTGATGTATCATTCAGCTCAATAATCTTCAGTTAATATCCTTCTGATTCAAGAGATGATAAAGGAGGTGAGATAGATGGGAGAGGTCCTTTCACAGGACGAGATTGATAACCTGCTCAAAGCTTTGTCAACCGGCGAAGTTGATGCGCAGGAGATTTCAAAACAGGATGAGAAAATTGTAAAGGACTATGATTTTAAGAGACCGGCGAAGTTCTCAAAAGAACACCTGAGAACATTGGAATTAATATTTGAACATTACAGCCGACTTATATCAACGAATCTGCCGGTTTATCTCAGAAAGAACATTCAGGTAAGCGTTGCAAGTTCGGAAACAGTTACTTTTTCGGAATTTTCAAATGCCCTTTCCAATCCTGTAATACTTGGAATAGTTAATTTTCAGCCGTTGGTTGGTAATATCATTGTTGAAATGACAGCCAATATTGGATATGCATTTATCGACAGGATGTTAGGTGGTCAGGGTACCAGCCTCGAAAAGATGAGAGATTTTTCGGAGATAGAGCTGGGAATAATAGATAAGATACTTGTGGTATGTACACAGCTTTTGAGAGAACCTTGGAAAAATGTTCTTGATATTTCGCCTGTACTGGAGCGAATTGAGACCAATACACAGTTTGCACAGATAATTGCACCCAATGAAATGATTGCAATTGTCACGTTGAATATAAAATTGGGCGAAGTAGAAGGCTTTATGAATATTTGTCTTCCGTTTATGACACTTGAACCGATTATTGAGAAGTTAAATACCAAATTCTGGTTTACAAGTATGGTTACCAATAACGAAGATAGTCAGTCGGAATATCTTGAAGCTTTGCTTCGTAAGGTTGATGTTCCCGTTAAGGCGGTACTTGGTAAGAGCCAGGTACTCATCAGTGAATTTATGAGTATTCAGGTCGGAGATATAATACGACTTGGAACAAGAACCGACAATGAATTGGATGTATATGTCGGCAATATAAAGAAATTTTCTGCGGTTCCTGGAACCGAAAGAGATAATTATGCGGTTAGAGTTACATCAATCTACAGAGAGGAGGAGGAATAGAAATGGACGGAATGTTGTCTCAAGACGAGATAAATGCGCTGCTTAGCGGAATGAATCTTGATGACGATGGCGGAGCTGCTTCCGCTGATAATAGTGCATCATCCTCCGGTGCTATCGATGAGAGTCTTTTGACGGATATTGAGAAAGACGCTATAGGAGAAGTGGCCAACATCTGTATGGGTACAAGTGCAACAACACTGTATTCGTTGGTCAACATGAAAGTTAATATTACAACCCCCAGAGTATCACTTGCTAATTGGGATACGGTTATAGCTGATTATCCAAGACCTTGTGTATTTATACAGATTCAATATACCGTAGGTCTTGACGGCTCTAATATTTTGGTACTTCAGGAAAGAGACGTTAAGATTATTACCGATCTTATGATGGGCGGTGATGGTTCCAATACTGACGGTGAACTCGGAGAACTGCATTTAAGTGCTATATCTGAGGCGATGAATCAGATGATGGGATCATCCGCAACCAGTCTTTCTTCCATGCTTGGCAAGAAGATTGATATCAGTCCCCCGAGCGCTAACCTTATTAATATGGAATCCTTTAAGGAAAGCGGCATGGATTCATATATGCAGGGAACGTTTGTTAAAGTGGAATTTCGCCTGCAGATCGGTGAACTTGTAGATTCTACTATCATACAGTTGTACCCTCTTGATTTCGCCAAGTCGCTTTATGATATTTTCAGTTCTCAGCAGGATGGCGGCGATAATTCGGCAGCTCAGAAAGTATTGGATAATCCGACTCCTTCTCCGATGCCGGAAATGGCTATGCAGCCTCAACCTCAACCTATGCCGGAGGCTCCTGTGCAGCCTGTCATGCAGCCTGTAATGCAACCACAGCCTATGCCATATATGGCTCCACCGGTAATGCCCACACCTACTGTCTCAGCACAGCCGGCTTTGTTCCAGGCATTTACCCCCGAGATGGCAGCAATGATCGGTCAGGAAAACATTAACCTTATCATGGATGTGCCTCTTGAGATTACTGTTGAGCTTGGTCGAACCAATAAGACAATTCATGAAATACTTGATTTTACACCGGGTACAATTATCGAACTTGATAAGATTGCCGGAGAACCGGTAGATGTTCTTGTTAACGGTAAGCTTGTTGCGAAAGGAGAGGTTGTCGTTATTGAAGAAAGTTTTGGTGTAAGAGTATCGGAGATAATAAAGGATTAGTTATGTTTCTGAGCAAGAGTGATATTAATTCGGTTGGGCAGTTTTTTACTTTGCTTATTATCTTTGCCTTTGTACTTGGGATAACATATTTTTGTACAAGATTTATTGCCAATTACCAGAAAGGACGAATAAGCGGTGCCAATATCCTTTTGATGGATGCCGCCAGATTAAATAATAATAAATATCTTCAGATTGTGAAGATCGGAGAGAAATATTATTGTCTGGCAGTGTGCAAGGATAATGTAAATTTGATATGTGAAATTGATAAAGAAGAACTTAAGAGCGTTGAGAATGAATCTTCAGGCAGTGGTTTTGCCGGTATTCTGGAACGCTTTAAGACTTCCGGCAATGCCGGTTCGCAGGTGATTGAAGAAATTAGTTTTCCTCCGGTGAAGGAGAATATGGAAGATTCGGAAGATACGGATGACAGCGAATCGGAAGAAAATAAAGAGTAGTATTTGTTGGTAGATTATTTAATGATTAGTGTCAGAATAAAAAAAATAATTAAATATTCGATGAGATTTATATGCCTGCTTTTGATGGTGGGCATTTTGTCTGTTTTTATGCCTTTGTACGCCAACGCAGCCGATATTGATGCGGATGAGACAGAGACTTCCGACGACAGAACATATGAGGATGAGCCCGGAGACAGTGAAGATTCCGAAGATATGACGGATTTTAATGTGGACAATATGTTCACTGTGTCGATTGCCAATGATAACGGCTCTCTTAACGGTGCTTTGAGAATTCTTATAATTCTTACCGCAATTGCATTGGCACCGTTACTTCTGCTGATGCTTACAAGCTACACCAGAATAATCATAGTACTTCATTTTACGAGAACGGCATTAAATACTCAGACAGCTCCGCCGAATCAGGTGTTGGTTGCGCTTGCATTGTTCCTGACAATATATATAATGAGCCCGATTTTCGGTGTTATTTATAAAGATGCGATTGTTCCTCTTGATAAAGGTGAGATAACCTTTGAAGAAGCTTATACGATAGGTATGGAACCTCTTAGAAATTATATGTACGAACAGACTCAGGTCAAGGATGCATCTACTTTTATGAGTATTGCGGGATATGATGACTGGGACGGCAATGTGGAAAATATTCCCACATCGGTTCTTATTCCGAGCTATATGGTCAGCGAACTAAGGACAGCTTTTATTATCGGCTTTGTAATATACATACCATTTCTTGTAATTGATATGGTTGTATCAAGTGTTTTGATGAGTATGGGTATGATGATGCTTCCGCCGACTACAATTTCAATGCCGTTTAAGATCCTTCTTTTTGTGCTTGCGGACGGATGGAATCTTATTATCGTCAATCTTGTGCGAACGTTTTATTAGCAGGGAAATATTAAGTAATTGAAAGGAGAACTTTGATGAGTGTTGATGAAGTAACAACAATAATTCGAGATGCGCTGTATTGTATTATTCAGACATCTGCCCCCGTGCTTATTGTCTCACTTGCTATCGGACTTATCGTAAGTATTTTCCAGACTATTACATCGATACACGAGCAGACATTGACATTTGTGCCTAAGATTTTATGTGTGTTTGCGGCAATAATTATTCTCGGTCATTGGATGTTAAATAATATTGTGTCGCTAATGGATAATCTTTGGTCTAATTTTGCTTATTACATCAGGTAACCGAATTTGGTGAGATATGATTAATTATTCCTTTTCCCTTTTGGATCTTGAATATTATTTGCTGATTCTTACAAGAGTTACCATGTTTATTTTTGCAGCACCGTTTTTTAGCATGAATAATACTCCCAGAAGAGTAAGAATAGCATTGGCGGTGTTTACTTCATATGTTATTTATGAAGCAATTCCCGTATATGATTATCCGTATTATTATTCGGTTCTGTCATATGCGACACTGGTATTAAAGGAAGCCGTAGTCGGACTTCTCATAGGCCTCGGCGGTACTATGTGTGTACAGATTCTTGCATTTGCCGGGCATATTGTTGATGTGGAAATCGGGTTTTCAATGGCGAGTACTATGGATCCGATGACTAATACTCAGACCTCCGTATCGGGTTTTTTGTATCAATACGGTTTTATGCTGATTATGATTATTTCGGGGATGTATCAGTATCTTTTAACGGCAATAGCCGATTCATTTACGCTTATACCCGTCGGAAATGCCGAGTTTATTTTAAACAACCTGTATAAATCATTTATTCAGTTCATGGGTGATTATATTATTATCGGATTCAGAATTGCATTACCCGTATTTTGTACGGTACTTATTTTGAACGGTGTATTGGGTATTATGTCAAAAGTCGCACCGCAGTTAAATATGTTTTCGGTAGGACTTCAGTTAAAAGCCCTTGCGGGTCTGGCTGCGTTATTTTTATCGGTGTCCCTTATTCCGGCAGCATCTAACTTTATATTTGAGAGAATGAAGATGCTGATAGTATCATTTGTTGAAGCAATGGGAGGTACTGTTTAGTGGAGCATTATTTATCCTATAATCTTCAATATTTTGCGGATGGTCCCGGCGGAGAGAAGACAGAGGAACCTACAAGTAAAAAATTAAGTGATGCCAGAAAAGAAGGAAAGGTGGCTCAGAGTAAGGATGTTGTAAGTTCTCTGACTCTGTTGTCATTGTTTATTATATTAAAAATATGGACAGGAAAGCTCGCCGAAGGTTTTTTAGAGGTGTTTTCTTATGTATATAACGAGATTCCTTCATTTACAAAATTAATCGGCGGACAGGTTGCGGTAAATGATTACACGGCACTTATGCATAATATGTACCTTAAGACGTTTGTGCTTGTACTGCCGTTTTTGCTTTGTACATTTGTAATCAGTGTAGTAGGAGATTTGTTTCAGGTAAAATGGAAACCGACTCTTAAACCGCTTCAACCTAAAATGAACAAGCTTAATCCCGTTTCGGGAATAAGAAATCTGTTTAATGTACAAACTTTGGTCGAACTTCTGAAGAGTATTGTAAAAATCATAATTATGATTTTTATAGTATACAGTGAGATAAAAGACAAAATGTTTATGATTCTCACTCTTTATGATATGCCTCTTATCACGGCTGTGATAACGGCAGGAGATGTACTGATCAATATAGGTTTGAAGATTTCGGCGTTCTTTATGTTGATTGCTTTTATTGATTACCTTTATCAGAGATGGAAGTTCAATAAGGATATGAGGATGACCAAGCAGGAGGTAAAGGATGAGTACAAGAATGCCGAAGGAGATCCTCAGATAAAAGGTAAAATACGTCGTAAGATGCAGGAAGCGTCACAACGGAGAATGATGCAGAATCTTCCGAAAGCAGATGTTGTAATTACCAACCCTACTCATTTTGCGGTCGCAATTGTTTATGATAAGGATATGGCGGATGCTCCGATAGTCCTTGCCAAGGGCGCGGATTATCTGGCTCAGAAGATTAAAGATAAAGCACGTGAATGTGATATTTCAATAGTGGAGAATAAACCGCTGGCAAGAAGTCTTTATGCCACGGTTGAAGTCGGAGAGGCAGTTCCGCCGGAATTGTATGTGGCAGTAGCGGAAGTACTTGCGGCAGTTTATAAAGCTACAGGAAGAGTATAAAATAAATCGAATTACTGTTTGGGAAAGGAGGGCAATGTAAATGAAGAAGAGATTTGCGGCAGCTGATGTTGGTGTAGCGGCATATGTTCTTGCTGCATTTGTTATGATGATTGTCCCTATCCCCAATTTTCTTCTTGATATTCTGCTTGCTCTCAATATATCGGTAGCATTTTGTGTCTTATTTTCCACAATGTTCTCAAAAGAAGTTCTGGAAATGAGTTTTTTCCCTACAATGCTCTTGTTTACAACCATTTTCAGGATTGCACTTAATATTTCGTCTACCAAACTGATTCTTACATCCGGGGATCCGGGAAATGTCGTATCAACATTCGGATCGTTTGTCGGAGGCGGGGATCTTGTTATCGGTATTATTGTATTTGTTATTTTGATAATTATACAGTTTATGGTAATTAACAAGGGTTCTGAACGAGTTGCGGAAGTAACTGCAAGATTTACTCTTGATGCAATGCCCGGTAAGCAGATGGCAATTGATGCCGATCTGAATACAGGTGCCATAACCGATGAGGAAGCCAAAAAGAGACGAGATAAGATTCAGGAAGAAGCTTCTTTCTTCGGAAGCATGGACGGTGCCGTAAAATATGTTAAAGGAGATGCTACGGCAGGTCTTGTAATTACATTAGTCAATATTGTCGGCGGTATTGCAATGGGCATGTTGAGAGGCGGAATGGATTTCTCCGCGGCTCTTGATAAATATTGTATTTTGACAATAGGTGACGGACTTGTAAGCCAGATTCCCTCACTGTTGATTTCGTTATCAACCGGTATACTTGTAACTAAGGGTTCTAAAGAGGCTGATTTTGGAAATGTTCTTGTAAAGCAGCTTTTCGGTATTCCGAAAGTTATGTATCTCGTCGGAGCTACGCTTATAGGTCTGGGATTTTTCACACCGCTGAAGACGTTACTTTTTCTTGTTCTCGGAGCGGCATTTATAGTAGCCGGTTTATCGATGTCAAGGACGATGAAGGTGTCGGATGTGGAATCCGAGGCTCAGGTCGAAGAGGAAGCGGCGGAGGAAATCAGGAAGCCGGAAAATGTTACATCATTGCTCTCGGTGGATCCGATTGAACTTGAATTCGGTTACGGAATAATTCCTCTTGCAGATGTAAGTCAGGGAGGAGATTTGTTGGATCGAGTCGTTATGATTCGAAGGCAGATTGCATTGGAACTCGGAACCGTAGTTCCTATTATTCGATTAAGAGACAATATCCAGCTTAATCCCAATCAATATATTATTAAGATAAAGGGAATTCAGGTCAGTGAAGGCGAGATTTTATTTGATCATTATCTGGCTATGAATCCGGGATTTATTGAAGAGGAAGTAACAGGTATTCCTACAATCGAACCTTCGTTTCATCTTCCGGCAACTTGGATAACAGAGGGACAGAGAGAACGTGCCGAGACACTGGGATATACTGTCGTCGATCCGCCTTCGATAATAGCAACGCATCTTACGGAGGTTGTTAAGCGACATATCGCGGAATTGCTTACAAGACAGGATGTACAGCGTCTTGTTGATAATCTGAAAGAAAATAATCCTTCAATTGTTGAGGAACTTGTTCCCAAGCTTATGGGACTCGGTGAAATTCAGAAGGTATTGCAGAATCTGTTGACTGAAGAGATTTCCATAAGAGATTTGCTTACAATATTTGAATGTCTTGGTGATCATGCAACCTCTACACATGATACCGATATTCTTACCGAATATGTCAGACAGGCACTCAAAAGAGCAATATCCAATAAATACTTTGCGGGCGGCAGTCAGGTTAGTGTTGTGACTTTGGATCCGAAGATAGAGCAGGAAATAATGAATTCTGTAAAGCAATCCGAACAGGGGGCTTATATTACGCTTGCACCGGACAGAGTAAAATCGGTTGTTGAGAGCACGCGAAGCGAGATAAAGAAACTTGAGGATGTCGGAAAGAATACAATTGTTCTGACTTCTCCCATTGTACGAATGTATTACAGAAAATTAATGGAAGATTACTTTAAAGATTTGGTAGTTGTGTCGTATAATGAAGTAGAGTCTGATGTAGAATTGCAATCGGTAGGAATGGTAACAGCATAATGATAATAAAAAAGTTTTTGGGGAAAAATGAAGAAGCGGCATTGGCTCTTGCGAAAGAGGAACTGGGCGATAATGTTGTCGTGATGAATGTTAAGCAGGGAGTAAAAGCTTCCGGCATTTTTGGTGTATTTAAAGCCAAATTGACAGAGGTAACGGTAGCCAAAGAAGAGGAAATTGAGGTGCAGTCACGTAAAGCCGCAGAGGATGAGATTAAGGCAACGATTGCTTCGGTTGATAAATTACGGGAGCGCAGCGATGCATCAATGAGTATTACGGCACCGGAAGAAAAGAAGGAAGATGATGTCAACAAGAAGCTGGATTCGATTCAGGCAATACTTGAAGGTAAGATAAAAAAAGAAGAGAAGACGAAATCAGAAGTTACCGAAGTTGAGGCACCGGAAATAAAAAAGGAAGATAATAATAATAAGCTGATAGAATTTTTAAGACTGCTTTACAATACAATGATAGACAATGAAATTAACGAGCAGTATGCTAATCAGATGATAGAAGAGATAGAACAGAGTTTTGATAAAGATGTACAGATGGAATATATTCTTTCTCATATTTATCAAAAGATGGTTCTTAAATTCGGGAAAAACGAAATTATTACGCCTTCAACGGGCAAAGTTCCCAAAGTAATATATTTTATCGGACCGACAGGTGTCGGAAAGACAACAACTCTTGCCAAGATTGCTTCAATGCTTGCAATTGTTGACAACAAAAAAGTTGCTCTGTTTACTGCGGATACATACAGAATTGCAGCGACGGAACAGCTTAAGACATATGCCAATATATTAAATACGCCTTTTCATATCATTTATACAGCCGATGAGATGCTTGAGAACTTTGAGAAGTATCGTGATTATGATTATATCCTTGTTGATACTGCAGGTCATTCTCATCACAACGAACAGCAGAGAGACAACATGAAGGAATTTGTTCATGCTTTGGATGATAAGGCAGAATCGGAAGTATATCTTGTATTGTCTGCGACAACAAAATACAGGGATTTAATTTCGATTGCAGATACATATAAAGAAATGGCCGATTATAAATTGATATTTACCAAATTGGATGAGACCGGAACATACGGCAATATTCTTAATGTGAGAATTCATACCGGTGCACCCTTAAGTTATGTCACATACGGACAGAATGTTCCTGATGATATTGAGAAATTCAATCCTCAGGATACGGTAAGAAAGTTACTTAGCAGCAACTAACAGCCAGAGGAAGAATATGGATCAGGCAGAACAGTTACGTAATTTAATAAAAAATACATCAACGACAGAAAATGCAACATCTTCCGGAAGACCTCTTTCGCGGGTTATTACGGTTACCAGCGGTAAAGGCGGAGTGGGAAAAAGCAATACCTCCATTAATCTGGCGCTTCATATGAAAAAACTCGGAAAACGTGTTATTATTCTCGATGCCGATTTTGGTCTTGCCAATATAGAGATTATGTTCGGAACGGTTCCCAAGCATAATCTTTGCGACCTTATTTATCAGGGGAAAAATATAACGGAAATAATTACATGGGGACCGGGAGATGTCGGATTTATCTCCGGAGGTTCGGGTATAGCGGGATTGTCTAATCTGAGCAGAGATTATCTGACATATATTATTCAGAATCTTGCACAACTGGATGCAATAGCAGATGTTATTATTATTGATACAGGTGCGGGCATTTCGGATGCCGTTTTGGAATTTCTTGTTGCCAGCGGAGAGATATTATTGGTGACAACTCCGGAACCCACATCAATTACAGATTCTTATTCACTTATTAAGGCGTTAAACCGGCATCCGAGATTTTCAAAGGAGAATTCGAATATAAAGGTTATTGCCAACAGAGTCAGCAATGAAGAGGAAGGTAAAAATCTCTTCAGAAAATTAAACAGTGTTGTTTCAAGATATCTTGGATTGGATATTGAATATCTGGGGCAGGTTCCGTTTGATCCGCTTCTTTCGCAGGCTGTAATGCAACAGAAACCGGTATCACTGGAACATCCCGGTGCAAAATCTTCAAAAGCATATGAAGAAATCACGGCTCGACTGATGGATATGGAAGTTCAGGGTACTATAAAAAAGAGAGGAATGGCTGCATTTTTTTCACATATAATAGCCAATAAAAAAACACATGAGTGATATGACAGAATTAATTAAGCCCGGGGACAGAGTAATTCTTCATTTTGAATCACAGTCTCTTTCAAATGAAGAATCTGAAGGGAAGGATTATTTCACAAAAATTTATGATATAGAAAATGATGAAGATATTCTTCTTTTCATGCCTATGGAAAAAACGAGACTGATTCTTCTTCCTGTCGGTGCGGAATATGAAGCGAGCTTTTTTGGAAGTAAGAGCATTTACGGTGCAAAGGTACGGATTGCGGAAAGATACAAACAGGACTCGATGTTTCTTCTGAAACTGGAATTGATTACCGATCTTGCAAAACAGCAGCGTCGAGAGTTCTTCAGGTACGATTGTATAATCGGAATGATGGCAAGACAGCTGAGCAAAGAAGAAAAAGACAAGTTTGAAGAAAAGCATACATGCGAATTCTTACCTTCTCCGGAGAGCAAAGCTGTAGTTGTTGATATAAGCGGAGGCGGAATGCGTTTTGTTACTGCCGATAAGTTTGAGCAGGATAGCTATTGTCATGTTCGTTTTATATTACCGATAAAAGACGCGTCTAAAAAATTTGATTTGGTGATTCACATAGTAGGAGTTCAACCTGTGGCCAATAATCCGGCCAATACAGAGTTCAGAGGGCCATATTATATGATTAACGAGAACGATCGTGATGATATAATAAAGTTTATATTTGAAGAAGAAAGAAGACAAAGAGCGGGCAAAAGTCGATAATATAATAGAAGATATATTGCAAAGCACATAGTGGCTTTATAAGGGAACTTATTTAACATAAGTTTCCTTTTTTTTATTGCATATATTATAAAATATGGTAAAATTATACAAAGAATTGCCAATTTAGGAGATGTTTTATGAGAAAAGTTCTGGTAGTTGATGATTCTGCACTGATGAGAAGAATTCTAATCGACGTTCTAAAGGACGACGGTAGATTTGAAGTCAAAGATACGGCCAAGGATGGGGAAGAAGCCTTGCTTCTTCTGGAGTCCAACAAGTATGATGTTTTAATTCTTGATATTAACATGCCCAACATGAACGGTCTGGAGTTTATGGAGGAATTAAGAAAGAGAAACATCAAACAAAATATATTGGTTGTATCCTCTGATACTGCGGAAGGTGCGGATGTTACAATTAAAGCACTCAGTCTCGGCGCCTTTGATTTTATTCAAAAGCCTAAGAACATGCTGGATGCTAGGGCGGGAATATTCAGGGAAAATCTTCTTAATCTTCTGATTGCTGCTTCATCGTCGGGTGTAAGCGGTACTAATATTAATCTTTCACATAAGGTTGAACAGGTTATTCGAAACAATATAGTTAATTTGGATACCGCATCTAAGACGGATGGCAAGAAGAGACTGGTCGCAATTGCATCTTCAACCGGTGGCCCAAATTCATTGCAGCAGGTCATTCCTTTGTTACCGAAAAATCTTGCGGCGCCTGTATTGCTTGTTCAACATATGCCGGCCGGCTTTACAAAATCGCTGGCGGACAGACTAAACGGCATGTCGGAACTTGATGTTACCGAAGCGAAAGAAAATGAAATTGTGAAATGCGGTCATGTATATATAGCACAGGGCGGGCATCATATGAAATACAGACAGAAGTCCTCCGTTGGACAGTTATATTATTCGGATGAGCCTGCAAGAGAGGGGGTTAAACCCTGTGCCAATTATATGTTTGAGTCACTGGCCGATTCAAAATATGACGAGATAGTATGTGTGGTTCTTACCGGAATGGGACATGACGGAACGGTAGGAATAACCAATTTGAAAATGAAAAAGAACATTTATGTTTTTTCTCAAAACGAATCGTCCAGCGTGGTGTATGGTATGCCCAAATCAATATACGTACATAATCTTTCGGATTGTGTTGTGGATTTGAAGGAGCTGGCCGAAAAAATAGTATTAAGGGTTGGAATATTGTAGTTTTTTAATATTTTAAAAGGTGGAGGATTAGGTATGGATGTTAGTCAATATTTAGACATTTTTATTGATGAGACGAAGGAACATTTACAGAATCTGAATACACAGGTTCTCTCGCTGGAGCAGGATGCGGAAAATCCGGATACGATTAATGAGATTTTTCGTGCGGCGCATACTGTAAAAGGAATGGCCGGAACAATGGGTTATAAGCGTATGCAGAATCTTACTCATGATATGGAAAATGTATTTTCCGAGGTGAGAAACGGTACGATTAAAGTTACGGCACAGATGATAGACCTTCTGTTTCAGTGCCTTGATGCTTTGGAGAATTATCTTTCCAGCATACAGGAGACCGGCGGCGAAGGTGAAAATGACAATGAACCTCTTATTAAGGAACTTAATATATTCCTTAACGGCGGCAATGATACAAAGGAAGAGACTCCCAAGGCCGAAGAGAAGTCAGAAGACGAAGACGTTAAAGTTGATGCAACAATCATTATGAAGCCTGATGAAAAAAATGCGCTTAATGAATCTTTGGGACAGGGCAGAACGGCGTATGTACTTAATGTTAAAGTACAGGAGACATGTCTTCTGAAAGCAGCCAGAGCGTTTTTGGTATTTAAAGCAATAGAAGGCATGGCCGATGTAATCTGTTCCAATCCTTCCGTTCAGGACATAGAAGATGAAAAATTTGAATTTGATTTTAAAGTTCTTATAACATCCGATAAAAATATTAATGATATTGTTACTGCGGTTAAAGGCGTGTCCGAAATAGATAATTGTGTTTATGCTGTTTATAAGGAAGAAGCGGAAGCCGAATCGGGAAATTCAGATGAGGAAGAAGAGCAGGCAACTGAAAAGGTTACAAATAATGTTGCTCCGGTCAAAAATGAAATTGCCAAGACAGAGACTAAAGCAGCAGCTGCTCAGAAAGCGGCAGCTCCTTCTGATAAGAAGACAACTTCAAAACCTCAGGTTAACAGAACGGTTCGAGTAGATATCGAGAAACTTGATGTTTTGATGAATTTGGTAAGCGAACTTATTATTGCCAAAAATTCACTTGTCAGCAGTGCGACGTCTACAGACAACGGTAATGCCAAGAATTTTGATGAACAGATAGAATATCTTGAGAGTGTTACAACCAATCTTCATGAATCAGTCATGAAAGTTCGAATGGTTCCTATCGAAAGTGTTGTAAATAAATTTCCCAGAATGATCAGAGATCTTTCGAAGAAGTTAAATAAACCGATTGAATTATATATGTCAGGTGAAGAGACCGAACTTGATCGTACCGTGGTTGATGAAATCGGCGATCCCCTTATGCATTTGCTTCGTAATTCGGCAGATCATGGTATTGAAGCTGCAGATATTCGTGCTCAAAGAGGAAAGCCGGAAATCGGTTCAATTTTCCTTGATGCATATCAGGATGGTAATAATGTAGTTATTGAAGTAAGAGATGACGGTAACGGAATCGATACAGATTCGGTTCGTGCAAAGGCTATAGAACGTGGTATATTGACCGAAGAACAGGCGCAGGCAACAGAAGACGAAGATATTATTCAGCTCCTTTTCAGCGCTGGCTTCTCTACTGCCAAACAGGTATCAGATGTATCCGGTCGAGGCGTTGGTCTTGATGTTGTAAAATCAAAGATAGAAGCGCTCTCCGGTGAGGTAGAAGTAAAGACAAAATACGGAGAGGGTTCAACATTCATAATCAGACTTCCTCTTACACTTGCAATTATTCAGGCTCTTATGGTTGTTGTCGGAGATGAAAAATATGCGATAAGTCTCGGAAATATACAGACTATTGAGGATGTTGCACCCGGAGATATAAAAACTGTTCAGTCTAAAGAGGTTATTCATCTTAGAGGAACCGTTATTCCTATTATCAGGCTTGATCAGGTGCTTGATTGCGAGAGCAAGAGAAAACCCGGTGACAATATGGTGGTTGTTATTGTTAAGAAAGGTGATAAACTTGCAGGTCTCGTGGTTGATGAACTTATCGGACAGCAGGAGATTGTAATTAAGTCTTTGGGTAAATATATTAACAAATGCAAGTTTATCAGTGGAGCAACTATTCTTGGTGACGGCGAAATCGCACTTATTTTTGATGCCAACACATTATTCTGATAAACGGTATTTGGTTGTCTTTTTTAAAAGTGTAAAGGAGTTATTGATATATGGGTATAGATTATGAATTGTCGACAGACGTTACGGAAACAATACAGTTTGTAGTTGTAAAAGTCGGAGATGAACAGTACGGAATAGATATAAAGTATATAGATAACATTGTAAGAATGCAGAGTATTACCCGAGTTCCGAAGGTGGCTCCGTATCTGAAGGGCGTTATAAACCTAAGAGGCGAAGTGATACCTGTACTGAGCCTCAGAATCAAGATGGAACTTCCACCCGATGAGATTACAAAGAATACACGTATCATTATTATTAAATTGAATCATGAATCTGTGGGAATTATTGTTGATTCGGTTAAAGAGGTTGTTAACATTGATATGAACAATGTTGAAAGAGTGTCTTTTGAAAACAGAGAAGAGAAAAGTCCGTTTGTTCAGGGAATCGGAAAGCAGAACGGTGAACTGATTTCACTTCTTGATCTTTCTGTGATTCTTCAGGAACAATAGTCGGAAATCGATTTTGGTTGAATAAAGATTAAGGTAAGGGGTAGAAGGTAATGGAAGATAATATGAATATTGATAATATGTCAGCCCAATATTTTGATGTCCTGAAAGAAATCGGAAATATCGGTGCGGGAAATGCCACCACAGCTTTGTCTCAGATGCTCGGAACAAAAATAGACATGAAAGTTCCACAGGTTAAATTGATGGAATTTAAAGAAGTCGGCACAACAATGGGCGGTGAAGATCAGATTGTTGCAGGTATTTATCTTCTTGTAGAAGGTGATATTACGGGAAGTATAATGTTCGTTCAAAAAAAAGAGTCGGCGAAGCACATGATTTCCAAACTTATGGGCGTTCCTGTGAAGGGAGAAGAATTCTCGGAGATGGAACAGAGCGCTCTTAAGGAAATCGGAAATATTATTACAGGTGCGTATCTTAATTCGCTGGCGACTCTGACAAACATGACTATATATCCGTCGGTGCCGGCAATATGTGTTGATATGGCAGGTGCAATTTTATCCGTTCCCGCTATAGAATTCGGAACTGTCGGAGACAGAATGCTTTTGATTCAGACAGATTTTGCCGATGATGTGGATTTGTCAGGATATTTTATTCTTGTCCCTGATGAGAAATCATATTCAAAAATATTGAAATCACTGGGAATCTGACAGTGTCATTTTCCCAAAAACTTATTCAATGATAACAGTGGAGATTTAATTTATGCCGAATTCAATAAAAATTGGTATTGCGGACATGAGCATAGTGAAGGCCCCTGATACCGTTATTACAATCGGCCTGGGATCGTGTGTTGGTATTGCAATCAGAGATCCTGTTCTTAAGATAGGCGGCCTTATACATGTTATGCTTCCCGACAGCACGCTTGTCAAGTCGAGCCCCGTTATTGCCAAATTCGCAGATACGGGAATTCCCGAACTTGTCCGTCAGATGGAACTTATGGGGTGCAAACGTTCGCGTATGGAAGCTAAAATCGCGGGCGGAGCTCAGATGTTTTCGTTCCAAAATAAATCGGAACTCCTTGGAATCGGAGATCGCAATGTAGAATGTTCAAAAATTGCGTTGAGAAAACTCGGAATTCCGATTAAAAGTTCAGATACAGGTTCAAATTACGGTAGAACAGTTGAATTTCATCCGGATACCGGAGCATATGAAATAAAGGCTGTCGGAAAAGAAACTATAATAATTTAAAAGAGAAATATTTAACATATGGAGAGAAAAAATAATCTTAATACAAAATTTTTACCACCTGTTTTTATGCTTTTAGCCGGTTTGATAGCTTATATATTTTGTCTTATTAATCATGTTGAATTAAAGAGGCTGCTTGTCATTCTGTTTGTGGTAATGCTTGTATTTGCAATAATCGGAACAATTATTAAGACTGTTGTCGATTCGTTTAATATGCACAACAGTTATGAAGATTTTTTCGATGAAGGCGAGATTTACGAAAAAGATAACGATTAAAAATTATTAGGCGGGGAATAATTCATGGATGAATTAAGTCAGAAGAGATTGTGGGAAGATTATTCAAGACTGCAGTCTCCTGAACTAAGAGAAAAATTAATATTGGAATACGCACCACTTGTGAAGATTGTTGCAGGTCGTCTTGTTATGTATCTTGGCTATAATGTGGAATATGAAGATCTTGTAAGCTATGGCATGTTTGGATTAATTGATGCTATTGATAAGTTTGATTATAGAAAAGGCAATAAATTCGAAACTTATGCTTCGCTGAGAATCAGAGGTGCGGTCCTTGATCAGATAAGGAAAAACGATTGGATTCCGAGAACTGTCAGACAACGTCAGAAACAGATTGATGCGGCTATAAAAGAAATAGAATTGTCAACAGGACATCCGGCAACAGATGAGGATATTGCCGTGGCGTTAGGGATTACGGAAGATGAACTTACCGAATGGCAGTCACAGATGAAAGCAACCAATCTTGTTTCTCTTAATGAGTTTATGGAGAGCGGAATGGACGTTTCAAGTGACGCGTCTTTGTCGGGCCACATTGTAACTCCGGAGGAAGCCCTTGAAGACAGTGAACTCAGAGTTAAATTGGCACAGAGTCTTGATGATCTTACGGATAAAGAAAAAAAAGTAATTTTATTATATTATTATGAGGAATTGACGCTTAAGGAAATAGCAACTGTTTTGGAAGTAACAGAGTCCAGAGTTTCACAGCTTCATACAAAAGCTTTATCAAAGATGAAAACCGTACTGGGAGACTATGTCGGAGTTCTGGCGCAAATATAATATCGGGGGACGCTGCTAATTATTCCGTGAAAATGCAGCATAGGAGGGTTATTATGAATGGATATTTCCAATTGATTATTGATGACAGAGGAACATTGGTTAAATTAGTTCCGCCTACAGATGGAGGCAGCCCGATAAGCATTAAAGAGATTACGTCTTATCTGCAGAGAGAAAAAGTTACTTATGATCTTAAGACAATCAATGAAGAGATTAATTCCCTGGAAGGAAACGAAAAGGAACTGTTTCTTATGCCTACGAAGATTCTTCCTGTGTCAGAATCGTCTTTTGTTGCGGTTTCTCCCGATAAAATGACAGCTACGGTCAGATTTTATCCTCCTTCCTCAAATGGAAAAGCATATCGTAAAGACGATATTATATCAGATCTTAAATTAAGTAAGGTTGTATTCGGAATTAATGATAAAAATATAGACATGTACCTTTCCGACAGACAGTATTGTACTGATTATATTCTTGCAGAGGGCAAAAAGGTACGGGAAGGTACCGATGCGGTAATAAATTATTTTTTTGAAACGAGCAATAAGGTTAAACCGACGCTTTTGGAGGACGGAAGTGTTGATTTTAAGAATCTTAATGTTGTTAATCACTGTAAACAGGACGATCTTCTTGCGGAACTGATACCGGAAGATCACGGAGAAGCCGGTAATGATGTTATGGGCAATGTAATAAAGCCGAGAGATGTTAAGCGGCTTAAGTTGCAGTATGGCCGTAATATAAAAGTCAGTGAAGATAATACTAAAATTTATTCTGAAGTAAACGGTCATGTCAGTTTGGTGGACGGTAAAGTATTTGTTGCCGATGTTTTGGAAGTAGAGAATGTAGACAATTCCACCGGTAATCTGATTTATGAAGGAAATATTAAAATTAACGGTAACGTTTGTTCCGGATTTATGGTAACATGTAACGGTAATATTGAAGTTCGAGGTACTGTTGAAGGCGCGGAGCTTACTGCCGGAGGTAATATAATTCTGAGCCGTGGAATTAACGGTATGGGAAGAGGTAAACTTGTTGCCGGAGGCAACATTATTGCCAAATTCCTCGAGAATTGTACTGTTGAAAGCGGCGGATATGTAGAGACGGATTCCATTCTTCACTCGTATGTTCAGGCAAAGACGGAGGTAAATGTTCTTTCCAAGAAAGGATTTATTACCGGCGGAACTGTTACCGCAACCAACTCGATTAAGGTTAAGACTCTGGGGTCTTCAATGGGAGGATCAACGGAGGTAAATGTCGGAATCGATCCGGAAGTCGTTAACAGATATGCGAATCTGAATGAAGAGATTAATATGCTTCAGAAGAATTTAAAGGTTTCCATCCCTGTATTGGAGGCAACTCAGAAGAAGATTGCCACGGGAAACAAACTTTCTCCGGAACAGATTAAGCAGCTCCAGGCTCTTGCGCAGAATGTTAAAAGCATGCAGGAAAATCTCAGCGCGGACGCAAAGGAATTGGAAATGCTTAAAGATGTTATGGACTCGACCACTCAAGCAAAGATTGAGGTTACCGGAGAAGTGTTTGCGGGAACAAAAGTCTGTATTTCGGATGTATCCATGATAGTTAAGGATTCGTTTAAATATTGCAGATTTACAAAAGAGCAGGGTGTAGTAAAGATGGGACCCTTATAATACGGAGTGCTTATTTGATGGAAACTATGGAGATTGTTATCCTGGCAATAGGAATTGTGCTTTTTTTTGCCAGCTTTTTTATCGGAGAAAAGAAGTATGATGAGCCCGGTGAGTCATCAATCGGAGAAGATGAGATTAGACAACTGGTGCAGGATGAATATGAACGAACAAAGAATAAATTAGGTGATATCACAGAGGAAACGGTTACTTATTCCATGGAAAAAGCCGAAAGAGCGCTTGATAAGATTACTAATGAGAAAATGCTTGCACTCGGAGAATACTCGGATACTATAATGAATCAGATTAATTCAAGTCATCAGGAAGTTGTTTTTTTAAGTGATATGCTTACAAACAATAAAAATGACCTCACTGTACTTCTGGGTCAGGCAAAGACGGATGCAAGAGTTGCAATGGATACGGCTAATGAGGCAATTGAAAAGGCCGGAGCGGCTTTGGAGAAATCCGGAGAAGCTTCGACGAAGAGCAGTGAAGCCTTGTCCAACAGCTCTATAGCCGAAGAAAAAATGATTTCAGCCAGAAAAATAATTCACAGTGAAGAAATCTCCGATAATCCCAATGAAACAATTAAAGAGGGAATTGTATCCCGTGAAATAAAAGAAGAACCCGAAAAAACGGTAAGGAAAAGGTCTTCAAGGAAAAAGAAAACCGAGCCGGAACCCGACGAAACATTCGGGACTCAGATATCTCTTACCTTTGACGGGAATTCCGACGGATCTGACAACAATAATGAGAAAATACTTAATCTTCACAAAATGGGAAAAAGTAATGTCGCAATAGCGAAGGAACTCGGTCTTGGTGTCGGAGAGGTTAAGCTTGTGATTGATCTTTTTAAATAATCGTATTGAATAAATAAATGAATGCCGGAGAAATGGTATGAATTTAAAATCATATTTGCGCGGTATCGGTATAGGTATGGTAGTTGCCGCTGCGGTTTTACATTTTACTTTTTCATATGCTGCAAAGAGCGAAATGACAGATGAGGAAATTAAACAAAGAGCTTTGGAACTGGGTATGATAGAAAATACAGTTTTAAAGCCGGGAGAATCAGGTGAGTCGGCAGGTTCTACAGAGAACCCGCCTTCTTCAGTTTCTGACGATTCCGTTTCGAGTTCTTCGGTCTCTGATAATGTTTCGGTAAGTTTGAACAATGCTGATGAAAATAATGACGGGAATTCTGTTGAAAATGATGAAAATCAATTGCCACAATATGGGAATGATGATATAATGAATGATGTTACAGATGATGATTTTGGGGAAGAATCGGTTGAATTTGTAACGGTAACCGTAGTCAGTGGAGACAGTTCCTATTCGGTTGCGAAGAAGGTATATGAGGCGGGGTTAGTAGAGTCGGTAGCGACTTTTGATCAATTTCTTTGTTACAATGGTTATGATAAAATAATTACCGTTGGTACTCATCGCATACCTGTAGACGCATCAGAACAGGAGATCGCCATTGAATTAACTAAATAATCATTTAAAAGGGTGGTAATGCGTATGAAAAAAGGAATTACAATGAAAACGATGCTTATTTTGTTCTCTATGCTTCCTATGATTTTGGTTACGGTAGTTCTGACTATTGTTTCCTACAATTCGATTACAAGTAAGCTTGAAGAACAAACCAAGATATCATTGCAGGTCGCTTCAAACGGTCTCAGAGAATATTATGAAACATATTCTAAAAATGGTATTGATTTCCCCGACGCTGAATCTGACAATTCTCACAGTTATGTAGATTCTTTCAGTTCCATAGGGATAGATCTTACTTTGTTCAAGGGAGATACCCGTCACGTCACATCAATAAAAGATTCTTCCGGAAAAAGAATAGAAGGTACCAAAGCTTCCGACGCGGTAATCAGTGCGGTTCTTAAGTCGGGTAATACATATTATTCGGATGATGTTGTTATTAATGACACCCCGTATTATGTATTCTATATGCCCATCGAAGATGATAAGGGCGATATAGTCGGCATGGCTTTCGCCGGCAAGACCTGCTCCGATGTTCAGGCTGCAAAGAGTGCTGTCCTTTTATCAAGTCTTTTGATATCAGGTGTTCTCCTTGTTGTATTTATCGCAGTTGTTCTTGTTCTTACGAATCTTGTTGCCAAGCCTCTCGGTGTTGTATCGGGTAACCTTGATTCAATCGGTGAAGGCGATCTTTCAAGCAAAACAAGAGCAAAGAGTAATGTCAGTGAAATCGGAAAACTTATCGGTGCACAGGATAAACTTCAGTCCGAACTTTCAAGCGTAATTGTTGATTCGAAAAATATCTCCGAACAATTGGTTGAAAAGATTACACAGATTTCCGAACTTATTGACGGTACAAGCGTAAGTACCGATCAGATTTCAAGTGCCATGAACGATCTTGCGGAAGGAACGATGGCTCTTGCATCGAATGTTCAGGACCTTAATATTCAGGTTGATCATCTCGGTGATTGTATTAACGATATAAGCGACAGTATTAATGTACTTGCCAATTCATCCGATACGATTAAAGAGGCAAATGACGTCGCTATGGAATATATGGACAAAGTATCCGATTCAAGTGACAAATCGGTTGAGTCAATGGACAGCATTGCAAAACAGATTTGTGAGACAAATAATGCAATCGTTAAAATTGATGAAGCCGTAGGACTTATTACTTCCGTAGCATCACAAACCAACCTGCTTGCTCTTAATGCATCTATCGAAGCTGCCAGAGCCGGAGAAGCCGGAAAAGGATTTGCGGTTGTTGCAAGTGAGATTCAGAAACTTTCCGAAGAATCCAACAGAGGTGCTAACCAGATTAAGAGTATTGTAGTGGATATTAAGAATCAGTCTGATGTATCTGTTGAACTTTCCGACAAGGTTAAAGAAATAATTGTTCAGGAGCAGTCTTATATCCGCGAAACAAAAGATAAGTTTGAATTGCTTAATAATGAGGTTTCGACAAGTGTTGAAATGATTAAAACAATTACAAGCAAGAATGAAGTATTGGTTGAGGTTAAAGGCCAGCTTGTAAGTAACGTAAATGATATCAGTGCAATATCCGAAGAAAATGCGGCAAGTAACGAACAGGTTTCCGCGTCTCTTACAAGTATTGCCGAATCAGTTAAGACTATTTCCGACAACAGTAAGGAAATGATTTCAAATGCCAACGGTCTTAACGATAAGTTCTCTCATTTCAGATGCTGATAAAATGATTGGATTATAATAAACAAAAAAAGAGTGGTTATCCGCTCTTTTTTTGATGTAATTATTTAAGGTTTAAATATTAATAAGTAATCTGCCGAAAAAACTGTTGCAAGTATAAAAATAGGATGATATAATGTCGCTTGTTGACAATAAGACACGTATGCGGATTTGTCGCCGGTGCCGGGTAACGCCCTCGGTGGTGATGTTCGAAGCATACGGAAGAAAAAACCAAACGGAGGAAAGTAAAATGAGCGTTATTTCAATGAAACAGTTACTTGAAGCAGGTGTACATTTCGGACACCAGACAAGAAGATGGAACCCTAAAATGGCTCCATACATCTTCACAGAGAGAAATGGTATTCATATCATCGATCTTCAGAAATCGGTAGGAATGGTTGATGATGCTTACAATGCAATCTCTGATATTGCAGCACAGGGAGGAACAATTCTCTTTGTAGGTACCAAGAAGCAGGCTCAGGAAGCAGTTAAGTCAGAAGCTGAAAGATGCGGTATGTACTATGTTAACGAGAGATGGCTTGGCGGTATGCTTACCAACTTCAAGACAATTCAGTCAAGAATCGCAAGATTAAAAGCAATTGAGAAGATGAGCCAGGACGGTACTTTTGATGTACTTCCCAAGAAAGAGGTTGCTAACCTTCAGAAAGAATGGGATAAGCTTGAGAAGAATATCGGCGGTATCAAGGAAATGGACAGAATTCCCGATGCAATCTTTATCGTAGATCCCAAGAAAGAGCACATCTGTGTTCAGGAAGCACATTCACTTGGTATTACATTAATCGGTATTTCCGATACTAACTGCGATCCCGAGGAACTTGATTATGTTATTCCCGGTAACGATGATGCAATTCGTGCAGTTAAGCTTATTGTAGCTAAGATGGCAGATGCCATTATTGAAGCAAAGCAGGGCGAATCGGTTTCAGACGCAGAAGCAGAGAGCGCTGAAGCAGATGCAGAATAATTAGTTTGTTTTCTTTGTCAGGCGCTACATTTTTATAGCGCCTGATTTTTCTGAAATTAAATAGGAGGATATAATAATGGCTAATATTACAGCAGCTATGGTAAAAGAATTAAGAGAAACTACAGGTGCAGGTATGATGGAGTGTAAGAAAGCTCTTAGCGAAACCGATGGTAATATGGAAGCAGCTATCGATGTATTAAAGAAATCCGGTGCAGCTAAGATGGAGAAGAAAGCAAGCCGTATTGCAGCAGAAGGTATTACAAAAGTTGCAGCTAACGGTAATACGGCAGTAGTTGTAGAAGTTAACTCAGAGACAGATTTCGTTGCAAAGAATGCTACATTCCAGGAATTTGTTCAGGCAGTTGCAGACAAAGCTCTTACAGTTTCGGCAGATAAAGCAGGAGATGGTGAGGACCTTGTTTCTATTCTTGATATGAAGGCAGAGATTGAAGCAAAGACTCTTACAATCGGAGAAAAGCTTTCTATCAGAAGATTTGAAAAAGTTACAGGTGATTGTGTTGCTTCATATGTTCACGGCGGCGGAAGAATCGGTGTTCTTGTTGCTGCAACAGGCGCATCCGATGATGCGGCTAAGGAAGCTCTTACAAATATTGCAATGCAGGTTGCAGCTATGAATCCTCAGTACATCAGCAGAAATGATATGTCAGCCGATGATCTTGCAAAATTAGAGGAGATTACAAAGGAAAGCGCATTAAATGATCCCGCATCTCTTCCCAAGCCTGTATTACAGAAACTTATCGATAAGGCTTATGCCGAGAAGTGGTCTGATGAAGATAAAGCAATTTTTGATGAGAAGAAATCCAATATGCAGTATTTATTCAACTTCCTTTCAAAAGAGGCTGCTGCTGCTCTCGTTGAACTTGCTCTTGCAGATAAAGAGAATATCTACGCAGATAAGATTTTCTCAGGACTTGTTTCCGGTCGTGTATCAAAACAGCTTAAAGATATCTGCCTTCTTGATCAGGTTTATGTTAAGGCAGAAGACGGAAAACAGCCTGTTGCAAAATATCTTGAATCTGTTAATAAGTCTCTTGTTATTTCTAAGATTGTTCGTTTTGAAGTCGGCGAAGGAATGGAAAAGAAGAATGAAGACTTCGCAGCTGAAGTTGCAGCTCAGATTAACGGTTAATTGCCGGTTTAAGTATGATTGTATTTATAAGAGCCATGCGTATGCGTGGCTCTTTTTTTTACCATACGGAAGTTTTTTGATATATAATGTTTAATAGTTTTAGTTATCACAGACATTTATCGGAGAAAGGTGTATTTTCAAAGAATGAAAAAGACTGCTGTTATCGGAGGCGGAATGTCCGGCATTGTAGCGGCATTGTTTGCTTCTGACAATACGGATGTAACAATCTACGAACGTCAGAATGAAATCGGTAAAAAAATATTAATTACAGGGAACGGAAGATGCAATATCTGTAACAGCAACGTAAATAACATTCAACGTTATTCCTGTTCCGAGGAAAATATTCTGCCTTCGTTTGCATATGATTTTAACGCAAAGGAATTGGTTGACTGTTTTGCGGAAATGGGGCTTATGTTAAATGAGAAAAACGGTTACTATTATCCTTTAAGCAATAAAGCTGCAACAGTAGTGGAAATTCTTAAACTGCGGTTAAAAGAAAAAAATGTCAAATTGCTGACCGGTATTTATGTAGATGATATAAAGCCCTGCAGGGATGGGTATATTGTTAATAATTCATATTATGATTATGTTGTTTTGGCATTTGGCGGCAGAGCCGGTGTTTATAAAGAAAATGCATTTTCGGGAAGAGAGTTGCTGAAAAAATTACAACTTAATTCCTCAAGAACGGTACCGGCCTTAACAGGAGTGATTACTTCTGAGGATACCTCTGCATTAAAAGGAATCAGAACCGATGCCATGGTTACGCTTTTTAACAGGGGCGGGAAGGTATTGTTTGAAGAACGGGGAGAACTTCAGATTAACGATAACGGCTTGTCCGGAATAGTAATTTTTAATATGACCAATCATATACCGGCAAAAGGTGAATTGTCGGATTTGAAGGTAGCTGTTGATTTTTTGCCTGAGATTAACAGCTCAGAACTTACTGAATATATTCATAAACTTAAAAAAATATATAATGGCAGAAATGTTGCGGAGGGGCTCTGCGGACTTGTTCATAAGTCAATAACCGCATATGTTCTTGATTCTCTCGGAATCGAACACGGCTGTTTAATGTCATCCTTATCTTCGGAAAATGTGAAAGATATTGTAAAGAATTATAAATGCTGTATTTTTGCGCCGGACAATCTTAAAGATTATAAAAATGCTCAGGCTATGAAAGGCGGATTACTTCTATCCGAAGTAAACGATGTTTATATGATTAAGAAATATAAAAATATATATGCGGTCGGAGAAATGCTTGATGTGACAGGTGATTGCGGCGGATATAATTTGTATTTTGCTTTTCATTCCGGAAAAACTGCGGGAAAAAATATTTCGATGGTTAATATTTAATTGTTTTTATTGTAATAATTTGATAAAATTCTGTTTTATGAAGAAAAACAAAAATGTTTCAACTGAAAATAAAATCAAACAGTTTGTAATTTCCGTTGCGGCAGTTGCGGTTTTTATTATTGTCGGACTTACGATTTTACTTTCTTTTCTTATTATGTCCAATTCGAAAAAAATTCTTTACAGGCAGGTATCATCTCTTGTGGAGTCTGAGGCTAAGCAGCTTGAACTAAGTCTTGATTCATATTTTGACCACGTAAAAAGCGTTGCATCCCTTGTTTTCTCCGAGCAATCATTTATTGATTATGTTCCTTTTTCTTCGGATTATTCGGATTATGATAAGGTTGTTATTGAGAAGGAATTAAGCGATCAGTTAATAGAGTACAGTCTGCTGGACAGTTTTACCGATTTCTTTGTTTGTTATTCCGGTAATCATTATGTTGGTGTAATGTCGGGAACTACTGCAGCATCTTTTAAGGACGGAGGATTCTATACAACATTTTCATCATGGATTGATAATGAAAAGACGAAGGACGGCTGGATGTATGGCACTAATGATATTACGGATCGCATTTATTATGTGAAGAGGCTTAATTCATCCGCAGTTATTGTCATTTCATTTTATAATTTTGAACTTAATAATTATTTTATGACCAATGTCGAAGCCGGAAATATAGATATGTGTCTTATAGGTAATGAGCACAGGATAGTGTATTCCAGTGATAAAGATGCTATTGGAACAATGGTGTCCGACAGAGAAGTTTTGGATTTTGTTTCGGGTGATATTCAATGCATCAATACCGATAACAGTTACATTATTCAGTACAGATGTAATAACGGTTGGAAAGTTGTATGTAGGACCCTGGCATCACAGATGCTTAAAAATATGGCGGAACTGGAATTCGTAATTGTAATATGTGCGGTTGCATCTGCGGCAATTGCGGTTACCGTCATGTTCTTAATAATCAGAAAAATGTTTAAACCTATGGATAAAATGGTTTCAAAACTTGAAAACAAAGCTTTTTACGATCAGCTTTCCAAGGTACTCAACAAACAGGCTTTTAAGGAAAATGTTACAAACATACTTACTAATGCCGAAGGGGCTCACTCTTTTGTATTTTGTATGTTGGATGTAGACAATTTCAAGCAGATTAATGATAATCTCGGCCACGATCACGGAGATAAATTTATTTCGAAAATGGGCGCTCTGCTGAATAATTCATTTTCTGACGATAATACAATAATAGGTCGTCTGGGCGGTGACGAATTTGCAATCTTTATTGAGTCTGCCAGAAAATCCGATAAAGAGATTATTGATGAGATGAATCCCAAATTGACGGATTTTATCGGTACATTCGCTCGCGTATTTTGGGAAGAAAGTCAGAATTTGAATGTTTCGGTCAGCATAGGAGTGACTTTTTCCGGGGATAAGAGGATTGAATTCGAACAACTTTATTTTGAAGCAGACAGTGCTCTTTATAAGTCAAAGAAGAGCGGAAAAAGTCAATTTAATTATTATGAAGGGCGTGACTGGTCATGATGAAATGTTTTAACAGAATTGTAATAATTGAAGTCGTGATTGCTCTTTTTGTATCATTGGTTGGATGTAACAAAAGTGACGACGATGTTAGAGGATATGAAACAGAAAATATTGTCGATATTTCATTTTCATGGTGGGGAGATGACAATCGTAATCAGTATACAATCAATGCAATTGAAATCTTTCAACAGGGAGATTATAAAATAAATGTAACTCCGGAATTCTCAGCTTGGGAAGGATATGAAAAAAAATATCGAATTGCAATGCTCTCGGATATGGAAGCTGATGTGATGCAGATTAATTATTCGTGGCTGCAACAGTACAGCCCGGACGGAGATGGCTATTATGATTTATCTACTCTCGGCGGTATTATCGATCTCTCGCAGTTTTCGGAGGATGAGCTTTCTTACGGAATGATAAACGGTAAACTTAATGCAATTCCGATATCATTTAACACCTCATGCATATTTTACAATGAGGATATCCTGAATCAATACGGAATCGAGATACCGAAAACCTGGGATGATTTGTTTGATGCTTCCGCAATTCTTTCCGAGGACGGAATATATCTTCTCGGTATGAGCGAAAAGCAGGCATTTCTGTTGCTGACGGCTTATTTTGAACAGACAACCGGAAGATATGTATTTGACGATGACGGTACATTTCTGCTTTCATGTGATGATGTTGAATATATATTGGAATTTTATAAAAAACTTCTTGATGAAAATGTGCTTATGCCGATAGAAGAATGGAACAGACAGGTGATTTCGGAAGGTACTATTGCCGGATCGATGTTTTGGATAAGCGATATAAACGATTATTGTGAACTTATTAATATAAACGGTAATTCTGTTATGGGCAGTTATATAGGAACAGATGATCCGAACAGCCTTTTGTTCGGGTGGTATATTAAGCCGGCGACCATGTATGCAATAAGTTCCGTTACCGAGAATCCGACGTACAGCGCTATTTTCCTGAACTTTCTTCTGAACAGTCCAGAGATGGCCGTACTTCAGGGAACGGATAAGGGATTTCCCACAAGTCAGGCGGCGTATGATACACTTTACGAGGCCGGAGAACTTGACGGCAATGAGATGCAGGCCAACATTCAGATGACCGATAATCAGGATCGAATGAGAACAATGATACCCGAAATGGAAAACAGCGATATTATTGATGCCTTTAAAAACGGAGCTGATATGTATGTTTTCGGAGTCTGTTCACCTGAAGATGCTTCATCGGATATTGTTGATAATATAAATGGGATAATTACCGACTTATAATAATAAAATTTTTGTATAAATTTTTCTTGCTTTTTATAATTCAAAGAATTATTATAGACAAAGTTAGAAATTCGGAGGAATAAGATGAGCATCGTTTCTATGTGTACAAAATCTCATAATGTCATAAAAGATGCCGGGGCTATTTCCCCCTTATTCGTTTTTAATTATTTATTTAATTCGTTTAATTAAAAGGTATTCATTATTGAATACCTTTTTTCTTAAGTAACTATATAGAAATAGAAAAACACGGAGGAGAAAAAGATGCCTAAGAGAACAGACATTAACAAAGTACTTATTATCGGATCGGGACCTATTATTATAGGTCAGGCTTGTGAGTTCGATTATTCGGGAACACAGGCTTGTAAAGCTCTCAAGAAACTCGGATATGAAATTGTCCTTGTTAATTCCAATCCCGCAACTATAATGACTGATCCGGAGACTGCCGATGTAACATACATTGAGCCGTTAAATGTCGACAGATTGGAGCAGATAATTGCCAAAGAACGCCCGGATGCATTGCTTCCCAATCTCGGAGGTCAGTCAGGCCTTAATCTTTGTGAGTCTCTTTACAAAGCGGGTATTCTTGATAAATACAATGTTAAAGTAATCGGTGTCCAGGTTGATGCTATTGAAAGAGGCGAAGACCGAATAGAATTCAAGAATACAATGGATGAACTCGGTATCGAGATGGCAAGATCGGAGATTTCATATAACATAGATGAAGCACTCGCTATTGCAGACAGATTGGGATATCCTGTCGTATTAAGACCTGCTTATACCATGGGTGGTACAGGTGGCGGTATCGTTTATAACAAGGAAGAACTTAAGACTGTCGGAGCAAGAGGATTTCAGGCTTCATTGGTTGGACAGGTACTTGTTGAGGAATATATCGGTGGTTGGGAAGAACTTGAACTTGAAGTTGTACGTGACTGCGAAGGCAACATGATTACCGTATGTTTCATTGAAAATATCGATCCGGTAGGTGTTCATACAGGTGATTCGTTCTGCTCGGCTCCTATGCTTACAATTCCCGAAGATGTTCAGAAAGAACTTCAGAGACAGGCATATGCAATCGTTGATCGTGTTCAGGTTATAGGCGGAACCAATGTTCAGTTTGCACGTAACACCGAGACGGGAAGAATTGTTGTAATTGAGATTAATCCCCGTACTTCTCGTTCATCGGCCCTTGCATCAAAGGCGACAGGCTTCCCTATTGCTCTTGTTTCGGCAATGCTTGCCTGCGGACTTACCCTTAAGGATATTGAGTGCGGTAAATACGGTACACTTGATAAATATGTTCCCGACGGTGATTATGTTGTAATAAAATTTGCTCGTTGGGCATTCGAGAAATTTAAAGGTGTAGAAGATAAATTAGGTACTCAGATGAGAGCCGTCGGTGAAGTAATGAGTATCGGTAAGACATACAAGGAGGCATTCCAGAAAGCAATTCGTTCTCTTGAGACGGGAAGATACGGACTCGGACATGCCAAGAATTTTGATTCGCTTTCGAAGGAAGAACTTCTTAAGAGACTTTCTTCACCCAGCTCAGAGAGACATTTCCTTATGTATGAGGCTCTTAGAAAGGGTGCTACGGTTGAAGAGATTCATAATCTTACAATGGTAAAAGAATATTTCATTAACGAGATGAAAGAGCTTGTTGAAGAAGAGGAAGAAATTCTTAAGAACAAAGGCAATATGATTTCCGACGAACTTCTTACAAAGGTCAAGAAAGACGGCTTTTCAGATAAATATCTGAGCCAGCTCCTTGAGATAAAAGAGGACGTTATCAGAAACAGAAGAAATGAAATAGGTCTTGTAGAAGGCTGGGAAGGTGTTCATGTTTCCGGAACAAAAGACAGTGCTTACTACTATTCTTCATATAATATCGAGGATAAATCGGTAGTTACTTCCAACAGGAAGATTATGATTCTCGGCGGCGGTCCTAACAGAATCGGTCAGGGTATCGAATTTGATTACTGCTGTGTTCATGCTGCTAAAGCACTTAAGTAACTCGGATGTGAAACAATTATTGTTAACTGTAATCCGGAAACCGTATCAACCGACTATGATACTTCGGATAAACTTTATTTTGAGCCGCTTACACTTGAAGATGTTCTTTCAATCTATAATAAAGAGAAGCCTCTTGGTGTAATTGCCCAGTTCGGAGGACAGACTCCTCTTAATCTTGCTGCAGATCTTAAGAAGAACGGAGTTAAGATTCTCGGTACTTCTCCGGAGGTTATTGATTTGGCAGAGGACAGAGATCTGTTCAGAGCAATGATGGATAAACTTGAGATTCCCATGCCTGAATCGGGAATGGCTGTAAATGCCGAGGAAGCCAAGAGTATAGCACGCAAGATCGGATATCCCGTAATGGTTCGTCCTTCATATGTACTTGGTGGACGAGGAATGGAAGTTGTATATGATGATGAATCAATGGAAGGCTACATGAATGCAGCTGTAGGTGTTACACCTGACAGACCTATCCTTATAGACAGATTCCTCAATCACGCTCTTGAATGTGAAGCAGATGCCATAGCAGACGGAACACACGCATTTGTTCCTGCCGTAATGGAGCACATTGAACTTGCAGGTGTTCATTCCGGAGATTCGGCATGTATTATTCCTTCTTTACATATCTCAGAAGAGAATGTTAAGACTATTAAAGAATATACCAAGAAGATTGCAGAGGAGATGCATGTTGAAGGTCTTATGAATATGCAATATGCAATCGAAAACGGCACAGTATATGTACTTGAAGCCAATCCTCGTGCATCCAGAACCGTTCCTCTTGTATCAAAAGTTTGTGATATCAGGATGGTTCCGCTTGCTACACAGATTATTACAGCAGAGCTTACAGGAAATAAGTTCTCGGTTGCTGATATTAAAGAAAAGAATATTCCTTACTTCGGTGTAAAGGAAGCTGCTTTCCCCTTCAATATGTTCCCTGAAGTTGACCCCGTACTCGGACCCGAAATGAGATCCACAGGTGAAGTCCTCGGTCTTTCAAGCCATTACGGTGAAGCGTTCTTCAAGAGCCAGGAAGGAATTCAGTCAAAACTTCCTCTTTCGGGAAAAGTTCTTATATCCGTAAAGGATAAGGACAAAGAAGAAGTAATCGGTGTAGCCAAGAAACTTGAAGGTGTAGGATTTGAAATTGTTGCTACCGAAGGAACATATAAATATCTTTCAGAAGCCGGAGTTAATGTTTCAATGGCTAAGAAATTATATGAAGGCAGACCTAATATTCAGGATATGATAACCAACGGTGAAATCAGTCTTATAATCAATTCACCTATAGGCAAAGCTTCGGTTCATGATGACAGTTATTTAAGAAAAGCCGCTATAAAGGCAAAGGTTCCGTATATTACAACTGTTGCCGCAGCAATTGCAACTGCAGACGGTATTGAATATGTTAAGACTCATGAGACGGGAGAGATAATGTCAATTCAGGCATTACATGCTACAATTTCCGAAAAATAAAATACGAATAATATAAAAAAGAGCGAGAAATCGCTCTTTTTTGTTTGCTCAATTTCAATCCGTGAACTTACAAACGTTCGATATTGCAAATATATAATTTATTGCCATTGATATAGAATCTAATATTTAGTCCGGCAAACGATACTCCGTATTCTTTGTTATCTTCGGAGTGGTAACCCGGGCGCGGATCTTCGGATAAAATTTCGAAAATCAGTTTTTCTTTTTCGGGCGGTATCAGTATTTTTTTTTCGCTCGACAGAAAGGGTGCGTATTCAACATCAAGCTTCTCGTATAACAAATTGTCGGAGAAACCGGCTCCGGCACCTTCATGAGAATCGGAATAAGGTAAATAAGGTTTAATATCCAGTATAGGAGTACCGCTTACAAGATCTGCTCCCAGGACATGAAGAACCGGGCCAAGCTTCTCATCATATTCTATGCCTGAAAGACGTACGGAAGACAAGCCTATATTATTAGGTCTGAAAGGACTTCGTGTCGCAAATACCCCCATACGTTTATTGCCGCCAAGTTTTGGAGGCTTTACCGTTGCGCAAAATCCATTATCGGGAGATAGATGAAAACGAAACAGAAGCCAGATGTAATCAAATTCTTCAAGACCTCTGAAAGCTTCTTTTTGCCGATACATCGGTTCAAATATAATTGTCCCTTCAAGGTCTTTTACAATACCGGGTTGTCTGGGAATTCCGAATTTTTCCGGAAAATCCGTATAAATTTTTGCTATGGTTTTCATGGATTTATTTCCTTATCTTGATAAGAATACATGTTTTACGAATGTATTAAAAAATTTCTATCGATATTTTACCATAAACCATTTAAACTCGTCTTAAATTGAAAAAAATACTTCATTGTGTTATAATTCTGTTTGATTTTTGATTTGAAGGAATACACATGAAGGATAATGATGCAGATAAAAATATATCAGAGAACAATTACAAAAAGGCCGAAATGCTTTTGGCTTTTTTATTTGTGTGCATTCCTATAGTTCTCTGTACGGTACTTCTTATCCGTCTTAATGTGGTTACCGATGAGCTGGATAAATTAAAGGCGGCTCTCGGAATTTCGTATGCTGATGAATTGTCGGGCGGAACAGGTAATATATCTCAGAATATGGTTGCGGGTACGATTGAAAATACCAGATTGTCTGCTTTAAATCAGGATACGGCCGCCGCTGATTCGGAATCATCGGATCCTTATGAAGGGATGATTAAAGTTTGTTTTACTTTTGATGACGGCCCTTCTCCCAATACGGATATTATTCTGGATATTTTGGATGAATATGGCTTAAAAGCAACGTTTTTTGTTAACGGCAAAGAAGGGTATGACGAACAGTATTTAAGAATCGTTGAGGAAGGTCATACCATTGCCATGCATTCATGCAGCCATGTATACAGCGATATTTATTATGACCTTGATTCTTTTGCGGAGGATTTGTTTAATATTCAGACAAAAATAAATGATATTACAGGTGTAATGCCGGTATATTACAGATTCCCCGGAGGCAGTTCCAATAATGTGTGCAGAGTAAGCATGGAGGATTGCATAGATTATCTGGAAGCAAAAGGTATAGAATATTTTGATTGGAATGTTTCCGCACAGGATGCGGTTCCCGGCGGTGCAACTACCGCACAGATTGTATCAAATATTATGACCCCTATAAACAGTGGGTTGTATGATACTTATGTTATTTTGATGCATGACAGTGCCGATAAGATTACAACCGTTGAAGCTCTTCCGATTATCATAGAGCAGATAATAGATATGGAAAATGTTGTTATTGTTCCGATTGATGAATATGTTACGCCCGTTCATCATGGTGAAGAATCAAATCAGGATATATAAAAAATAAAGTATTGAAAGGTTTAATGGTTACAAAGTATGGGATTTTTTCAAAGTTTGAAAGAAGATTTGTCTTCAGCTGTTAATGAACTGATTTCCAATGATAATACCGAAGCTTTTGATCCTCTTATGGATGACGGTATAGAAGAGTCATCGGTAAATGAAACAGAAAACGAAGTCCTTAATGAAGATGAAGTTGAATCTGATATAGAGGCATCTGATATTGAGGCATCTGATGTCGATCCTTTGATTGAAGAGATTAAAGTAGCTCTTGACGAAGACAATTCCGCTGTGGCCGATTCTCATAAAGAAATTGTTGAAGAAACCAAAGACGTCAATGAAGATGATGAAGCAAAAGAAGTATCAGAGAAATCATCGGTCAGAGATGCGCTTAATCGTCTTAAGAATGCCAGCAGAAGATATGAACAGCAGAGACTTGAGGAAATCGCTCAGGAAACCTCTAATGATGATATTGAAGATGAGGAGCAGGTGGATGATGCAATCCTCAGCAGCCTTGTAGAAGATTATAAAGAAAAAATGGATAGTATTTCGGAGAACTTCGAAAAAACGGAAGAAAATGTCGAAACTGCAGAAGAAATATCAACCGAAGAATCTGTTTCGGAAGAAACTTCTGCTGAAGAAAATGTTGTCGAAGAAAATGTTGTCGAAGAAGTTGTTACCGAAGAGTCTGTTACTGAAGAAAATACGATTGAAGAATCCGTTATCGAAGAAACGGCTGTCGAAGAAAATGATAACGACACAGTAGCTGATAAGGAAACGGAAGTAATTCTGGATGAACCTACAGAGGAAGAGATTAGCAGAGAAAATAATAAGATAAAGGAGACAGTTGAAATGGATGATGAAGTAATGACTCCGGAAGTTTCGGATGAAACTGCAATTATTACGGAAGGAATGACTATCAAAGGAAATGTCGAATCAAACGGCAATATGGATCTCGGAGGTACCGTTAAAGGCGATATAAAACTTGCAGGAAAGCTTAATGTCTCCGGTCATATTGAAGGTAATACATCCGCAGGTGAAGTGTTTGCCGACGGAGCGGAGGTTAACGGAGATATTACATCCACAGGTTCGGTAAAGGTTGGTCAAAGTACAGTTATTATCGGTAATGTTACAGCCAAGAGTGCCGTTATTGCCGGAGCTGTTAAGGGTGATATTGATGTTCACGGACCTGTTATTCTGGATACATCAGCAATTGTAATGGGTAATATTAAATCTGCATCTGTTCAGATTAACAACGGAGCGGTTATTGAAGGTCTTTGTTCTCAGTGCTATGCAACTGTCAGTCCTTCATCATTCTTTGAAGAATTTAAGAAATCTGCAAAAAAACTTTAATTAATTATATTTAAGTAAGGATGGAATAACGGTGAAAAGACTTTTATTAAAACTCAGCGGAGAAGCTCTTTCAAATGAAGGAAAGAGATATGATGATACAATAATTGACAATATAGCTCAGCAAGTTAAGAAACTTACCGAAGACGGATATCAGATAGGTATTGTTATCGGTGGTGGAAACTATTGGAGAGGACGTTCGAGTGAGAATATCGACAGAACGAAAGCCGATCAGATAGGAATGCTCGCAACTGTTATGAATTGTATTTATGTTTCAGAGATGTTCAGATCGGCAGGAATGGAGACGGAGATACTGACTCCCTTCCAATGCGGTACATTTACCGGAATGTTCTCAAAGGATTATGCCGTTAAATGTTTTAAAGAGGGAAAGGTTGTATTTTTTGCAGGAGGAACCGGGCATCCGTATTTTTCAACCGATACAGGTGTTCTTCTGAGAGCAATCGAAGTAGATGCCGATGAAATATATCTTGCCAAGAATATTGATGGTGTTTATGATGATGACCCCAGGAAAAATCCCAATGCGAAAAAATATGATGAAGTTTCAATTAATGAGGTAATCGAAAAAAATCTTCAGGTTGTCGATATGACGGCGTCGGTTCTCGCTCGTGACAATAAGATGCCTATGAAGGTTTTTGATCTTACAAAGAAGAATTCGATAGTAAATGCAGTAAGCGGTCAGTTCGAAGGAACAGTAGTAACGGTTTAGTAAAGAAATATAGATTATTAATTTATAGAGAGGCAGAATAAATTTATGGATAGCAGAGTAAAAACATTAGAAGAAAAGATGCAGAAAGCATATGATTACCTGGTGGCAGAGTTGGCTACAATCAGAGCCGGAAGAGCTAATCCTCATGTTCTTGACAGAATTCGTGTGGATTATTACGGAACTCCTTCGCCGCTTGCTCAGGTAGGTAATATATCTGTACCGGAACCCAGAATGTTACAGATTGCACCGTGGGATAAAACTCTTATTAAAGAGATTGAAAAAGCTATTATGACAAGTGATATAGGTATAACACCGACGAATGACGGAACAGTTATAAGACTTGTTTTTCCCGAACTTACGGAGGAAAGACGTAAGGAACTTGTAAAGGATATAAAGAAGAAAGGCGAAGACGGTAAGGTTGCCATCAGAAATATCAGACGTGAAGGCAACGAACTGTTTAAGAAACTCAGCAAGGAAGAAGATATTTCCGAAGATGAGATAAAAGATCTTGAAGATTCCCTTCAGAAGATTACAGACAAATTTATAAAAGATATTGATAAAGTTGTCGAAGAAAAAGCACAGGATATTTTGAAGGTTTAATGAATATGAATATTCCAAGACATATAGCAGTTATTCTTGACGGAAACGGTCGATGGGCCAAGAAAAGAAATTTACCCAGAAATATGGGGCATGTCGAAGGCGCCAAAACTGTAGAAAAAATGTGTGAAATAATGTTCAACAAGGGTGTAGAATATTTTACGGTGTATGCCTTCTCTACAGAAAATTGGAACAGACCCGGTGAAGAAGTATCGCTTCTTATGAAGCTGCTTCGGGATTACATGGTTAACTGTATTAAACGTTCCATGAAGAATAATATGAAAGTTCGCGTTATCGGTGATAAGACACGTCTGGATGATGATATTCGCGAATCAATACGTAATCTTGAAGAGGCTACAAAGGATAACACAGGACTCAAATTTACAATTGCAATTAATTACGGAAGTCGTGATGAAATAAGACGCGCGGTTACCGAGATTGCGACAGAGGTTAAGGATGGGAAAATACAACCTCAGGATATTTCGGAAGAAATGATTGCCGAATATCTTGATACAAGGGATTACCCCGACCCGGATTTACTGATTCGTACAAGCGGAGAAGAAAGAATATCCAACTTTTTATTATGGCAGATTGCTTATAGTGAATTATATTTTACGGATATATTTTGGCCTGATTTTGATGAGGCTGAGCTTAACAAAGCTATTGAAGCTTATACGCGGCGGGATAGAAGATTTGGGAAACTAAAATAACCGACCGGAGGAATATTTTCTTGAAAAAAAGAATTATTAGCGGCTTTTTTATCATAGCAACTACACTTGGCTTGTGTTGGTTTGGAGATTTGGTTACATGTATCGGCTTTTGTATAATTTCCATGATTGCTTTTTATGAATTATCAAAGGTTACATGTATGAATAATACCGAAAAGCGAGTTAATTCATTAACAATAACCGGATTGGTCGCTGTGGTATTGCTTTATTTGTTTTTGTATTTGTTTGATTGGTCTGTTGTCGGTCTTTCACTTGTAATTACATTTATATTTATGCTTGTTTGCTATGTGGTTCAATACCCTAAGTATCATATTACGCAGTTAATGAATATTATATTTTCATTTTTCTACGGACCTTTTTTGTTGTCATATATTTATCTTACAAGAGAATATGATAATGGTTCGCTCGTTGCAGGCAAAACCCTTGGATTTTACATGTGTTGGATGATTTTTATAAGCCCGTGGTTATCGGATACGATGGCTTATTTTATCGGCAGCACACTTGGAAAACATAAGATATTTCCCAAACTTAGTCCCAAGAAATCCGTTGAGGGCTGTATAGGAGGCCTTTTCGGAGGTGTAATAGGAGGTATTGCATATTATTATTTATTGCTGCTTCTCGGTATAAGCATTCCGTCTGTTTCTCTTGGGTTACTTAGTATATTGGGATTATTCGGAAGTTTATTCGGTCAAATAGGTGATTTGGTTGCATCTGCAATTAAGCGTAATTATGATGTTAAGGATTACGGCAATCTGATTCCGGGACATGGAGGAATAATGGACCGTTTTGATTCACTTCTTCTGATTGCACCGATAATATGTTTTATATGCCAGTATATTTGACACGATTATGAAGTTTGAGGTTAAAACAGGATGAATATAAATCAGGATAAGCTTAGGCTTGTTATTCTCGGATCTACAGGTTCAATAGGCACACAGGCTTTGGAGGTTGCCGACGAGCAGAAGGATATCGAGATAGTGGGTCTTGCAGCCGGCAGTAATGAGGCTGCTCTTGAAAAACAAATAAGAAAGTATAATCCGAGAGTGGCTGTACTCTATGATGAGAAGGCTGCTCTTTCTCTTAGGGAAAAAGTCAGGGATACAAACACAAAGATTCTTTCGGGTATGGAAGGCCTTATTGAGATGGCATCCATGCAGGAATATGATATGATTCTTACCGCGGTTGTGGGAATGATTGGAATAAGACCAACAATTGCGGCTATAAAGAACAGGAAGAAAATTGCGCTGGCCAACAAGGAGACACTTGTTACAGCAGGTCATATAATTACCTCATTGTGTAAGGAAATGCAGGTTCCTTTGCTTCCGGTGGATTCCGAACATAGTGCAATCTTTCAATCTATCAACGGTAATCCCAAAGATAGGATAAAAAGAATTCTTCTTACCGCATCAGGCGGACCTTTTAGGGGAAGAAGCTTTGAAAGTCTTAAGAATGTCACTGTTGCAGATGCGCTTAATCATCCCAACTGGTCTATGGGGAAAAAAATTACCATAGACAGCGCTACAATGGTAAATAAAGGACTTGAGATTATGGAGGCCAGGTGGCTGTTTGATGTCGATTATGACCGGATTGAAGTTGTGGTTCATCCTCAGTCGGTTCTTCATTCGGCAGTTGAATTTGTCGATGGCGCGGTAATCGGGCAGATGGGAGTTCCTGATATGAAACTGCCGATTCAGTATGCTTTTTATTATCCGGACAGACGCCCGATGCAGGGAAATACTCTTGATTTGTTTAAATACGCTACACTTACTTTTGAGAAACCTGATACGGAGACATTTCCGGGACTTAGGCTTGCGATGGAAGCAGGAAAATTGGGAGGTACCATGCCTACAGTATTTAATGCCGCCAATGAAAAAGCAGTTGCTCTTTTTCTTGCAGGAAAGATATCCTATATTTCAATTACCGAGATTATTGCTAAATGTATGGACCATCATAGAAATACTGCGAATCCGGAGGTGGACAAGATACTTGAAGCAGAACAGGAAACATATGAATTTATAGAAGGACTTATTTAGATGTTGTGGACAATTATCAGCTTTATCATTATTTTTACTTTTCTCGTTGTATCGCATGAATTCGGTCATTTTCTTGTCGGAAGAATGAACGGAATCAAGGTTAATGAGTTTATGATCGGTGTAGGACCGGCAATATTTAAGAAAAAAACTAAGAGCGGAATGCTGTTTTCTATAAGAATATTACCTTTTGGCGGTGCGTGTGTTTTTGACGGGTATATTGAAGATGATGCCGAAGACGGAGAAAATACCGAAGAAGCCGATGACGGTAAAGAAGACGATAATAAAGAACAAATTGTCGTAAAAGAAAAATCCAAAGCCAGAGAGGGAACATTTAATGCCTGCCCTGTATGGGGGAGAATTGCTACATTAATTGCAGGTCCCTTTTTTAATGTTATTCTTGCATTTATTCTTTCTATTTTTCTTTGCTGGTTTTGTGGAACGGACGAGCCGATTCTGGCTTCGGTAACGGAAGGAATGGCAGCCGAGCAGGCGGGACTTTGTGCCGGTGATAAGATTACCGCCATAAACAATATTTCAATTAAGGTATGGAGAGAGATAAGTCTTGTATCTGTTCTTAATGACGGTTCTCCGATAAATATTGAATATGAGAGAAACGGAGAACATTATTCTGTAGATATAACCCCGACATATTCCGAAGAAGATGACAGATATTATATCGGTTTTTCGGGCGGTCAATACACGGATTGCAGTAACATTACAGTTTTCAAATATGCATGCTACGAGGTAAGATACTGGTTTGTTGCTACTTTCAGAAGTCTTGGTTATATGGTATCGGGAAGAGGTTCGCTTGATGATATGAGCGGTCCTGTCGGAGTGGCAAATATTATTGACGATACCATAGAAGAGACAAAAGAATATGGATTATTTACCGTTATTCTTAATATGATGAATATAACAGTGCTTTTATCGGTTAATCTCGGTGTGCTTAATCTTCTCCCGATTCCGGCTCTTGACGGTGGAAGACTGCTGATGTGTTTATTTGAAGTTATATTCAGAAAACCGGTTCCTCCGGAAAAGGAAGGGCTGTTCCATATGGTTGGATTCGTTTTGCTGGCAATACTGATGATAGTAGTATTGTTTAATGATGTATTAAGATTGTTTGGAATGTAAGCGGATAAATATTTTTTGTTTGGATTTGGTGAGGATATGAAATTTTTAAGAAACGATACTAAGGTTGTTAAAATAGGTAATGCTGTTATCGGCGGAGGGAACCCGATTCTTATCCAGTCTATGACAAATACGCCGACAGAAGATGTTAATAAGACTGTTTCACAGATTCTCGAACTTGAAAAAGCGGGATGTGAAATAATAAGATGTACTGTTCCGAATGATAATGCTGCCGCTGCTATAAAGGAAATAAAAAAGCAAATTCATATTCCGCTTGTTGCAGATATTCATTTTGATTATATGATGGCAATAAAGGCCATAGAAAACGGAGCGGATAAAATTCGCATTAATCCGGGTAATATCGGCGGAATTGATAAGCTGAAGATGGTGGTAAATGAAGCGAAGAACGCCGATATACCTATAAGAGTCGGAGTGAACAGCGGTTCTTTGGAGAAGGAACTTGTTGAAAAATATCATGGAGTTACCGCAGAAGGAATTGTTGAAAGTGCCGTAACCAAGGTACATATGATAGAAGATTTGGGATATGACAATCTTGTTGTTAGTATCAAATCTTCAGATGTTCAAATGTGTGTAAAGGCTCATGAACTTGTAAGCAGTGAGATTAATTATCCTCTTCATGTGGGAATTACCGAAGCCGGTACTGTTATAAGCGGTAATATCAAGTCGTCTGTGGGACTTGCACTTATTCTTAATCAGGGCATAGGAGATACAATAAGAGTGTCTCTTACAGGTAATCCTGTGGAAGAAATTAAATCTGCAAAGATTATATTAAGAACACTGGGACTTCGCAAAGGCGGCATAGAAGTTGTAAGCTGTCCGACATGCGGAAGAACAAAGATTGATCAAATAAGTCTGGCCAATGCCGTTGAAAACCTTGTTCAGAATTATGACCTTGATATTAAGGTCGCGGTTATGGGGTGTGTAGTGAACGGACCCGGTGAAGGGAAGGAAGCTGACCTTGGAATTGCCGGCGGTATCGGAGAAGGCCTTTTAATTAAAAAGGGCGAAATTATAAAAAAGATACCGGAATCGGAATTTTTAAGTACATTAAAGTATGAACTTGATCACTGGAAATAAACGATTGTTTTGTTTTGCTGTACGATAAGAGGTATGTATGGAACCGAAAAAATTCAGTGAAGTTTTTGGTCAACTTGATATTAAAGCTGAATTAAAAAATATATTTGACGATGTTTTGATAGAACATCTTGTGATTAATCAGAATAAAAAGATTTTTAAGGTACATATTTCTTATAATCGTCTTATTCTAAAAAAATATATTAAAGAACTTGAACGAGAACTTCTCAAAAATTTAAAAATGAATAATATAAGAGAGGTCCGTATCAGAGAAAAATATACTCTGCCGGAACAATATACGCCTTCTTTGTGGTTTGAAAATTATAAAGACAGTATACTGCTTGAGTTATCGGATTATGATAATATTCTTTATAATTTATACAAGGGAAGCGATTTTTCTTTCAGCGACGAAAAAACTCTGTTAATTACAATTCCGGAAAATCCTTTATACAAACTTAAAGAACAGGAACTGCTGAGTATTATGAAAAAAATATCGGGCGAACGCTTTGGCCTTGATATTGTTTTTTGCGTTCAGTATAAAGAAGCTGTCAAAAGCCGTGTTAAAGAAGAGTATGAGAACAGGGCATACATTAAATTACAGGAAATCGGCAGAACTTCATCGGATGCCGATGAAGAATCGACAGAGAAAAATGCTGTCAATAACGAAATAGAGAATGTTCCCGAAAATAAGGAATCGGATAAAAAGAAGAAAACCAAAAGCCCGGGAAAGGATGCTTCTCATAAGAAGGGCTATGAAAAGAAAGACGGAGAAAACAGATTATATAAACCTGTTAAGAGTGATAATCCGGATGTCCTTTACGGAAGAGATTTCGAAGGAAATCCGATAGAACTTCAGGATATTCAGGATCCTCTTGATGATGTTATTATCAGCGGTACCATATTATCTGTCGATAGCAGATATATTGAGAAAATAGACAAACATATTTTTAAAATTGAAATATCTGATTTTACGGATTCTCTTAAATTAAAAATGATGTTGTCGCCCGAAACATTTCAGGAAATGAGCAGTATTTTTAAAACGGGGGCTTTTATTATTGCAAAAGGCAGTGTCCAGGATGACCATTTTGATAAGGAACTGGAAATGTCCAGAGTATTCGGTATAAAAAAATATACGGATACAAGAGCGGTACGTCAGGATCTGGCATCCGTAAAGAGAGTGGAACTTCATTGTCATACAAAAATGAGTGATATGGATGCGGTAAGTGACGTCGGAACTATTCTTAAGACCGCTATGGGATACGGATTTCCGGCGTTGGCGGTTACAGATCACGGTAATGTTCAGGCATTTCCCATAGCGAACCATGCAATCAGCAGTTCAGATCCATTTAAGATTATTTACGGTGTTGAAGGATATCTCGTTAACGATCTTCAGAAAACCGTAGTACGAAGTTGCGGACAGCCTTTTACGGGGAAATTTGTCATTTTTGATATTGAAACAACGGGATTTTCTTCGGAACGTGACAGAATAATTGAAATTGGTGCGGTTAAAATAGAAAATCTTAAGGTGACGGGTAATTTCTCCGAATTTGTCAATCCGGAAAGATTAATTCCGCTTCATATAGAAAAACTGACAAGCATAAGTGATGAGACGGTAAAGGATGCCCCGACCATTGATGTTATTCTTCCGCAATTTATCGAATTCTGCGAAGACGCGGTATTGGTGGCGCATAATGCAGATTTTGATACTTCGTTTATTGAAGCAAATGCCAAAAGGCTTGGAATAGATTACCAATTTTCATATGTAGACACAATGGGTATATCCAGATTCCTGTTTGACGATATGGCCAAACATACTCTGGATGCATTGTGTAAAAAGTTTAAATTAACCAACGAACATCATCACCGGGCTGTTGATGATGCCAATGTAACAGCCAAAATATTTGAAAAGATGATACCGCTTCTTTATGAAAGAGGCATACTGAACCTTGATGATCTTGAGACAAAGGGTAAGCTTTCAAAGGAAGCTATAGCCAAGCTTCACTATTATCACATTATTATCTTGGCAAAAAATGAAATCGGAAGACGTAATCTTTATAAACTGGTTTCCATGTCCAATACGGAATATTTCCATAACAGACCAAAGATTCCCAAGAGTAAAATTACGGAACTCAGGGAAGGATTGATAATCGGATCGGCATGTGAAAGAGGCGAGATTTATTCCGAACTTGTACGCAACGCTTCGGAAGCGGATATGGCAGCCTTGGTAGAGTTCTACGATTATCTGGAAATTCAACCTATCGGAAACAACAGATTCCAAATAGAATCGGAACGTTTTCCGGAGATTAATTCTGATGAAGACCTTAGAGACATGAACAGAAAGATTGTCAGTCTCGGTGAAATATATAATAAACCGGTTTGCGCAACCTGTGATGTTCATTTTCTTAATCCGGAGGATTCTATTTATCGAAGTATTATTTTATCAAGTAAGAAAATGGATGATTCGGCAGCTCCGACTCCGTTATACCTTCGAACGACAGACGAAATGCTTGATGAATTTGAATATCTGGGTACGGATAAGGCATATGAAGTTGTAGTTACCAATACGAATTTGATTGCGGATATGTGTGAGAAAATTACTCCGGTCAGACCGGATAAATGTCCGCCGGTTATTGAAGACAGTGATAAGACACTTCGTACAATATGTTACAATAAGGCGCATGAAATGTATGGAGATCCTCTTCCGCCGATAGTTGAGGAAAGACTTGAAAGAGAACTGAATTCAATTATAGGTAATGGATATGCGGTTATGTATATTATTGCCCAGAAACTGGTATGGAAATCGGTAGAGGATGGTTACCTTGTCGGTTCCAGAGGCTCCGTAGGTTCCTCATTTGTTGCAACCATGTCGGGAATAACCGAGGTTAATCCGTTGAGTCCTCATTATTATTGCACAAAATGTTATTACAATGATTTTTATTCTGAGGATGTTAAAAAATTTGCAGGAAAAGCGGGCTGCGATATGCCTGATAAAATATGCCCCAACTGCGGCGAAAAATTAAAAAAAGACGGTTTTGATATACCGTTCGAGACATTCCTTGGATTTAAAGGGGATAAGGAACCTGATATTGACCTTAACTTCTCGAGTGAATATCAGCCGAAAGCTCATAAATACACAGAGGTGATATTCGGAGCAGGGCAGACATTCAGAGCAGGTACAATCACAGGTTTGGCGGATAAAACCGCTTATGGTCTGGTAAAACATTATTTTGAAGAGCATGATAATCCTAAGCGCGAAGGCGAAGTTGTGCGTATAGCCAAGGGTTGCGAAGGCGTCAGAAAGACTACCGGACAGCATCCCGGAGGAATAGTTGTTCTTCCCGTAGGTGAAGATATTAATTCCTTTACGGCACTTCAGAAACCTGCCAATGATATGACCACGGATATTATTACGACTCATTTTGAATATCATTCTATTGACCATAACCTTCTGAAACTTGATATTCTCGGACACGATGATGCGACAATGATCAGAATGCTACAAGATCTGACGGGGATTGACCCGATTACAATTCCGCTTGATGACCCTGAGGTTATGAGTCTGTTTCAGAATCTGGATGCGTTAAAGATCACTCCGGATATGATTGGCGGATGTCCTTTGGGGTCTCTCGGAATACCGGAATTCGGAACGGATTTTGCCATGGGCATGCTTTTGGAGACCAAACCGAAGTATTTCTCAGATTTGGTAAGAATTGCCGGTCTGTCACACGGAACCAATGTCTGGCTGGATAATGCTCAGACTTTGCTTCGTGAAGGAAAAGCTACCATTTCCACCGCAATTTGTACACGAGATGATATTATGACATATCTGATAAGCATGGGACTTGATCCTGCCGAATCATTTTCAATAATGGAAGATGTCAGAAAAGGAAAAGTTGCAAAAGGAAAAACAGATAAAGAAAAGTGGGGAAAATGGAAGAAAGATATGCTTGATCATGGTGTACCTGACTGGTATATATGGTCCTGTGAGAAGATTGAATACATGTTCCCCAAAGCTCATGCTGCCGCGTATGTTATGATGGCTTGGAGAGTTGCTTATTGTAAGATTAATTATCCGTTGGCATATTATTGTTCGTTTTTTTCAATTCGTTCAAAGGCATTCAACTACGAAAAAATGTGTATGGGTAGGGGAAGGGTTGATGAAGAGCTGGACAATCTGAAGAAAGAAAGTCAGGTGAGAAAACTGTCTGCCAATGAAGAGGCTCTTATAAAGGATCTCAGAATAGTGCAGGAAATGTACGCCAGAGGCTTTGGTTTTATGCCGATTGACATTTATAAAGCTCAAGCTCGTAATTTCCAGATTATTGACGGAAAAATAATGCCGGCTTTTGTTTCCATTGAAGGACTTGGTGAAAATGCGGCAATAATGCTTGAAAATGCTGCCAGAGACGGAGAATTTTTCAGTAAAGATGATTTGAAAGCGCGTGCCAAAATCGGTCAATCGACCATAGATAAGCTGACGGAATTGGGTCTCTTGGAAGGTATGCCGCAGAGTAGCCAACTTACGATATTTGATATACAATTCTAGAGAAATGCAATTATATTAAATAATACTAAATAATACGGAGAAATTATGATACTGAGAATCAAATCATTCAAAGAAAAAATAATGGGAATACTCGTTGCGTCTTTACTGGCAACCGGTATTTGCGGATGTGGAGAAAAACCGATTAACGGTATTGAATCTCCTTCATACAACAGTGCAAGTTCCGATAATCCTTCAACATCAATTAATGAACTTGGCGAGTTAAATATTAATGAATTTTCGGATGCGGAAAACAAAGCATACAGTTATCTGATAGATGAGTTCACCGGAAATGAAGAATATTATGATTCGCTTGTTGCAAGACAGACTCCGTTCGGAATGGCAGGAGAAGTGGTTTCCGGCTATTCAAGAGACATTTTCTTTGCTAACGGTACACCTGTTACGATTGTGGGAGCACAAGCCAACGTGTCGGAATATAACCATGATCTTGAACTTCAGGCCGCATTGGGAAATGGGCTGAGTGACGATAACAGAGGATTTGGTGCGATTATTCTCTGGGAAGAAGATGGTGAAATTAATTACGTTTATGTATCAAATATGGCAGAGGTATTCGGCGGAGCGCTTAATTCAAATCTGAATTCGGATACATTTATATTTATGGACGGTTCGGTAAAAAGCTCACAGGCCGCAAACGTTTCATATATATTTGGCGGATCGCTAAACGGAGACGTGGTCGGTAATATTACCATATCCGTTAATTCGGCACAACCAATGTATGTGTACGGCGGTTGTCTGAACGGAAATGTGTATGGAGATACAACAATCAATTATTCGGGAAATTGTTGGTCATATGATATTCTCGGAGGCGGATTAAGTTATGCGGACGCAGAGAGTGAAGCTGCATTTTCATTCGGAGACGTTTATATGAATATTAATTGTAATAATAACAAGGATATGAATTTTCTTGCGGGGGGCGGAGCCTGTTCTGTGTCTAATAATGTAGCCGTTACTCAGATTGTTGGAACTGTAAGTATAAACTGTGCCAAATTTGCATTAAAACAGTTGAGTTATGACGGAGGAATCAGTTCGGGAGAATCCGCATATTCATTTTCGGATGTATCGGGAAATATTATTTGCAATGAAACATTGGTGGAAGATACAATCTGGTCGTCATCGGTAAATATGATTCCTTTTGATGAAAGTGAAGTTCTTACCCCGACTATTTACGATATTACAACTCTGAATCCTGTGGGACTTTTGCCCGAATGGAAAGTTGCACAGTACGGAGAATATGAAATCTTTCTTTGCAATTATACCGACCGGGATTCTTCAATGCTCAATGTGTATTTGCATAACATTTCAACCGGAGAAATGAAATATAGAATGTTGGATGTTGATATTGAATGGCAGCTTGATTTAAGAAATATGTACAGCACCAATGTTGCCATTTCAAATTATATTTATTCATTATACAGTATGGATTATGAATTATATGAATCGTACAAGGGAAGCCATTATAATCCCAATCCGTCACTGACGCTTATTTGGTACGGTCAGTCTCTGTAAGAAAATGAAAAAAGGAAGTTCAGTCGAACTTCCTTTTTTATAACAGCTCGTAGCGGAATCGAACCGCTGATTCTGCCGTGAGAGGGCAGCGTCTTAACCCCTTGACCAACGAGCCATGTCTCAACGCGAGTACTTTGCCATTTTAATATATATTCAAAAAAAAAGCAAGGAGAAATTTTAAAAAATGCCGGAAAATTACAAAAAAGAATTGAAAATCTCTGATATGGAAAAACTGAATGAAGTCGCTATGGTTGATCTGATAGACAAGATGATGGAAGAAGGCGTATCAAGATTAAAGGTAACCGGTGATGAAGAACTGGACAGAGGAGAATTGTTAAAAAAATATCATCATGGAAGATGCGATATAGACAGCCCGTTTGACTGCGGAACACCTTTTGATGTTATAGAGTGATTAAATTGTATTAATTTACATAATATGATAAAATGATATAAGCGTCAGAAGCAAAAAAAATTGCTGGCAATAAAGCAATACGCTTATATCGGTAAGCGGTACAATTTATAAAAGTACAAGAAAACCAACTGCCTTTAGGCGGTGGGTGCTCTTGTACGAGGTGCGGGGATTCAAGCCCCGTACCTCGTAAGGCACGAAGTGCCGCTTTTTTATGAGCAAGTAGCGAAGCGGATTGCGAATATCATTGATATGTAAGAACTATACATATATCATGAATTAGTCTTTTAAATAGAATTTTTTTAGCGGAGAATCCAATGCGTTCAACGGAAGATTATCTGGATCAATTATTGGCCGGAGCTATAAAAGGGAAAAGTGAAGAAAACGGTTTTTCAAAGGATGAAGAAACTGTCAATAAAACTGATTTTGAAAATGTAATCGGTGAAGGGGATTCTGACGATAAAGTATCTCAGGATAAAGCCTGTGTGGAAATATCTTCAGTAGAAAATGTCTCCGAAGAAAATGTCTCCGAAGAAAAGATTTCCGAAGAAATTGCTTCCGAAGAAAGTCCTGTGGGTGAATTTGCAGAAGACAAAGATGGTCACAATGATAATGAAGAACAACCGGATTTAAATAAAAGAATGACTCCGGAGGAAATAGAAGCCCTTCTGGCATCGATAGATTTGGATGATGATGAAAATGATCCGGATGAAGATGAAGTGTCTGCAATTCTTGCAGATTTAAAAAAAGCCAGCGACGAACGAAGTTCTAAAAATTATAAAAAAGTTGATTTTAAGAGTGCGGAGGCCCTCTATGAAGAGGCAGAGAAGCAGTCTGTTTTTTCGGTTGATGAAAATGAGGTTGACATTGTTGAGGTCAACTTTGAAGAGACTGAGCCGGTAAAGCCGATTGACACAGAAGAACTCGGTAATGCTGAAAGTGCAGATGACGTTACTGCAGATAATAGCATTGCAGATAGTGATATATCTGAGGAAACGATAGCGGAAGCGGAAGAGATGACTGCCGAAGCGGAAGAGCCGACTGCCGAAGAATCGGTCGAGACAACGATTGAAGATAATACGGATGAAAATGAGGAAAAAGATAATCTCAGTGATTATTCCGGTATTAACATTCCGAATTTTGATCTGCCCGGTGAAGCAGAGGGACTTTCGGATGAAGATATATATCAGAAAAATGTTGCTCATTCGGGTCAGGAGCATCTTAATGATGATGCAATGAGCCCCGATGATATTGCAATGATGCTGGCAAGAATGGGAGCCGCGGATGATGATTCGGAAGAAACCCCGACTGAAACCACTCCTGTCGAAGAAGCTCCAATCGAAGAAAATCTGACAGACAATAGTCTGAATGATGAAGTACAAACTGAAGAAAAGCTGCCTGAAGAAGTCGCAGCCGAAGAAACTGTGCCCGAAGAAACTTTACCGGAAGAAACTGTGCCCGAAGAAGTTTCGACGGATAATATTCCGGAGGAGAATATAGAAACGGCATCTGATGATGCTGCCGGTAACGATGCTCCCGATATGAGTAATGAAGATATTAACGAACTTCTTGCCAATATTGCGGAAGGCAGCGATACTCCCGAAGATGTTCATGAACTTAGCAGTGAACAGATTGAAGAACAGGCAGATGATCTGCTTAGTCTGCTTTCTGATGATTCGAGTCAGGAAAATAAAACAGAACCGACAAATACCGATGAGCCTGTAACAACTTCGGATTCATTTTCATCAATACAGGACATGGATGAAGATGAAATTGAAAATATGTTGAATGCGGCATCGGATGTTTCGGATGCTGCTAATGTTGCGGAAGAGGCAGAATCAAAAGATGTTCTTGAACTTCTTGAAGGAATGAAGGAAGAGGATGAGAACCTTGGTGAGATAGGAGAAGTCCTTCAGAAGTCGGATGAGGCGATTCTTGTAGATGAAAGCCTGTCAAAGCAATATAATGATGCGGAAATTGCAGGACCGGATTCGGAGTCAGCCGAAGAAAATAAAAAAGGTAAAAAAGATAAAAAATCCATTAAGGATATTTTTGGGAAACTGTTTAAAAAGAAAGAAAAGAAGGATGCCTCGGAAGAAAGTTCCGATGCGGCAGAGCCGGAAATTAATCCGACTCCGAATGTCGATGAAATTAAAGATAGTAACGAGACGACAGATTCGGATACTGCCGAAAATCCCGTAACGAATAACCAAAAAGATAAGCCCGAGAAGAAAAAAGGCTTTTTTGCAAAGATTATGGATACCCTTACCGAGGAGGTAGAGGAGGACAGTTCTGTACCGGAGAGCAAAAAAACCAAAATAACTGATGAAAACAAAGCCATTCTCGAAGAAATTGATTCCGAAGAAGAGGATGGAAAGAAAAAGGGTAAAAAAGACAAGAAAAAGAAGAAAGATAAGCCTGCGAAGGAGAAGAAGGCTAAAAAAGATAAACCCAAAAAGGAAAAACTCAAAGAGCCTGTTGATAATTCCAAGAAACTGCCGAGGAAATATGTAGTGGCTACGTTTATGTTTGCGGCAGCGGTATTTGTTGCGGTTCTTCTTGTGGCTTCTTATCTTCCCAAGATGATTAATCTTCGAGAAGCAAGAGCTTCGTTCTATAACGGAAATTATGAGGATGCATTTTTTGCAATGTATGGCAAAGAATTAAGTGAGAGCGATCAGATATTATACGATAAGGCAAAACTTATAGTTATTATGCAGCATAAGTATGATGCTTTTGCTCAGTACCGCGCCATAAATATGAATACGGAAGCTCTTGACAGTTTGTTTTCGGGACTTATAAAATATGAAGACATTATTGAGAAGGGTGAAAAATTAGGCATCGAGGATGAACTTGGTGAAATAAGGGAAGATATAATTGCAGCGCTTTATGATTATTACGATATATCTGAGAGCGAGGCCATGGAAATAATAGAAATGGATGAATTAGATTACACTCTTAAGCTTCAATCCGTTATAAACGGTACGGAATTTGTAAGACCTCAGGATGAAATTAATCAAAGATATGGTCTTACGGATTCAAATAATGAGACTCAGGAGTATGATGACGAACTTCAGGATATTTTACCTGAGGAACGTGAATATCTTGAACAACAGTAATATTAAGGAGAAAAACGTTGATTGCTATAATTGATTATGATGCGGGTAATATAGGAAGCGTTGAAAAAGCCATAGAATATCTCGGAGAAGAAAAAATACTCACGAGAGATCCGGAGATTCTGTTAAAAGCAGAAAAGGTAATTTTACCCGGGGTCGGAGCTTTTGGCGATGCTATGGAGAAACTTAACAAATTCGGACTTGTTCCTGTAATAAAAGAAATAGTAAATAAAGGAACACCTTTATTCGGAATATGTCTGGGACTTCAGTTATTGTTTGAGTCGAGTGAGGAGAATCCCGGAGTGGAAGGTCTCGGAATTCTCAAGGGAAAGATTGTCAAATTTCCCAAGTCCGAACTGAAAGTACCGCAAATAGGATGGAATGCTCTTCATTTTCCGAGAGAAAGTCGATTGTTTAAGGGCATCGAAGACGGTTCGTTTTTTTATTTCGTTCACTCATATTATCTTCGGGCCGAGGATGAATCTATTGTGGCAGGTGTGGCCAATTACGGAATAGATTTCCATGCGGCCGTTGAAAAAGGTAATGTATTTGCATGCCAGTTCCATCCTGAAAAGAGTTCGGATGTCGGACTGAAGTTACTTAAGAATTTTATAGAATTATAAACAGATTTTTTTGAATTATAGCGGAGACAAATATGAATACTAAAAGAATAATTCCCTGTCTCGACGTTAATGCGGGAAGGGTTGTTAAAGGCGTTAATTTTGTTAATCTTATAGATGCGGGCGATCCCGTCGAAAATGCCATAGCATATAATAAAGCCGGAGCGGATGAATTGGTATTCCTTGATATTACGGCATCAAGCGATAATCGTGAGACCGTGGTTGATATGGTCAGGAGTGTCGCACAACAGGTGTTTATTCCGTTTACGGTAGGCGGCGGAATAAGAACGGTAGAAGATTTTAAAAAGATTCTCAGAGCCGGAGCCGATAAAGTAGCTGTTAATTCTGCTGCAATTATGAATCCGGGCTTGATAAGCGAAGCCGCAGATAAGTTCGGCAGTCAGTGCGTTGTTGTTGCTATTGACGCGAAGAGAAGAACGGACGGAGGCTGGAATATTTATAAGAACGGCGGACGTGTTGATATGGGAATTGATGCGGTAGAATGGGCAGTTAAGGCATGCAGTCTCGGTGCCGGTGAAATCCTTTTGACAAGTATGGATTGTGACGGTACCAAGGCCGGTTATGATATAGAACTTACAAGAGCAGTTTCAGAGAAAGTAAATATTCCCGTAATTGCATCGGGTGGCGCAGGAACAAAAGAGCATTTTTATGATGCAATTGTTAACGGAAAAGCAGATGCGGTACTTGCAGCTTCCCTGTTCCACTTTAAAGAATTAGAGATTATGGATTTGAAGAAATATCTTAGGGAAAAGAATATAGAGGTTAGAATATAATTTATGGCAGCTCTTGTTAATGATTGGAAGGATGCTCTTAAAGAGGAATTCGGTAAGGAATATTATAAGAAATTATATACTTTTGTGAAGAACGAATATAATACACATGTTGTTTATCCTTCATCCGCAGATATTCTTAATGCACTTGCAATTACTTCACTTGCAGATACAAAGGTGGTTATTCTTGGGCAGGACCCCTATCATGAACCCGGACAGGCTCACGGATTATGCTTTTCGGTTAAGCCCGGGGTCGCACCTCCGCCTTCGCTTGTTAATATTTATAAGGAACTTGAAAGTGATCTCGGATGTAAGATTCCCAATAACGGTTATCTTGTAAAATGGGCAAAGCAGGGCGTACTCATGCTTAACACAGTTCTTACTGTCAGGGCTCACGAAGCCAATTCTCACAAGGATAAGGGGTGGGAAATCTTTACGGATGCCATTATAAGGAAGATAAATGAAAAGCAATCTCCGGTGGTATTTATTCTTTGGGGAGCACCGGCGGGGAAGAAAGCGGCAATGCTCGATAATCCCGCGCATCTTGTGTTAAAAGCGCCACATCCCAGCCCGTTGTCTTCATACAGAGGATTTTTCGGAAGTAAGCCATTTAGCAAAACAAATGAATTTCTTGTAAAAAACGGTCTGTCACCGATTGATTGGCAGATAGATGATATATAGAAGATTTTAAAGTGGTATAAATATGGATCAAATCAGAATTAATAAGTATCTTGCAATGAGCGGTATATGTTCAAGAAGAGATGCCGACGAATATGTTAAACATAAACGAGTAATGATAAACGACAGGATTGCCTCCATAGGAGAGACGGTCGGGGAAAAGGACAAGGTCTATGTGGACGGGCGACCGGTAAAAGTCGAAACAAAAAAAGTTGTCCTGGCATTTTATAAACCGGTAGGCGTAGTTGTTACCGAGAAAGACGAACATGCCAAGGTTAAGGTAAACGATCTGATTGATTATCCTATCAGACTTACATATGCCGGTCGACTTGATAAAGATTCAGAGGGTCTGCTTCTTCTGACCAATGACGGTGATTTTATTAATGCATCAATGAGGGGCAGTAATTATCATGAAAAAGAGTATATAGTCAAATTAAAGAAGCCGGTTACGGACGAAGCGGTTAATAAACTTAAAGCAGGTGTCTTTCTGACTACGCTCGGTGTAAAAACAAGACCTTGTAAAATCAGGAAAATAGATGATTATACTTGTAATGTAATTTTAAATCAGGGACTTAATCGGCAGATTCGCAGAATGTTCGAATCGACCGGTAATTATGTAACAAGTCTGAAACGAATTCGTGTCCTGAATGTTAAACTTCGGGACCTTACCCCGGGGGAGTACAGAGAAATTACGGGTAAGGAATTGGCTGAACTCTATAAACAGGCTTATAAAAGGTAGGGGCGTATGCTTCGGATAGGAGAGGGGAATGGATTGTAGCGATAAGAGATTATTGTTGGTAGAAGATAATGAGATGAATAGGATGATAGCTTCAATCAGCCTTTCGGAATATCGTTTTATTATTGAAGAAGCCTTTAACGGTAAAAATGCTCTTGAAATGTTTGAATCCAATCCCGAAGGGTATTATGATATTGTATTTATGGATATTATGATGCCGGAAATGGACGGTATTGAGGCTACAAAAGCCATTCGCAACATAGAAAGACTGGATGCCATGATGATTCCGATTGTTGCAATGACGGCGGAGTCTGATTCGGATGAGATTGCCAAATATCCGGAATATGGTTTTAGCGATTACATAGAAAAGCCTATGGAAATGGATAAGATAGATGCAATCATAAATAAATATATGTAGGTGATAAGCACGTGAAAATTGGTATTCTTGATTCCGGAATCGGCGGAATCAATGTTTTAAACAGTATTCGTAAATATTTACCGAATGAAGAATATTTTTATTATGCCGATGTGGATAACGTTCCTTACGGTAATAAATCTGATTCCCGGATTATTGAATATGTAAATAATGCAACTTTATTTTTGCTTGAAAAAGGTATAGATATTTTATGTATTGCGTGTAATACGGCAAGTTCCGTGGCAGCGGCATATATAAGAGAGAAATATTCCATTCCTGTTATCGCGATGGAACCGGCGGTGTGTCCGGCGTTAAAAAATACACCCGATAACGGCAGAATATTGCTTCTTGCAACTCCGGTTACAATCAGCCATGCGAAATTAAAAGAACTTCTCATTCGTTCCGATGAGCATAACAGAATCGACTGCGTAGGCCTGGTACAATTGCCGGAATTTGCGGAACGGGGAATATTTGACGGTGATATAATAAAAGATTATCTCGATGAAGAATTTAAGGATCTTAATCTTTCGATTTATTCGGGAGTGATACTCGGGTGTACACATTTTAATTATTTTGAAAATATTCTGAAAAATTATTTCGGCGATAATACATTGTTTTTCGACGGCAATGACGGAACCGCAAGAAATTTGTATCATATCGGTTTGAAGAATGAATTGAAGAGTAACGGTGATTTTGCGGTACATTACTATGATTCCGGAAAGAAAGTATCGGAAGGTGACAGGATTAATTTTCTTGACGGTCTGCTTATAAAATAATTTATCTTGCAAAATAAAAATTTGTATGTTAATATATCTGTGTTTGTGAATTTTAGGAGGTTTATGATGCTTAGAACCGTTATTACAGTTGTATATATAGTAATTTGTATTGTACTTTTAATACTTGTACTTATGCAGGAAGGAAAGCAGCAGGGACTTGGATCGGTTGCCGGTGCTGCCGAATCGTACTGGGGAAAGAACAAGGGCAGATCTATGGAAGGCAAGCTTGTTAATATTACCAAATGGCTTGGTATTGCGTTTGTTCTCTTATCGGTTATACTTAATATTTCAAGAATATAGTATATACCAAAGATATTGATTTTCCTAACGACCCTGCAGATAGTGAGGGTCGTTTTTTGTTATCCCGAATGAGCCAAGTAATTGCTCATGCTTGCATGAAAGCAATTATTGGGCGAACGGTAATCACCGAGAAGGAGCGAAGCGAATTTGAGGTGTTCCGAATGAGCCAAGTAATTGCTCATGCTTGCATGAAAGCAATTATTGGGCGAACGGTAATCACCGAGAAGGAGCGAAGCGGATTCGAGTAAATTGAATAAACAGAAATAGTATAAATGAGATGAAAGATAAAAGATTTGAAGAAAGAAAAAAAAGAATATTAAAGTTTATGGGCGAGAGTTTTTATATACCCATGAAAGAGAAAGAACTGGCAATAGTCCTTGAGGTGGAGCCTGAGGACAGACCGGTATTAAAACAGATTCTTGTCGAATTACTGGATGAGAACAGGATAAATATAAGTAAAAGGGGAAAATACTCGCTCGGACCCGGAAAAACTTTTACAGGTATATTTTCAAGAACGCTAAAAGGTTTTGGATTTGTCACCGTTGAAGGTGGAGAGGAGTTCTATATTTCGGAAAAAAACTCTTTGAATGCATTTTCCGGAGACAGTGTAAAAATAGAGCCTTTATCAAAAAGCCACGGCGAACACAAAGAAGCAAAGATAATAGAGATAACCGAAAGAGCCGTTACCGAGGTTACCGGAACTTATCAATTGTCGAAAAATAAGAATTTTGGTTTTGTAATACCGGGGGATCCGCATCTAGAAGATATTTTTATCCCGGGAGAGTTCTCGTTAAAAGCAAAGAATAATGATGTCGTTGTTGTAAGTATTACTTCATATGGTGATGTAAATATGAAGCCGGAAGGAAAAGTAATAGAAATTCTCGGTAAAAACGGCGATGCGGGAGTTGATGTACTTAGTGTCATACGCTCATTTTCAATTCCGGAATCGTTCGATACAAGAGTATCCTGCGAAGCGGATGTTCTGCCGGATGCGGTTATGAAAGAAGAATATGAAGGCAGACGGGATCTTAGAAATATCGATATGGTTACTATAGACGGTGAAGATTCCAAGGACCTTGATGACGCGGTAAGTCTGTATATGGATAATGATGACTATATTCTCGGTGTTCATATTGCCGATGTAAGTCATTATGTAAGAGAAGGATCGGAACTTGACAAATCTGCTCTTAACAGAGGTAACAGTGTTTATTTTGTCGACAGGGTTATACCGATGCTTCCCGTAAAACTTTCCAACGGAATCTGTTCGCTTAATGCTCATGAAGACAGACTGGCAATGAGTTGCGTAATGCGTATTGATGAGAACGGTAAAATTAAGGATTATGATATTTTCGAAAGTGTTATTAATGTCAATGAAAGAATGACATATTCTTCGGTTAACAAGATAATATGCGAAGATGAAGATGAGCGTAAAAAATACAGTAATGTTACCGATATGCTCCTTAAAATGAAAGAATTGTCGCTGATACTCAGACAATGCAGATATGACAGGGGCGGAATTGATTTTGATATACCCGAGACTAAGATTGAAGTTGACGAAACAGGATTTCCCGTTGTTATTAAGGCATACGAAACAAATGCGGCAACACGTCTTATAGAAGATTTTATGCTTGCGGCCAACGAATGTGTTTCTTCTTTTGTATTTTGGCAGGATAAACCGCTTGTATACAGGGTGCATGAAAATCCCGATGCCGATAAGATTGACACACTTAAAATAATGCTGAAGAATTTCGGATATTACCTTAAGGGAGATGCTGAAAATATTCATCCCAAGGAAATACAGAAAATGCTTATGGAATTTGAAGGTCATGAAGAAGAGGGAATGATTACAAGACTTACTCTGAGAAGTATGAAGAAAGCACGTTATTCACCCGAGTGTCTCGGACATTTTGGTCTTGCATGCAAACAATACTGTCATTTTACTTCTCCGATAAGGCGTTATCCCGATCTTGTCGTTCATCGAATTGTGAAAGATATTCTTCATGGTGATTTGAATGAAAAAAAGATTAACAGGTATAATGCCGTTCTTGATGAGATTTGTAAACAATGTTCCAAGACCGAAAGACGTGCCGACGAAGCCGAGAGAGCGGTTAATAAACTAAAAAAAGCGCAGTATATGGAACGGCATATCGGTGAAGTGTTTGAAGGTAATATATCGGGACTCACAAAATACGGTATGTATGTCGAACTTCCCAATACAATTGAGGGTATGATTAGAATATCAAAGATTCCGGGCGATTACTTTGAATATGATGACAAAAAGATGATTATGTATGGGCTTAAATCCGATATTGTATATAAATTGTGTCAAAGCGTTAAGGTAAGAGTGGAAGACGTCGATATTCATTTGGGAACAATAGATTTTGAATTGGAATAATAATTAAAAAGTGATATAGTAGAGAAATGAAAGAAAAAGGAACTAAGCCGGTTGCTAATAATAAAAAAGCATATCATGACTATTTTATCGAGGAGAAGTATGAAGCAGGCATTGAACTCGTGGGTACGGAAGTTAAATCACTTCGGGACGGGAAATGCAGTATTAAGGAAGCTTACGTAAAGGTTGATAACGGAGAAGTATTTGTTATCGGAATGAATATAAGTCCTTATGAAAAGGGTAATATCTTTAACAAAGATCCGCTCAGAACAAGGAAGCTTCTGCTTCATAAGACCGAGATTAATAAACTTATCGGAGTGGCTTCCGAGACCGGATATACAATAATGCCACTCTCGGTATATTTTAAAGAGGGTAAAGCAAAACTTGAAATCGGTGTTGCCAAAGGAAAGCATAACTATGACAAACGTGATGATATACGTGCCAGAGACATGAAGCGTGAGGCAGAGAGAGATTTCAAGGTAAGCTTTAAATAATTAAATATGGGCTTGACTGGTTTCGACGGGGTATTTTAAGCCAAAGAAGCTATCCGCGGGAAGGCGCGTTAGACCGCAAATTAAATATAATCGCTGAAGATAATTTAGCATACGCTGCCTAAGTGCAGCGCGTTCGCTCCAGAGCACCTACACTTTGGAATCCGGGCGTCAATCCTGTAGGAAACGACTTTACCAAAGCTTTGCGGTAATGGGCGTATTATGAAGCTTCTAAAACCGGAGCGGTGTCTGTGACGAGCCGGCGGAGGGAATGTCAATCCACTAGACTATGATAGTAGAAGGGTGGTAGCGAGTATTTCGGACGGGGGTTCGAATCCCCCCAGGTCCACTATGTTTTGACATGTACTACAATCTAACTCCCGAAAAGCAGGGAGTTATTTTTTGCAAAAAGGTTTTATTATGTGATTTTATGTATTTGAAAATGACGGAGAATATGAATTTATGATATATATTGAACCTTATGGCGGTTTGTGCAACAGATTAAGATGCATATCCTCAGCATACAGATATGCCGAGGAACATGATTACTCATTAACCATTATCTGGTGCGCTTTGGATGAATTGAATTCGGATTTTAAATCTCTTTTTTCGTTATCCGGAAAAGTTAAAGTCAGAATAATTTCGATACCGCATGCGGATGAGAAATATTTTAAAAGAATATTATTCAGAGTAATCAGAAAACTGTTAAAGAAAAAATGCAAGAATTATTACAACGGCGATGATATTTTAAAGGCAGATATGGATCAATTGGATGGTTGTTATATAACCTCTTACTCCAAATGGTATCCTACCGATAATCCGTATTCGATGCTGGTTCCCAATCCGGCTTGGTATTCTCGTGTTACCGGTTATTTTGAGAATCATAAGGGAAAAACGGTGGGAGTTCATATTCGCAGAACCGATAATACTGTCAGCATTAAGACGTCAACAATGGATTCGTTTTATTCTAAGATTGACGAATTATTGACGAAAGACAGTGAAATCGATGGCATTTATGCAGCTTCGGATGAATTGAACGCAATTGAGGAACTCAGCGCTCATTATCCCGATCTTAAGGTTGATTATCTAAGAGATATTGACAGACGACGCAGCTCGAAAAAAGGAATTGAAGATGCGGCGGTTGAATTATATATATTGGCCAACTGCAGTTCGCTTGTGGCATCATATTACAGTTCATTTTCCGATACGGCAGCGGAAATTAACGGGATTAAAAAATATGTTGCGGGAAAATAAAGTTATAAAATTTCAAAATGGCAAAAGAAAAAGAAAATATATTATTTGAAAATATTCAATTTAAATATGAATTCAGAGATTATCAAAAACGAGTTCTTGATTCATTTGATAAAATGCTGGATGATAACAGGATTCATATTGTTGCTTCTCCGGGATCGGGCAAAACCGTACTCGGTCTTGAAATAATAAAGAGACTTGGTGCGAAATGTCTTATACTTGTGCCGACAATCAGTATAAGAGAACAGTGGAAAGAACGGTTTTTGCAGCTTTTTGTACCCGATGATTTGCAGGATTTTTGGGAAAACAATATTTCTTCCGATATGGAAAATCCCGGGATTATTACCTGCATAACATATCAGTCTTTGTATTCGGTTTATTTCGACGGTGGCTCGGAGGAGAAAATAAATAATCTCAAAAACAGCGGATATCGAACAATTCTTTTGGATGAATCGCATCATTTAAAAAAAGAATGGTGGAAGGCTCTCGATACAGCGGTAAATCTTCTGGATAATCCGTATATTATATCTCTTACGGCGACTCCGCCGTATGATTCCAACTCGGCCGATTTGGCTAAATATACAGCACTGTGCGGTGAAGTGGATTGTGAAGTGCTTGCACCCGAGATGGTCAAAAAAAAGACATTGTGTCCTTATCAGGATCATGTCTTTATTTCAGTGCCGTCGGATGAGGAAATAGATGTTCTCAATCAAAAACTCGATGCAACAAAACAGGCAGTAAAAAGAGTTCTGGCAGGCAAGTCTTTATATTTTCTGCTTAAGAAGTATGATGCTCTTATAACGCCATCCTCCAGAGCCGATCTGTTTTTTGGTAATCCGGAATTAATTGATGTCCTTATCTGTTATGTCGGCAGTTACGGCATAGAGTCAGCATATTTTTATGAAGAAAATTCGTCTTTGGCAGATAAGGTAATAAAAAAATGGAATTCGGAAATCGTATCACTCGGTAAAGAAAATTCGCTTAAAATAAGCGACGAGCGTATGGTTGAAGTTCTGTCCGAGACAGTTATTTTTACTGATCGGGATCATTTTGATGATAATGAGGTGCTTGCTTTTACGGATGAACTTGGCAAAGAAGGGCTGATAAGTAACAATAAGATTACAATTTCGTTGAAAGATGAAGAAATAAATAAAATGGTTCGCAATTCCAAAGCCAAAGCAGAATCGATTAACAGTATCGTCAGCCATGATATCAAAACAAAAGGCGATAAGCTGTCGATGATTATTCTGACCGAAAAGACCGGTAAAAACGATATCGGCAAAATCGGTACGGAAGAAGAATTTCATGATATGAGTTGTGTATCAATTTTTGAAAACCAAAGGCGCCGGGAACATCTTAAGAATATTGGAAAGTATATGGGCGTCAGGGAGTATGCGGGGGAAACGACACAGCTCAGAATGGGACTGCTGTGCGGATCGTTTGCGATTCTTCCGTGTTCGGTAAGCGATTACTTTGAAGGTAAAATATCACCGATCGGTGAAACCGGTTATTTTTATACAGACATAGATGACAGTTCTCGAAAGAAAATAGTCTCTCTGGTTACGAAAATATCAGCCGAACGACAAATCAATGTACTTGTTAGTACAATATCGCTTCTTGGAGAAGGTTGGGATGCTCCTTTTGTAAATTCTGTTATTATGGCAGGCTCGGTAAAAAGCTTTGTACAAACAAATCAGATTAGGGGACGAGGATTAAGATTGGATTCGAATAATCCCGATAAAGTTGCGGAAATATGGCATCTTGTTACTCTTTATCCCGGTTCACAACAGGGGCAATACAGGTTTGGAGAAGAGTATGGCGGACTATGTAAGAGATTTGATACAATATTGGGAATTAGCAATGACGGTGCATATATATCAAACGGTATTGAAAGAATCGGTCTGCCGGGGACGGTTAATATAGATTACGATACCGAAATTACGCAGACTCAAATTGATTTTATTAATGAACGAACATTGAATTATGCTTCATCCGACGCACTGATTATGAAGCAATGGAATGATATTACCAATTGCAATTATGATTTTAGTCAGGTGTTGGACTGTGTCTCCGTTCCCGAAAGAAAAAAGTTATTCAAACGCGAAAAAGGCGGAATATTTTCTTTCGGCGAGATAAAACATTTGTCGGAAGGCCTCCACAGAGATATGGTTAATTCCAATATGCTGCCAAAAGAGAGCAGAGTACATATCGTAAGAAATAAAATCAGAAAAAATATTGATGTTTATATAATCGAGGCTTCCCCCAAAGACAGCAGACTCTTTATGAAGTATTACGAACAGCTTGTAGGCGATGTCCGCAATTCGAGATATCTCCTAAGGAAAGGATTCGGACCTTTTTGTAAGTATTATAACATTCCCGATTATTGCAAAAACAAAAATCAGGCTTTATCCGTAATGAAGAATGTTGGATTTAGGTATTCGGGGGTAATATATACAAGAAATAAGGAAGGCCTGGAACTGCTTCTGAATATATGCATTAAAAATATGAGATATAAGAGAGGTACAATCAGCAGGCTGAGAAGCATAGTAACGAAATAGTGTGTGTACAAACGAAAAAAAAGTCCACGGCTTTAAGCTGTGGACTTTGATTTTTTGGGGATCAGGATTTGTTCTGTGCATCGACAAGATGATCGCCGCCGTACAATTTTCTGAGCTTGGGTTTTTCAATCTTACCGGTAGGATTTCTGGGAACATCTGCAAAAATAATCTTTTTGGGACGTTTGTATCTTGGAAGTTTCGAACAGAAATCATTCATTTCTTCTTCGGATGAAATTTCGCCTTCTTTGAGCTGAATAATTGCAGCTGTTATTTCTCCCAGACGTTTATCGGGAAGACCGATTACAGCAACATCGTTTATCTTGTTGTTTGTTCTTAAGAAATCTTCAATCTGGACCGGATATATATTTTCGCCACCTGAGATAATAACGTCTTTTTTTCGGTCAACGAGGAAAATAAATCCGTCTTCATCCTCCATTGCCATATCACCTGTATAGAGCCAGCCGTCTTTAAGTGTTTCTGCTGTTGCTTTTTCGTCATTGTAATAGCAGGTCATTACACCGGGACCCTTGAGGAGAAGTTCGCCGACCTCACCCTGAGCAACTGCGGTTCCGTCCGTGTTTGCAATTTTGACTTCCCATCCGTAGCCTGCTTTACCTATTGCTCCGACTTTATTTACATTACCGATTCCAAGATGAACCGCACCAGGTCCTATTGATTCGGAGAGACCGTAGTTAGTGTCATAATCATGATGAGGGAATATTTCTAGCCATCTCTTGATAAGACTCTGAGGAACGGGCTGAGCACCTATATGCATCAATCTCCATTGAGAGAGTTCAAGTTTATCTATATTGACATCTTTTCTATCTATTGCATCAAGAATGTCCTGTGCCCAGGGAACAAGGAGCCATACAATGGTACATTTTTCCTGGGAAACCGTGTTAAGTATTATCTCCGGCTTAGTTCCTTTAAGGAGTACCGATTTGGCGCCTACGAGAAAACTTCCGAACCAGTGCATTTTGGCACCTGTATGATAAAGAGGAGGTATACAAAGGAAAATATCATCCTTTGTCTGGTGATGGTGATTCTGTTCAACTTTACATGAATGCATAAGCGACTGATGTTTGTGAAGAATTGCCTTGGGAAATCCTGTTGTGCCCGAAGAAAAATAAATAGCGGCATAATCATCATCAATGAGCTTAATATCGGGAGAAATGCTTGAGCAGTTGGCCGTAAGAGAATTATAATCTTCGGCAAACGAAGGACAATTGTCTCCGACATAGAAAAGCAGTCTGTTTTTGCTGATTACTTCGGCGATTTCTTCAACACGACCGATAAATTCGGGACCGAATACAAGAACGTCCGATTCCGAAAGGTTAAGGCAGTATTCAATTTCGTCCGATGCGTATCTGAAGTTGAGAGGTACGGCAAGCGCACCTGTCTTAAGAATACCGAAATATATAGGAAGCCATTCAAGACAGTTCATAAGGAGAATGGCAACTTTATCACCTTTTTTTACGCCTCTTTCCAAAAGCAGATTGGCAAATCTGTTGGCTTTTTCATTAAATACGTTCCAGGTAATCTCTCTTCTGTAATGAACTGTGGGATTGGGTTCCATAAGTTCATATTCTTTCCAGGTTTTTCTGGATATTTCTTTTATCTCCGGATTAATCTCTACAAGAGCAACGTCTTTTCCGAATTTTCGACAGTTCTCTTCGAGTATTTCTGTAATTGGCATTTTAAACCTCCTTAAATTTAACGCGTTGACGCTTTAACGCACAAAATTATTATTGCACCTTACGATTTAAAAGTAAAGATTTTTGTGTTATAATAGCGTTATCTTGTTTAGAAAAATAATTAAGGAGGTTACACTACAATATGGGTTTATTTGACAAGAAAATTTGCGATTTCTGTGGTGGGGGAATAGGACTTCTCGGTAATAGAAAACTCTCAGACGGAAATATGTGTAAAGAATGTGCCGAAAAAATTTCTCCATGGGTAAATGATCGAAGATCATGGTCCGTGGCGGAGATGCAGGAACATCTTTCTTACAGGGGAATGAATTATTCGAATCTTGAATATTTTCAACCTACAAGAGCTATCGGTAACGACAATATGAAATTGTATATCGATTGCAATAATGCGCAATGGTTTCTTTGCAGACACAGTAACTATAGGAATTATAATCCGGATATTTTCGGATTTGAACAGGTTACCGGTTGCCAGATAGAGATAAGAGACAACAGACGCGAGGTTTATTTCAATGCTCCCGACGGAAGAAGAGTATCATTTATTCCGCCCGAATATGATTATGATTACGATTTTTATTTTCATGTATTTGTAAATTGTCCTTTTGTTCAGGAGATAACATTTAAGATTAATGATTATCACATAGAAGATATAGGTGATTATGAATATCTTATGGCGGAAAGTATTGCCAATAACATGAAATCCGTATTTGATCAGATGATGTCTGGTACAGGTCAGATGGTTATACCGTCCGATTATTGTCCGGATGCTGCTACAATTGCAGCACTCAGAAGAGAGAGAGAACTTCGTATTGAGCAGATGAGAAGATACAGAACATATAGTCCCGGAACATGTCCCGCAGAATATGTTTATGTAAGACGTCATCCTGTAGCACCCGGATATCATCAGGCACCGCCGCCCCCGCCGGTACACCATATGCCGCCGCCCCCGCCGCCGGTATACCATAAGGCACCGCCGCCCCCGCCGGTACATCATACGGCACCGACTCCGGTTCATCATCAGGCACCGCCGCCGGTACATCATCAGGCGCCGCCGCCGGTACATCATCAGGCACCGCCGCCGGTACACCATCAGGCACCGCCGCCGGTAGTACACCATACACCGACTCCTGCGGCTCATGCTGCGCCACCGACTCAGCGTGCAGCGACCCCGGTACATAAGTCAGCTCCGACTCAGCATCAGGCTCCGCCTGCTCGTCATGCGGGTGCTCCGGCCGGCCCTGCTAACCATCCCGGACCGGGTGGCAAACCGCATTTAGGTAATCGCCCCGGTGGTCACCACTGACAAGTTTTATAAAAAATACTGTTGATTTTTGTTGAATATTTTAGTATCATGCTCTTGAAAATTAAATATTGAATTTAAAGGAGAGAAAGCATGAGAAAAATTACTAAAATCACTTCACTTGTAATGTTCGTGCTGGTAACGGCTATTGCACTGTGCGCTTGCGCAGGTGATAAGGATGACACTGCTTCTTTAAAGGATAGTATTACCATTGGAATTGCACAGGACTTGGAAGATGGACTTGACCCGCATTATGTAACAGCGGCAGGTACCAAAGAAATTCTTTTCAATATCTATGAAGGTCTTGTGAAATATGATTCGGACGGTAATCTTATTCCTGCTGTGGCTTCCGATTATGTTATCAGTGATAACGGACTTACCTACACATTTACATTGAGAGACGGAATTAAGTTTCACGATGGATCGGCAGTAACTACACAGGATGTTAAATATTCTATAGAACGTTGCACCGGTACAGATGGAGGAACTCCACTTGTAGCGGCGTTTTCTAATATTAAAGACATTACTGTGGATGATACAACGATTACAATTAATTTGGAGAGCGCGGATTCTGATTTTCTGGCATACATGACTAACGCCATTATTCCACAGTCAAATTCAGATCCTTCGGTAAATGTAATCGGCACAGGCCCTTATATGTTTGTATCGCGTTCGCCTCAGGAATCAATTACTCTTAAAGCATTTGATGAATATTGGGGAGAAAAGGCTCATATTGCCAATGTTAATCTTAAGATCTGCTCCAATGCGGATTCACTGGTTATGGATATGATGGGCGGATCGGTTGATGTATTTTTCAGAGTTACAACAGATCAGGCCAATCAGCTTGAAAATAACGGATTTGAAATTCTTGAAGGAACAATGAATCTGGTTCAGGCTCTTTATCTTAATAATGATTTTGAACCGTTTAATGATGTAAGAGTCAGACAGGCATTATGTTATGCCGTTGATCAATCACAGATAATGGAACTGCTTTCGGAAGGAAAAGGAACCGAGATAGGAAGCAGTATGTTCCCTGCATTCGGCAAGTATTACGATGAGGCACTTAATGATGTATACAATCCGGATATAGAGAAAGCTCGTCAGCTCCTTGAAGAGGCAGGATATCCCGATGGTTTTTCTTTTACAATTACCGTTCCTTCCAATTACCAGCAGCATGTTGACACTGCAACCATATTGGTTGAACAGTTAAAGGAAATAGGTGTGACGGCAGAGATTCAGCTTGTTGACTGGGACACATGGCTCAGTGATACATATGTAGGAAGAAATTTTGAAGCCACGGTAATAGGTGTGGATGCTTCCGTTCTTACGGCAAGAGCTCTTCTTGAGCGTTTTGTGTCGGATAATGACAGTAATTTTGTTAATTTCTGTTCGGAAGCATATGATGAAGCATTTTATAATGCAATTTCAACCAATGATGATGCACTTCAGACCGGGTATTTTAAGGATTGCCTCACAATACTTAGCGAAGAAGCAGCTAATGTGTATATTCAGGATCTTCCCGTTTTTGTTGCGGTAAGAGAAGGCATAGGAGGTTATGAATTCTATCCTCTGTATGTTCAGAATCTTGCGGCATTATATTATGAGTAATGACAATTAAGTATATTTTGAAAAAATTAATCAGCATGATAATAACTCTGCTGGCTGTAGTTCTCCTGGTATTTCTGGCTTTTGCGGTTATACCGGGAGATCCTGCAGTTGCAAGACTCGGTAATTCCGCTACCGAGGAATCTGTTCGGGCCTTAAGAGAGAGCATGGGACTTAACAGGCCTTTATATATTCGTTTTATTTCTTATCTTAGCGGAATATTTCATTTGGATTTCGGTACTTCATACAGTTATAACATCCCGGTTTTGAGTATGGTAGCGGAGAAAATTCCGATTACTGTTTGTCTTTCCGTAATTTCATTCGTGATTACGGTTATTTTTGGTGTTTTGGGCGGTGTTATTTCCGCAAAATACGACGGAAGGCTGCCGGATAAAACAATTCGAATCGGTAATCAGATTTTTATGGCAATTCCGTCTTTTTTTCTGGGAATTATAATTTCGTATGTATTTGGATTGGTTTTGAAATTATTCGTACCCGGTGGGTATGTTTCTTATACAACAAATTTCGGTGAGTTTTTGTCATTTCTTATTTTCCCGGCAATTGCACTTGCAATCCCCAAGATTGCAATGGTAGCAAGACTTTTAAAAAATGCGATTGTTATGGAAGGAAAGAAGGATTATGTAAGAACGGCGTATTCGCGCGGTAATAATACTACAAGCGTTTTATACAGACATGTTCTGAGGAATGCGCTTATTCCGATTATTACTTTTCTGGGTATGGCGTTAACGGATATGATAGCGGGTTCTATTGTAATAGAGCAGGTATTTAATATTCCGGGGCTCGGCAAAATTTTGCTTACTTCAATTCAGAACAGAGATTATCCGGTTGTTCAGTTTATTATTATTTTGATAGCCTTCATGGTTTTGGTTGTTAATTTTATTACGGATATTACCTATCATCTGGTCGATCCGCGAATCAGAGTCGGAGAGAAAAATGATTAAAAAAAGTGATTTCAAAGATTTTAATTTTATATTGGGTTTTCTTCTTCTTCTGATAATTGTGGTTCTCTGCCTTATCGGTATAATAGGAACTCCTTATGATTCCGAGGAGATTAATGTATCGCTTAAGAATGCGGGGATTTCTTCGGGACATATTTTCGGATGCGATAATTTTGGCAGAGATATATTTTCAAGAGTGGCGGAAGGCGTGACCAATACGGTTATTATTGCATTTCTTACAGTAGCGATAGGGTGCGCCGCCGGAATAATTGTCGGAGCTTTCACAGGATATTTCGGAGGGGCTGTTGACGAGGTACTTATGAGAATAAACGATCTTTTATTTTCATTTCCGAGTGTATTGCTTGCACTCGTGGTAATCAGTCTTCTTAATCCCGGCAATTTTAATGTTATAATTGCACTTTCCATCAGTTTTGTTCCGAGCTTTGCAAGAATGGTTCGGAGTGAATTTATCAGAAATGCCGACATGGACTATGTAAAGAACGCAAGGCTTTTTGGGGCATCTCATTTAAGAATAATGTTTGTTCATATTTTGCCCAATGTAATACCTACGATTATTTCATCGGTTATTATCGGTTTTAATAATGCCGTTCTGGCAGAGGCGGGACTGAGTTATCTCGGAATAGGAATTCAACCTCCGAAGCCTTCGCTCGGCGGAATGTTGTCGGACGGTCAGAGTTATATATTTACCAATCCGTTACATGCATTATTTCCGGGAATTACAATAATAATACTTATTCTTGCATTTTCTCTTTTGTCGGATTGGTATACAAAGGTTTCAAACAGGTGATTTATGTTATTGGAAGTAAAGAATTTATCAATTGAATTTCATGATCATGATTTTCCGGAAAAGGTTCTGGAGGATATTTCTTTTTCGATGGATGAAGGTGAAATACTGGGCGTTGTGGGCGAATCAGGTTCGGGTAAATCCATGACTGCGTTTTCAATTGCCGGTCTTCTTCCGAGAAAGAAAATGAAAAAGAGCGGTTCGATTCTGTTTGGTGAAGAGGACATATTTACGATGGACAGAAAAAATCTTCGTTATTTTCAGGGAAATTCAATTTCGGTAATATTTCAGGAACCCATGAATGCTCTTAACCCCTGCATGAGAATAGGCCGTCAGGTGGAGGAAGCACTTCGGGTTCATACAAAGATGTCTAAATACGAGCGTCGTGCGGAGGCAATTAAGGTATTAAATTACGTTAATTTGAAGGGCGAGGAAGTATATAAAATGTATCCTCACGAATTGTCGGGCGGAATGAGACAGAGAGTGTGTATTGCAGCGGCAATAATCTCCGAACCGAAACTGCTTATAGCTGATGAACCTACGACGGCACTTGATGTATCACTCCAAAAGGATATTCTTGAACTGTTGAAAAAAATCAATAAAGAACATAATACGGGTATTCTTTTTATCTCACATGATTTGAGCCTTGTTAAAATGTTTTGCGAAAAGGTAATAGTTATGAAGGACGGCAAAATTGCAGAAAGAGGAAATGCCAAAGATATATTTGAAAATCCTTCTCACGAATATACAAAGAAACTGATTGATTCGATTCCAAAGGTTGTGTTGTAATGGGTAATATACTTGAAGTAAAAAATATAAATGTTTCATATAAAATCGGCAGAGAAAAGAAAAGTGTTCTTAAAGATGTTTCATTTGAGGTCGGAGAGGGTGAAATAGTCGGCCTTCTCGGAGAGAGCGGAAGCGGTAAGACTACTATAGCCAAGACAATTCTGGGCTTTAAGAAACCGGACTCGGGTTCGATAGTATTAAATACCGATTATCCTCAGATGGTATTTCAGGATCCGTTAAGTTCTCTCAATCCTTCAAAAAAGATCGGATGGATTCTTAACGAACCTCTTCGATTAAGGACAGATTTGTCGTCGGACGAACGAGAAAAAAGAATAAAGGAAATACTTGAACTGGCGGAACTTGACGAAAGAATATTAAATCATAAATGCAGCGAATTGTCGGGAGGGCAGCGCCAGAGAGTGTGTATAGCTGCGGCTCTTATAAATAATCCTGATTTTATCATTGCAGATGAGCCGGTCTCCGCACTTGATGTTACAATCCAGAAACAAATTTTGGATTTTCTTGTTAAATTAAAAAAAGAGAAGAAAATATCATTTTTACTTATTTCTCATGATGTAAGAATGATGTATAACATATGCGACAGAATTTTAATTCTTTATAAAGGTGAGATTGTTGAAGCAGGAGAGCCGGCTTGCGTATATTCACATCCCAAGCACGAATATACAATTAAATTGTTACAAAGTGTAGGGATAATTTGACACAAGTGTCTTTTTTTGTGATATTATTTTTGATGTAAGTACCAAAAGTAAATTTTGCCGCTTACGGATATAAGTGTATTGTTTTATTGCTACGCAAATTTCGCAATACTTTAATTTTTTATTTAAATATACGGAGAAGGCATGCAGACAATCTATCTTTCCTTTTATTTGTGCGGCATTTTATTTTGCGCAATATCCATAATATATTTGAATAATTCAAAACCTGCCAATATGCTTACAATGCTCAATTTTGTCGGAGTAAGTGTATTTATGTCTCTTTGCGGTGGGATAATTACTATATTTGAACACGATTTTGCCGCAGAGCAGATCGGATATAAGATTATCTCCGTATCGCTTATTTTGTATATAGTATCGCTGTCATCATTTTTAATGCGATATAATCTGTTAAAAACTCCGAGAGTAATAAAGATTGTATATGTTTTCTATGCTTCCGTTTTCGGAGGCATCATTTTGTTTTCGATTCTCAAAGAAATATATACGGTATACAGAGCCAATGCAGATGGCGATTTTGCATGCATGTGCTGCTTTTATTTCGGGCTTATACGATATATTCAGACAGGTGTCGAAATTATTTTATGTATATTAAATTTCTATATTATTTATCTTCACAATAAAAAGAATGACGAGATTGCAAAGGGCTCGGTAAGCGTTGCCAAGATTAATTTACTGATAGTGTTTGCTCTTGTCTGTGAGCCTGTTCTCGTATATTTTGGCGTGACTCTTTTGCCGATATTCATGCTTATCAGCTGGATTATCATTTTGATAAGGGTATATCGATACAGGATGTTTGACTCGATGCAGATGGCCAAGGACGATATCATTGAGACAATTAAGGATGGGTTCGTTGTTATCGATATTGCCGATAATCTTCTCTTTGTAAATAAGATAGCGCAGTCTATTTTTCAGGAATTGAAATACGAGGCCACTCAGCCGATTATCATCGACAAACTTAAACATGCGGCGGGAACAGAACTCCATATAGGAAATAATTATTACCAAATATCAACGGTGCCTTTTTATGACAGATATGCATATAAGGGAACCACAATATGGATTAATGATGTTACGGAGGAACACATATCCAGAGAAAAGCTGATTGAATTGAAGGAAGAAGCGGAAAAAGCCAATCAGGCGAAGTCGGTTTTTCTTGCCAATATGAGTCATGAAATAAGAACTCCCATGAACGCCATTATCGGAATGAGTGAAATGATTCTTAACGATAACATCAACAGTTTTGTGGAAGAAAATGCAAAGAATATTCGAAGCGCCGGTAATTCGCTTCTTTCAATTATTAACGGTATTCTTGACTTCTCTAAGATTGAAAACGGAAAAATGGAGGATCAGGAGACTGACTATAACATTGGATTTCTCGTCAAGGACATTTGCAACATTATCAATCTTAAACTTAAGGATAAGAATGTTGAGCTTATTGTTCATATGAAAGATACCATGCCTGCGTTAATCAGAGGTGATGAAACCCATGTAAGACAGATATTTACCAACCTTCTTACCAATGCGGTCAAATATACAAAGCGCGGATACATTCGAATGAATATTGACTGGGAAAAGATTCAGGACCACAGTGATACTTTTGTGATTATAAAGGCATCTGTGGAAGATACCGGTTGTGGTATAAAAGAAGAAAACCTGGACTCTCTGTTTGATTCGTTTCAGCGTGTTGATATGATAAAAAACAGAACAATAGAAGGAACCGGACTCGGGCTTGCAATATGTAAGAAACTTGTAGAATCCATGGAGGGACAGATCTCCGTTAAGAGTTCATACGGTGTGGGCTCTCTTTTCTCATTTACCATTAAACAGAAATTACAGGATGAAACGCCGCTTGGTTCTTATGATGCACTTGTTCTTCCCGGGGATATTACCCCCGAAAAGACATTTATTGCTCCGCTTGCCAAAGTACTTGTGGTTGATGATAATGTTACCAATCTCAAAGTGGCACAGGGTATTCTGACAATGTATAAAGTCCGGGTTGATACGGCTTTAAGCGGAGCGGAATGTATCGAGAAGATTCAGAATAATAACTATCATCTGATTCTGATGGATCAGATGATGCCGGAAATGGACGGTATTCAGACAACAAAGCTTATAAGAATAAGCTCCGATCCGCATATTCGTAATATGATAATCATTGCCGTTACGGCCAATGCGATAAGCGGTACAAGGGAAATGTTCCTTCAGAACGGTTTCCAGGAATATATTTCCAAGCCTATTACAATATCAAGTGTTGAGTCGATACTGAAGAAATTTTTACCGCCCGAAATTATTATATATGTTGATAAATCCATGGATGAAACGGATTACAGCGATGTGCGAATATCTATTCCTTATGTTGATGTAGAACAGGGACTTGCCAACTATGGTAATGATAAAGGAAAATATCTTCAGATACTTAAATTTATTTATGATGACGGGCAGATGCACCTTCAAAGGATAAGAGATTATCTTGAAGGGGAACATTATAAGGAATATGTGTATGAGGTTCATTCGCTGAAGGGACTTATGGCCGGAATCGGAGCCAATCAACTTGCCGAATTTGCAAGATTGCAGGAGTTTGCCGGAAGAGACGGTAATATAAATATTATTCAGAGAGAATCTCATTTTGTAATCGAACAGTATGCGGCAATGCTTGAAAATATTAAAAATGTACTCGAAGACAGCGGAATGCTTCGGGAAGAAATAGAGCAGTTCAGAGAAGAAGAACTTACATGGAAGGAATTCAGCGATATGCTTCATTCTCTCCAAGGTTCTCTGGATCTTCTCGAACAAGGCGAAGCGGCAAGAAAAGCCGATAATCTTCTTACTTATCCTCTTGATGCGGGAATACGTAAACAGTTGATTGAGATTAAACATGCCATTAACGAATTTGAATATGATGAAGCTTCCGAGTATATCAGGCAGCTTTTGATGTAACGGAGAGGGGGATTGCAAATGGAAACAAATAAGGCAGGTATTCAGGAAAAAATCGATTATTACAAAGGTGATGTGGAAGCTCTTGTCAGATACCTTCCGTGGCTTGAAAGCAAGCGCGGTGAAAAGCTGTCAAAAAGCGTCAAATCCGGTGAGGAAGGTGACATGACTATGGTAGTGCCCATATATGATTCCACACTGCTGGCATTTGTAAAACTTGCCGGAAAAACCAAATTTATTAACAAGAATTATGTTTATACTTATTCACATTATAAGATAAAAGATTCGGAGGATGAAAAGCGGGTTATATCAAATGCGCAGATTATGGATATTGCAAGTATCGGCGATATTTTGTCAAAATACATTCTTAAGGGACAGGTGAAAGGAAGCCTTTGGTCCGAAGGAGTGGAGAACGGAGTGTTCTTCGAATTGGTAAAGAAAATGAAGGAACTTATTGAATTTTGGAGTGTTCCTATGTAGATTGATTATGTAGAGGATGTACAGATGGGCGATAAATCTTTAAAGAAGAAAAACTATATATTGGACGAAGCCGCAAAGGTATTTAAGGAAAAAGGTTATAAAAATGTTACCATGAAAGATATTGTTGAGGCCTGCGATATCAGCAGGGGCGGCCTGTATCTGTATTTTGACAGTACGGAGACTCTTTTCAAGGCTGTGATCGAGAATGAGAGTCGTAAGCAAAATGATACGGAGATTGACGATGCCATGAAAAATCCGGAACCTTCGGATTTGCTTACATTATATTTCGTTGAGCAAAAGAAGGATATTCTCAACAAATCGGATTCATTGTTAAAAGCTATTTACGAATATTCGTTTAGTCGTCAGGAATATATTGATATTACGGGAAGTAAGGAAAAGACTTTTGTGGAAGCGCAGAAGGAAAATCAGGAGAAATTTCTTGAGAGTATTCTGAAAGAAGGAATCAAAAAAGGCGAATTCAGGGAAATGGATACCGTAAAAACGGCAAAACATATTGTCTGTACCATGGAAGGTTTAAAGATTCTGAGCAGGGTGTCTGAAATCAAAGAAAAAGATATCAATGATGAAATGGTGATTCTTTATAGTGAGATTTTACCTAAGAATACTTTGTAGAACCTTATCGAATATTCAGTTTTACAGATTGCTATAAATACGGAATGCATTATAATATGATATAAGTGTCAAAAGCATAAATTTGCGATTGAGCTTGCTCAAAAGAGCAAATTTATATTTTTGACACGGGAGACACCGAAAACGAAATAAAATATTGCGAAGCAAAATTTTATTGAAGTTTGAGGTGTCAGAGAATTGCGAGAATTGCGAAGCAATGGAGCAAAGCTCATATATCAAATAAGTGTCAAAAGCATAAAATGTTTTATGTCTATTAATACAATTTGGAGGAAAAAAAAGAAATATGGACACTGTGAAACGTATCTACGTTGAAAAGAAAAAAGAATTTGCGTCAGGTGCAAAGGAGTTGAAAGAAGAACTTATCAATTATCTCGGAATTACGGGAATTGATGATGTGAGAATTTTTATTCGTTATGATGTTGAAAATGTATCGGACGAAATATTTGAAAAAGCATCTCATATGGTATTTTCAGAGCCACCTGTAGATGAGCTTTATCTTGAAAATATTGAAGAAAGCAAGAATGCGAGAGTATTCAGCGTAGAGTTCCTTCCCGGTCAGTATGACCAGAGAGCCGATTCGGCAGTTCAGTGTATTCAGTTTTTAAAGGATGATGAGAATCCGATAATAAGAACCGCAACTACATATATGGTTGTCGGTAATATAAGTGATTCTGATTTCGAGAGAATCAAAGCACATTGTATTAACCCTGTTGATTCAAGGGAAACAGGGCTTGAAAAACCCAAGACACTTGTACAGGATTTTGACGATCCTGCGGATATTAAGATTTTTGACGGATTCATTAAAATGTCCGAGAGCGAACTTAAGAGTCTTTACGAATCTCTTTCTCTTGCAATGACATTCAATGATTTCCTTCATATCAGAAATTATTTTGAAAATGAGGAAAAGAGAGATCCTTCTCTTACAGAAATCAAAGTACTTGATACATATTGGTCAGATCATTGTCGTCATACCACATTTTCTACCGAACTTAAAAATGTGGAATTTGAAGAAGGTTATTATAAGACCCCTATTGAGACTTCATATCTCAGCTATGTTGATACTCATAAAGAACTTTATAAGGACAGAAACGATAAATTCGTTTGCCTTATGGATATAGCACTTATGGGTATGAAGAAACTTAAAAAAGACGGCAAGCTTAACGATCTTGAGGTTTCTGACGAGATTAATGCATGTTCTATAGTTGTTCCGGTTGAAATCGATCCCGGCAACGGAAATGACAAATATACTGAAGAATGGCTTGTAAGCTTTAAGAATGAGACACATAATCATCCTACAGAGATTGAACCTTTCGGTGGGGCAGCAACATGTCTCGGCGGAGCAATTCGTGATCCGCTTTCCGGAAGAAGTTATGTATATCAGGCAATGCGTATTACCGGTGCTGCAGATCCTACTGTACCTGTATCGGAGACAATTAAAGGTAAGCTTTCTCAGAAGAAACTTGTCAGAGGTGCTGCAAAAGGATATTCATCATACGGTAACCAGATTGGTCTTGCAACGGGATATGTTAAAGAAATTTATCATCCCAATTATGTTGCAAAGAGAATGGAAATAGGTGCCGTTATGGGTGCCGCTCCGAGAAAGAATGTTCAGCGTCTTACGTCAGATCCCGGTGATATCATAATTCTTCTTGGCGGACGAACCGGCCGTGACGGTTGCGGTGGTGCTACCGGATCATCAAAAGCTCATACCGAAAAATCAATTGATGTGTGCGGTGCAGAAGTTCAGAAGGGAAATGCACCTACAGAGAGAAAACTGCAGAGATTATTCAGACGTCCCGAAGTAAGTTATCTTATCAGAAAATGTAATGACTTCGGTGCGGGCGGTGTATCTGTTGCAATCGGTGAACTTGCTGACGGTCTTGTTGTGGATCTTGATAAAGTTCCCAAGAAATATGCAGGTCTTGACGGAACAGAACTTGCCATTTCGGAATCTCAGGAAAGAATGGCTGTAGTTATAGCTCCCGAAAATGTCGATGAATTTCTCGGATATGCCAAGGAAGAAAATCTTGAGGCAACCAAGGTAGCTGTCGTAACAAAGGAGCCGAGACTTGTTCTTAACTGGAGAGGTAAGTCTATCGTTAATCTTTCAAGAGCATTCCTTGATACAAACGGTGCGCACCAGGAAACTGATGTTAGGGTGGAAATCCCCAGTCAGGAAGATAATTATTTTAATAAATTCAGCATAAAAGAAGTTGGTAAAGCAGTTGAAGAGGGCGATGCGAAGAAGGCGTTGATCGGAACACTTACCGATCTTAATGTCTGCTCTCAGAAGGGTCTTGTAGAAATGTTTGACTCTTCAATCGGTGCATCCACTGTTCTTATGCCTTACGGCGGTAAGTATCAGCTTACAGAGATTCAGACTATGGTTGCAAAACTTCCGATGCTTCACAATATGAAGAGTGATACTGTCACAATGATGAGTTACGGATTTGATCCTTATCTTTCATCATGGAGCCCTTATCACGGAGCAATCTATGCGGTAACGGAATCTTTATCAAAGATTGTTGCCTGCGGCGGTGACTATAAGAAAGTACATTTTACGTTCCAGGAATATTTCAGACGTATGTCACAGGATCCTTCAAGATGGTCACAGCCTTTTTCTGCATTACTCGGTGCATATGATGCGCAGGTAGGATACGGTCTTGCCTCTATCGGTGGTAAGGATTCAATGAGCGGAACATTTAATATTATTGATGTTCCTCCCACACTTGTTTCATTTGCGGTAGATGTTGCTTCCAAAAACGACATTATTACACCGGAACTTAAGAATCCTGGAGATAAATTAATTCTTCTTTCAATTGAAAAAGATGATTTTGATGTGCCGGTTTATGCAAGAGTAATGGAAATGTATGAAGAGATTCATCGTCTTATTTCCGAAAAGAAGGTTGTTGCTTCTTACGTACTTGATTCCAAGGGTATTGCTTCAGGCGTATGTAAGATGGCTTTTGGTAACGGCCTTGGAGTTGAATTTGATAGCAATCTTGATATCGAAGAGTTGTTTGACAACCAGCTTTGTAATATAGTACTTGAGATTGCATCGGATAATCTTGCAGGTATCGAGTATGATTATAAAGTTATCGGTACGGTAACAGGTGATTCGTTTAAATACAAAGATACGGTTGTTACAATGAAGGAAGCTGTTGACAGCTGGAAGAAGCCTCTTGAAAAAGTATTCCCTACAAAGGCTGTTAAGGACGATACAAAGGTCGATGTACCTGTTTACAAGGCTGAAAATATTCATATTTGCAAGAACCGTGTAGCAAAACCGGTTGTATTTATACCTGTATTTCCCGGTACAAACTGTGAATATGATTCTCAGAGAGCTTTTGAAAGAGCCGGTGCAAAGGTTGTAACAAAAGTATTTAAGAACCTTAATCCTGAGGATATCAGAGAATCTGTTCTTGAATTTGAGAAATCAATTAACGAAGCCAATATAATTATGTTCCCCGGAGGATTTTCAGCAGGTGATGAACCTGACGGAAGTGCGAAGTTCTTTGCAACCGCATTCCAGAATGAAAGATTGAAAGAAGCCGTTAATAAGCTTCTTAAAGAGAGAGACGGACTTGCACTCGGTATTTGTAACGGATTCCAGGCACTGATTAAATTGGGACTTGTTCCTCACGGTGAAGTTATGGGTCAGAACAATCAGTCACCTACCCTTACTTTCAATACAATTAACCGTCATATCTCTAAGATGGTATATACAAAGGTTGTATCAAACAAGTCTCCCTGGCTTATGAATGCAACTCTCGGAGATACTTATTGTACACCTGCATCTCACGGAGAAGGTCGTTTTGTTGCACCGAAGGAATGGGTTGACAAGCTTATTTCCAACGGACAGGTAGCTACGGTATATTCCGACTTCGAAGGAAATGTATCGATGGATGAAGAGTGGAATATAAATGGTTCATACAGTTCAATTGAAGGTATTACTTCTTCCGACGGTCGTGTATTCGGTAAGATGGCTCATGTAGAAAGAAGAGATGAAAGCGTTGCAATCAATATCTACGGAGAACAGGATCTTAAGATATTTGAAAGCGGTGTGGAGTACTTCAGATAATATGAATGGCATTTTTGAAGAAAAATGTAATTTGTGTCCCAGAAAATGTAATAAAGATCGCAAAGCCGGAGAAATCGGGTTTTGCGGTCTTTCTTTTAGCGTGCGCCTTGCAAGGGCAGCCCTTCATTATTGGGAAGAACCGTGTATTTCGGGAACTGAAGGCTCGGGAGCGGTATTTTTTTCGGGATGCAATCTAAGATGCTGCTTTTGTCAGAATCATTCTATTTCGACTGATATGGACGGAATTGATATTACCGTTGAACGGCTTGCCGAAATATTTCTTGAACTTGAGGCACGGGGAGCCAATAATATAAATCTTGTTACACCGTCACACTATGTACTTCAGATCAGAGAAGCTCTTATGATTGCCAAAGACAGAGGGCTTGCCGTTCCGATTGTATATAACAGTTCGGGGTATGACACTGTTGAAGAGTTAAAATTAATGGAGAGCCTTGTGGATATTTATCTTCCGGATTTTAAATATATGGATTCCGGGTTGTCGGCAGAACTGTCCAAAGCTCCTGATTATCCCGCGGTTGCAACGGCGGCAATAAAAGAAATGATACGCCAGCAACCGAAAAATATATATAAAGAAAACGGTATGATGAAAAAAGGCGTAATAATAAGGCACCTTGTTCTGCCCGGTCATGTAAATAACACGAAGCTTGTTCTTGATGCAATTGTTAAGAATTACGGGACAGATACATGCGTCAGTCTTATGAATCAGTATACGCCGCTCAATCTTGATTTTGTTCCGAATGAATTGAAACGGAAAGTAACAGCCAGAGAATATGAGAAGGCTGTTGATTATATGTTGTCCAATAATCTTTGTAACGGATTTTATCAGGAAGGTGAAACAAACAGTGAAAGTTTTATACCGCCATTTGATTATTCGGGAATATTAAAAAAATAAAAAAGGAAATTTATATAATATACAGAATAATAAAATAGATGCGTTTTTTTGCACATGGAGGGGTAGGTCATATGCTGGTAAGAGAACAGCTTGAACAAATGGAAAGAGAATTCTTAAGTCCTTATGCGACACTTAGTGAGAATTCCAGAGGAAGGCTCCGTGATGAGCCGCAATGTGATATAAGACCCGTGTTCCAGAGGGACAGGGATCGTATTATTCACAGCAAATCATTCAGACGACTGAAAGACAAGACGCAGGTATTTCTTACCCCGGAGGGAGATCATTACAGAACTCGTCTTACGCATACCCTTGAAGTATCGCAAAATGCAAGAACTATAGCGAAGGCTCTTCGACTTAACGAAGAATTGGTTGAAGCCATTGCACTCGGGCATGATCTTGGACATACACCTTTTGGTCATGCCGGTGAGAGAGCTCTTAACAGAGTCTGCGGTATAGGATTTGAACATAATGTTCAGAGTGTAAGAACGGTGGATGTTCTTGAAAAAGACGGTCAGGGACTTAATCTTACAATTGAAGTCCGAGACGGAATTCTTAATCACCAGACTTCCGGTAATCCTTCAACTCTGGAAGGCAAGATTGTACGTCTTTCGGATAAAATTGCATATATTCATCATGATATGGATGACGCAATAAGAGGCGGTATTCTTAAAGACGAAGATGTACCTAAAGAAATCGGTGATATTCTCGGATATACAACAAGAGAAAGATTGGACAGTTTTATTCACGACATTGTCAGCTACAGCTTTGATAAGAATGATGTTTCCATGAGCCCGGAAGTAGCTCTCGCAATGAAAAAAATGCGTAATTTCATGTTTGAAAGAGTATATCAGAGCCCAATCGCCAAAGCCGAAGAACATAAAGCGGAGGTTCTGGTGGAGACATTGTTTAATTACTATGTGAAAAATAAGGATTCACTTCCGAAAGAATATCTTCTTCTGCTTGAAAAAGGCGATCCCGTGGAAAGAGTTGTGTGTGATTATGTCGGTTCAATGACCGATCATTTTGCAATATCAATGTATGAAGATATTTATGTGCCCAAATCATGGCACGGTTGAAAAAATATTTATTTGGTCGGAAATGAGGATATATTATGGCCGACATGGATGAGATTAAAGAAGAAGTACGAAGCCGAAGTGATATCGTAGATGTGATATCGGGCTATGTACATCTGCAAAAAAAGGGAAATAATTATTTCGGATTATGTCCCTTTCATAATGAAAAATCAGGCTCTTTTTCGGTCAATAGGCAGGGACAGTTTTTTCATTGTTTCGGATGTCATAAAGGAGGAGATGTATTCACATTTCTTTGTGAATATGAGAGTATTACTTTCCCGGAGGCATTAAAGATTCTGGCGGACAGAGGCGGCGTGAAACTGCCTGATACATACACAGGGGAAGATGATCGCGTATATAAGCGAAAGAAGACTCTTTATGATATCAATCGTGAGACTGCAACATTTTTTTATGCGCAGCTTAGGTCCGAAAGAGGTACAACCGGATTAAATTATTTCAATGAACGTAAATTGTCGCCCGAAACCATGAAAGAATTTGGATTGGGATATGCTCCGATGTATACCGACGCTCTGGTAAAGTACTTAAGAAGCAAAGGATACAAAGATGAGGATATCAGAGATTCCGGAGTTGCCGTATTTGACGAAAGAGACGGATTAAAGGATAAATTTATTAACCGGGTGATGTTCCCGATATTGGACAGGAACGGCAAAGTAATCGGATTCGGAGGCAGAGTCTTAGGTGACGCAAAACCCAAATATCTTAATTCACCCGAGACGGAGATATTTAATAAATCCGTTAACCTATATGCACTTAATAAGGCAATAAAAAGCCGTGCGGATAATTTTATTCTTTGCGAAGGTTATATGGATGTAATAGCTTTGCATCAGGCGGGCGTTAATCAGGCAGTCGCTTCTCTGGGAACGGCATTTACCTCTCAGCAGGCGTCTGTATTAAAGCGATTTTCCAAAGATGTATTGCTGGCTTATGACAGTGATGAGGCAGGTGTGACGGCCTGTATAAGGAACAGCGGTATCTTAAGGGAACACGGTATTTCCGGAAAAGTTATTAATATGGAGCCGTACAAGGATCCCGATGAATTTATTAAGAATCTCGGTGTGGAGGAATTTCGGAAAAGAATTGAGAATGCAGAAAATTCTTTCCTGTTCGAGATAAGAAAAATAAGAGAGAAATACGGTGAATTTGATTCGGATCATCCCGAAAAGCCGGGTAAATTCTATGATGATGTAGCAATCAGACTGCTTCAGAACTTTGAAGATAATCTTGAAAGGGAGAGTTATCTGGATTCTGTGTGCAGGAAGTATGATATAGATAAAAACGGAATGGTAAAACTCATGCAGAGTAAAGCAGCCGTAACGGGAATCAAACATCATACACCGTTAAAGGACGGTAATCCGGGTAATAATATCCAGGATGACGGAATTAAAAAAATGCAGAGAGTGCTGATTACGTATTTGGTTGAAGACCCTTCGCTTTATAAAAAAATCAGCGAATATATTACTCCTGAAGATTTTACGGAACCGATTTACAAAAGAATTGCTTCGGGATTCTTTGAACAGCTTGAAAAAAATGAGTACAATCCGGCCGCAATTATAGGAAGCTTTGAGGAACTGGAGGAACAGAGAATTGTTGCGGAGGTATTTAATACAAAGCTTGAGGCACTTGAAAGTAATGAAGACAATAAAAAAGTATTAAGGGATTTGGTAATAGGTATCAAGAAAAATTCACTTTTGCAGTTCAATAAAAATCTCGGAAAAGAAGGGTATAGTCTGAAGGATTTTGTTGATGCCAAGAAAGCTCTTGAAAAACTGGAAAAATCAAATATCAATTTTTAATGGAAAGGTGATAAAGAAATGGACGAGATTACACAGTCAAAATTTGATGAAAAACTTAAGGCGCTTATTTCAGGAAACAAGAAAAAAGGTGTTGTTGAATACAATGATGTTATCGACAACTTCAAAGAACTTAATCTTGAAGAGGATGATTTTGAAAAAATCTGGGAAGCTCTTGATAAAAATAAGATTGTTCTTAAAATAGAGACACCCGAAGATGATGATATACCTGAAGAAGAACTCAGTATTGATGACGGAGAGGAGTTCGATCTTGATGTCGAGAATATTGAAAAGACTCTCGGTGATGCTGTAAGTATCGAAGACCCCGTAAGAATGTATCTTAAGGAAATCGGTCGTGTCCCTCTTCTTTCCGCTGAAGAAGAAATTGATATTGCCAAGAGAATGGAAGCCGGTGCGGAAGCCGAAACCGAGAACGCACAGCTTAAAGAAGATCTTGAAAATGAAACAAATGCCAAGAAAAAAACATCAATACAGAAGAAAATCGATGCAAATAATCAGATTATTGCCGACGGAAAAGAGGCTGCAGGTGAACTTTCAAAGGCCAATCTTCGTCTTGTTGTAAGTATTGCAAAACGTTATGTGGGACGTGGAATGCTTTTCCTCGATCTTATTCAGGAAGGTAATCTTGGTCTTATAAAAGCCGTTGAAAAATTCGATTACAGAAAAGGATATAAATTCTCTACATATGCAACATGGTGGATTAGACAGGCTATCACAAGAGCAATTGCGGATCAGGCAAGAACAATCAGAATTCCCGTTCATATGGTTGAGACTATTAACAAAATCGTACGTGTTAACAGACAGCTCCTTCAGGAACTCGGAAGGGAACCGTCACCGGCAGAGGTTGCGGCTCAGATGGATATGAGTGAAGAGCGTGTCAGAGAGATAATGAAGATATCACAGGATCCCGTGTCTCTTGAGACCCCGATCGGTGAAGAAGAGGACAGCCATCTTGGAGATTTCCTTCCCGATGAAAATGTTCTTGCACCTTCTGATGCTGCCGCAAGAACAATGTTAAACGAACAGTTAAATGAGATTCTTGATACACTTACGGAACGTGAGAGAAAGGTTCTTGCGTTAAGATTCGGTCTTGTTGACGGAAGAGCAAGAACACTTGAAGAAGTAGGAAAGCAGTTTAATGTTACCAGAGAGCGTATTCGTCAGATTGAAGCAAAGGCACTCAGAAAACTTCGTCATCCCAGTCGTTCAAAGAAAATCAGAGATTATTTGGATTAATTGATTAATAATGGAAATATCAAAGAGATTATGTACAATCTGTGATATGGCCGGTCATGGCGACGTCGTTGCCGATATCGGCTGCGATCACGGATATGTATCGATAAGACTTGCAGAGAACGGTTGCTTTAAAAAAGTCCTTGCAATGGATATTAATAAGGGACCGTTAAGCATAGCCGAAAGAAATATAAGAGCCAAAAGGCTTACTTCGCGTATTGAGATAAGATTGTCGGACGGTCTGAAAAAACTTGCGCCGGGTGAGGCCGATACAGTCATTATTGCCGGAATGGGCGGCAATCTTATTATAAAAATACTTAACGATTCTTATGATGTTATGAAGAAGACAAAGTCTCTTATTCTTGGCGCCCAGTCGGATATAGAGCTTGTCAGACGTTATCTTTACAATAACGGTTTTTGTATTACCTTGGAAGAAATGGTTCTTGAGGATAATAAATATTATCAGCTTATCAGAGCGGAGAATACGGCAGACGATACCGTTAATCGATTTAAAGAAATGTATAAGATGGACAATCGCAGAATGTTTGATGAATTCGGACCCTATCTTCTTACACATAGAGATTCATGTATGCACGAGTATCTCTTGTTACAAAGCAATAAGCTTGAGAAACTTCTTAACGAATTAAGAAATCAGAGTGCAGACAGTAATAGCGCAGAAAGATTGGAACAACGGATATCCGAGATTTCGGACGAACTTGTAATTATGAAGGAAGGACTTAAGATGTATGGAGATTACTAAGATAATTGAAAAACTTGATGAAATAGCCCCCCCTTCATTGGCATGCGAGTGGGATAATGTCGGACTTCTTGTCGGCGATGCGGGGAAAAACGTAAAGAGAATACTGGTTACTCTTGATATTACCGATGAAGTAGTTAACCAGGCGATAGCTGAAAAGGCTGATTTAATTATATCGCATCATCCCATTATATTTAAAAGTCTTAATCATGTATCAACGGGAGATTTTATAGGGAAAAGAATTCTTAAACTTGCCGAAAACAAGATTGCGGTATATTCAATGCATACCAATTTTGACGTTACGATAATGGCTCAGTATGCCTGCGAGATGCTTGAAATCACCAATGCGGGGGTACTGGAGACCACAGCGGAAATTAACGGAATAAAGGTTGGCCTGGGCCGATGCGGTGTATTAAAAAAGCAGATTACCCTTGAAAAACTTGCAGAGAGGGTAAAAGAAAAATTTGATCTTAAAAATGTTATTGTATATGGTAATATGTCTGATAAAATTGATATAGTAGCCGTATGTCCCGGGGCCGGCAAGGATTCTGTCGAACATGCCGTAAGATGCGGGGCTCAGGTGCTGATTACAGGAGATATCGGGCATCATACGGGAATAGACAGCGTAAGCAGAGGCTTAAATATTATTGATGCTTCTCATTACGGTCTTGAAAAAATATTTGTAGATTTTATTATGAGATATTTTGAGAAGGCAAAAGGCATAACTCTTATTAAATCGGTTCAGGAAGAACCGTTTAAAATATTATAATGGGGTTTAGGAGGAAAAGGTTATGGCAAAATTAATTATTGACAGTAAAGAGTACTCTTACGAAGACGGAACCTTGTTTGAAAAGGTTGCAGAGGATTTTCAAAGCAGTTATGACGATCTGATTGTTCTTATTACAGAGAACGGTAAACTTAAGGAATTGTCAAAGCCTGTTAACGGTGAAGCCGAGATTACATTTATCACCAGAAAAGATGAGCCCGGAAGAAAATCTTATGCAAGAACGGCAGTTTTGGTAATGGTAAAAGCGGTCAGGGATGTTCTTGGCGGAGATATTACCAAAGATGTTAAGGTTGAGTTTGCTCTGGGTAACGGTTATTACGTTAGTCCCAAGGGCGGATTTGAAGTTACCGATGATTTTATCGAGAAACTTAAAGTCAGAATGAATGAGCTTGTGAAAGCTGCATTACCTATCACCAAGAAAAGTGTTTCAACGGATGGGGCCAGAGCGTTATTTGCCCGGAACGGAATGAATGATAAAGAGATTCTGTTCAAATTCAGACGTGCTTCTTCCGTAAATGTATATAATCTTGACGGTTATAATGATTACTATTACGGATATATGCTTCCGAATTCTTCTTATGTGAAGTATTTTGATATCGTTAAATATAAGGCAGGTTTTGTACTTGTACTTCCGGACAAGAAGGACCCGAAGGTTGTTAAGCCTTTTGTTCCGCTTGAAAAACTTTACAATGCCCTTATGACCACTTCCGAGTGGGGAGAGAAAATGGGCATAGATACTGTCGGTAATCTTAATAATAAGATATGTGACGGTCAGTTGGGTGATGTTGTAAGAGTACAGGAAGCACTCCAGGAAAGACGTATCAGTGAGATAGCAAGTGAGATTGCATCGCGAAAGGGAATAAAGTTTGTAATGATTGCCGGACCGTCTTCTTCGGGAAAGACATCATTTTCACACAGACTCAGTATTCAGCTTGCAACATACGGCTTGACTCCTCATCCTATAGCTTGTGACGATTATTTTGTCAACAGAGAGGATACCCCTCTTGATGAAGACGGTAATTATAATTTTGAATGTATTGAAGCTATTGATACCAAACAATTTAATGAAGATATGTTAAAACTTCTCGCGGGAGAAAGGGTTGAACTGCCTTCATTCAATTTTAAGACAGGTAAGAGAGAATACAAAGGTAATTATAAACAGCTTGGACCCGATGATATTCTCGTTATTGAAGGAATTCACGGACTTAACGATAAGCTCAGTTATGCGCTTCCCGTTGAATCGAAATTTAAAATATATATAAGTGCGCTTACATCACTTAATGTTGATGAGCATAACAGAATTCCGACAACCGATTCAAGATTAATAAGACGTATGGTTCGAGATGCAAGAACAAGAGGAACTTCTGCTCAGGGAACTATAGCAATGTGGCCTTCCGTACGCCGCGGCGAGGAAGAAAATATTTTCCCGTTCCAGGAGACTGCCGATGCTACATTTAATTCGGCACTAGTTTATGAACTGGCAGTATTAAAGCAGTTTGCAGAGCCGTTGCTCTTTGCAATAGGACCTGAATGTCCGGAATATCTTGAAGCAAAGAGATTGCTCAAATTCCTGGATTATTTCCTTGGAATCAGCAGTGAGAGCCTTCCTAACAATTCGATTGTAAGAGAATTTGTCGGCGGAAGTGTATTCCCTGTTTAATTTTTAAATAATTTAATATTGAGTGGGACGGATGATCGCGTGAAACATCGAGGAAAGTCCGGGCTTCGCAGGGCAGGATGCCGGATAACGTCCGGCGAGGGTGACCTCCGGGAAAGTGCAACAGAAATGATACCGCTTTTTTATAAAGTAAGGGTGAAATGGCAGTGTAAGAGACTACCGCTTTGTCGGTAACGGCAAAGGTCAATGTAAACCCCATCCGAAGCAAGACTAAATAGAGGGACTATAGGTTTGCCCGACCTGTCCCAGGTAAGTCGCTTGAGATTAATGGCAACATTGATACTAGATTAATGATCATCATTAGCGCAGCTAATACAGAACCCGGCTTATAGTCCCACTCAATTGTTAACAATGAGAATTATGGATAATATGGATATTTTCTCATATATGCAGCAAAAGAGTGAGTCGGACATAAAGAAGGAGTCGCCTCTTGCCGCAAGAATGAGACCTGAGACAATTAATGAGATTGTCGGACAAAAGCATATTATAGGTAAGGATAAATTACTTTACAGAGCAATAATGGCTGATAAAATCAGTTCCATTATTTTTTTTGGTCCTCCCGGAACAGGAAAGACTACTCTTGCCAAAGTTATAGCCAATACAACCAGTTCTGATTTTAAGCAGATTAATGCTACGATTTCCGGTAAAAAAGATATGGAGGAAATCATAGAAAAAGCAAAAAATAATATTGTCATGTATAGCAGGAAGACGATTCTGTTTATTGATGAGATTCACAGATTTAATAAAGCACAGCAGGATTTTCTTCTTCCTTATGTAGAAGACGGCACCATTGTTCTTATCGGTGCAACTACGGAAAACCCATATTTTGAAGTGAACACGGCTTTGATTTCTCGTTCAAATATATTTGAACTTAAATCTCTTGAGTATGAAGATATTTGTGAATTAATTGACAGGGCTGTATACGATCAGAATAAAGGAATGGGTGCTTATGATGCGGTGATTACGGAGGAGGCAAAGGATTTTCTTGCAAGGATGAGTGACGGGGATGCAAGAAGAGTTCTTAATGCAATAGAACTCGGAATATTGTCTACTTCCAGAAACGAAGACGGAAAGATTGAGATTACCACCGAAGTTGCCGCCGAATGTATTCAGAAAAGGGTAATTAAGTTTGATAAAGACGGAAACAGTCATTATGATACGATATCGGCATTTATAAAGAGCATGCGTGGTTCGGATCCGGATGCGGCCGTATATTATCTTGCCAAGATGCTATATGCGGGTGAGAGCGTTACGTTTATTGCAAGACGAATGATGATTTGTGCAAGTGAGGATGTCGGAAATGCAGATCCGAATGCCCTTGTGGTTGCGACCAATGCTGCCATGGCTGTGGAGCGGGTCGGAATGCCGGAAGCGCAGATTATCCTTGCTCAGGCTGTTACATATATAGCGACAGCCCCTAAGAGCAATGCAGCTTGTGATGCAATCTTCACGGCTATGGAAAAGGTAAAAGAAAAAGGTGATCTGCCTATTCCGTCACATCTTATGGACGCTCATTATAAGAGTGCATCAAAACTCGGAAGAGGTACGGGATATTTATATTCACATGATTTTAAAAATGATTACTGCAAGCAACAGTACCTGCCTGATGCTCTTGTGGGAGAAAGATTTTATATCCCCAAAGATAACGGATATGAAAAAGTGATAAAGGAACACATGAAGAGAATTACGCAAGAAGCGGATGATATCAGATAATATTAAAAAATCCGCGATTCTCATACATTTTTCCCTGATATGATTCTTGTTCTTTCATTTGTTTTATCAGAGAGTTAAGTATGTCTTTTTTATTTAAACTCCATAAAGGTGCAATCAGTGTATCTTTCGAACCGTCTCCGGTCAGTCTGTGGATTACTATGTCGGGACACAGATGTTCAATGCATTCGATAACAATATTCAAATATTCTTCTTTTGTCAGAACCTCAAAATCTCTGTTGGCATAATCAATAGCCAAATCGGTATCAGCTATTACATGCAACAGTTGAAGCTTTATTCCGAAAATCGGAAATGTATTAAGGTATTCTATGGTTTGTAACATCATGTCTTCGGTTTCGCCGGGAAGTCCCAGAATAACATGAACAATAACCGGAATTGAAATGTTGTTAAGTTTTTTAAACGCATCTTCAAACACGTCAAGCTCATAGCCTCTTCGTATGTAAGCGGCAGTTTTTCTGTGTATTGTCTGCAAACCGAGTTCTATCCAAATGAATTTGTCCGGATATTCTTCTTTTAATTCATCAAGAAGTATAAGTACATCTTCCGAGAGGCAATCCGGTCTTGTTGCTATTGAAAGACCTACAACTTCTTCGTCACTGAGTGCTTCGGTGTATAATTGTCGAAGCGTCTCGATAGGGGCATAGGTATTCGTATAAGGTTGAAAATATGCGAGAAATCTTGTGTCCTCGCCGATTTTGCTCTTTATTAATTCCTTGCCTTTTTCTAATTGCAACAAAACAGAAGGATGTTCCTTGTCAAAAGGAACGGCAAATTCACCGCTTCCTCCTTTTGAACAAAAAATACATCCTCTTGTATCTATTACACCGTCGCGATTGGGGCAGGTCATTCCGCCGTCAATCGCGATTTTGTAAATCTTTCGATTATAAATTTTTTTAAAATAATAATCGACTGAATTGTATGGTTTTTCATTCCATAATTTTTGCATATATTATTTAATGTTGGATTTAACTGCTTCGGCAACTTTGTCTGCTACACAGGGATCGAAGGGCTGAGGAAGAATATTTTCCTCATTGAGGTCTTTGTCATCGACAAGTGAAGCAATTGCAATTGCAGCTGCAAGCTTCATGTCTTCGGTTATCTGAGAAGCTCTGCCTTCGAGAGCACCTTTAAATATACCGGGGAATGCAATTACATTGTTAACCTGATTAGGGAAATCGCTTCTGCCTGTTCCGACAATTCTTGCACCTGCAGCTTTGGCTTCATCGGGCATTATCTCGGGTACCGGATTGGCCATTGCAAATATTATTGCATCGTTGTTCATAGTTTTTACCATTTCCTGAGTAAGTACTCCGGGTGCCGATACACCGATGAAAATGTCTGCACCGACGACAGCATCTTTAAGTGTTCCTTCTTTGTTTTCAAGGTTGGTGATTTCGAGCATTTCTTTCTTAATCCAGTTAAGATTGGGAGAGGATTTGCTGACAATACCCTTGGAATCACAGAGAATTGCGTGCTTGAAACCATATCTTAAAAGTAATTTGGTGATTGCTATTCCTGCGGCACCGGAACCGTTAACTACTATACGGCAGTCTTCTTTTTTCTTGCCTGTAATTTTTAATGCATTGATTATTCCTGCGAGCACGACGATTGCCGTTCCGTGCTGATCATCATGAAAAACGGGGATACTCAGTGTTTCTTTAAGACGTTTTTCTATTTCAAAACATCTGGGCGCGCTGATATCTTCAAGGTTAATTCCGCCGAAGGTGGGAGCAAGATATGTAACGGTTTTGATAATTTCTTCGGTATCCTGTGTGTCGAGACAGATAGGAACTGCGTTGACATTACCGAATTCCTTGAATAATACTGCTTTTCCTTCCATAACCGGCATAGCTGCTTCGGGACCTATGTTACCAAGACCAAGTACAGCTGAACCGTCGGATACAACTGCGATTGTATTGGATTTGATTGTATATTTGTAGACCTGTTCTTTATCTTTGGCAATTACTTTACAGGGTTCTGCAACACCGGGAGTATAGCAGAGTGCAAGATCTTCTTTTGATTTGACACTTGCTTTGGCAGTTGTTTCAAGTTTTCCTTGCCATTCTTCATGCAACAATAATGCTTTTTCATTGGTTGTCATTGAGTTATCCTCCATTTGATTTTCTTAACGTATCGTATCATTTAAAAGACGGGTTATCAAGAGAAGTAGGGATTAATTATTAATTAATTAATGATGTATTTTAAATATCCTTGTGCAAAATTACTTTTGAAAAAAAATATTTATAATATATAATTAAATTGTGGGTGGAGTAGTAGAAATGGAGATACTATGGAAAAATATCAAATCGGTGATTGTGTGATTTATGGGATTAATGGTGTCTGCGAGATAGTTGAGATCGGCCCGCTTGATTTTGGCGGCCCCGACAAAATATATTATTCATTGAAACCCATAAGCGATAACAGGAGTACAATATTTGTTCCTGTTGAAAAAGAGGATGACATACCCCGTAAAGTGCTGTCGAAGGAAGAAGTTGAGGATGTAATTGTCCGGTCAAGAAAAGCCCAAGCTGCAAGTTATGTTCCCGCCAGAGATAAATGTGATCCTATTTTGAAATCCGGTGATAATGTTGAGGTATCAAGAATGATTAAACTTCTTCACAACATGAGAAGAGAGAATCGTAAGAATCATAAAGGTCTCAACATTACGGAAGAGAGAATTCTTAAGGATGCGGAAAAAGTATTTTACAGCGAGATAGCGTCAGCTTTTCGAATGAGTATGGAAGAGGTTGTTACTTCATACAGTGAGATATTCGAATAAAAAACACCTTCGGGTGTTTTTTTTATTGTCGGTTTGGGATAAAATGATAATGTTACTGACTTATTGCGAGGTATTTAAGATATGCAAAATGATTCGATAAATACAAGCAACCGTATTCGTGAACTGGTTGATTTACTTAATAAAGCATCGGCTGCTTATTATGCCGAAGATAAAGAGATAATGTCCAATTATGAATATGACGCTCTTTATGATGAACTTGTAAAATTGGAGGAAGAAACGGGAATTATACTTTCCGATTCGCCTACGGTAAATGTCGGATATGAGTCTGTTGATTATCTTCCCAAAGAAGCACATGAATTTCCGATGCTGTCTCTTTCCAAGACTAAAGACAGAAACGAACTTAGAGACTGGCTTAACGGTCATGAAGCTCTTCTCTCATGGAAGATGGACGGACTTACCGTTGTACTTACATATGAAGGCGGTGTCCTTTCCAAAGCTGTTACAAGAGGTAACGGTGAAATCGGTGAAGTAATTACCGCTAACGCAAAATGCTTTAAAAACATTCCGCTTAAAATTTCATATGAAGGAAAGCTTACAGTAAGAGGCGAGGCCGTGATATTATATTCCGATTTTGAAAAAATAAATGAGTCGATTGAGGATGCGGCCGCAAGATTTAAGAATCCGAGAAATCTCTGCTCGGGGTCGGTCAGAGCCTTGGACAGTTCGGTTACCGCTGCAAGAAATGTAAGATTCTATGCATTTAATCTTGTTATGGCAGATCATGATTTTGGAAATTCATTTGAAAATCAGTTTAAATTTCTTAAGGAACTCGGATTTGATGTTGTTGAGTATGTAAGAGTTAATGAGAATACCATTCTTGATGCCATTGAGGAATATGCCGTCAGGATTGAAAATTTTGATGTCCCTTCCGACGGACTTGTATTGTCATTGGATGATATTGAATATGGCAGAAGTCTCGGAAGAACTGCCAAGTTCCCAAGAAATGCAATTGCATTTAAATGGGCGGATGAAATCAAAGAAACCATATTAAGAGATGTGTTCTGGAGTGCTTCAAGAACGGGACTTATTAATCCGGTTGCGGTATTTGATACTGTTGATCTTGAAGGAACAAGTGTGTCGAGGGCCTCGGTTCACAATATCAGCTATATTGAAGATATGAAACTTGGCATTGGTGATACAATAAGAGTTTATAAGGCCAATATGATTATCCCGCAGATTGCGGAAAATATTACGGGAAGTAATTCTTTGAAGATTCCTTCGGAGTGCCCCGTGTGCCGTGAAAAAACCGAGATCAGGACGGATAATGCGACTAAAATGCTTTATTGTACCAATCCGGATTGCCCCGCCAAAAAGATTAAAGCTTTCTCTCATTTTGTTGAGAGAAATTGCATGAATATAGAAGGCTTAAGCGAAGCTACTCTTGAAAAATTTATTGAACAGGGTTATATAAAAGAATTTGCTGATATTTATAAGCTTGAACGTTATAAAGACAGAATTACGATTATGGACGGCTTTGGTGAGAAGAGCTATGAGAATCTTGAGGACAGCATTAATAAATCAAGAAATTGTACTCCGCAGGCATTTCTTGCAGCTCTGGGAATAGAAGGAATCGGAGTATCGGTTGCCAAGGATATCGCCAAAGCCTATGATTATGATTTTGATAAAATAAGAAATGCATCGGCTGATGAATTTGAAATGACTCAGGGAATCGGTACGGTTCTTGCCAATTCATTATTCGAATATATGAATGATGACAGAAATAAATTGGTAATTGATAATCTATTGAAAGAAGTAACTTTAGAGGTACCGCATATAGATGCTTCCGCACAGACGTTGAAAGATTCGGTCTTTGTAATTACAGGTTCGCTGAATCATTTTGCCAATCGTGACGAGTTAAAAGCTTTAATTGAAGATAAAGGCGGAAAGGTTGCCGGTAGTGTGTCTGCCAAGACGACAGCCTTAATAAACAATGATATTACAAGCGGATCATCAAAGAACAAAAAGGCTAAGGAACTGGGAGTTGCGATTATTACAGAAGATGATTTTATGACTAAATATTTAAATTGATAAGCGAGGTTAGATTATGCCAATAAAGATTTCTAATGATCTTCCGGCGAAGGAAAAACTGGAAAATGAAAATATATTTGTAGTAGATGAGAACAAAGCTCTTCACCAGGATATAAGGCCGTTACAAATCGGTATATTGAATCTTATGCCTGTAAAGGAAGATACCGAGTGGCATTTATTAAGGTCATTGTCAAACAGTCCGTTACAGGTAGATATTACCCTTGTGAGGGTCTCTTCTCATATATCCACGCATACGTCGTCGGCACATCTGAATAAATTTTATGAGAGTTTTGATGATATCAAATCGAGAAAATTTGACGGATTTATTATCACGGGTGCGCCGGTAGAGCAAATGTCATTTGAGGAAGTTGATTATTGGAATGAACTTTGTGAGATTATGGAGTGGACCGGGACACATGTAACAAGTACATTTCATATTTGCTGGGGAGCTCAGGCCGGTCTGTATTATCATTACGGATTGAAAAAGTCCGAAATAGGAAAAAAATTGTTTGGAATATATGAACATCAGGTCCTTAACAGACGCGAGCCGCTGGTTAGAGGATTTGATGACATATTCTATGTGCCGCACAGCCGATATACCGAAGTCTCCAAGGAGCAAATATACGCATGCCCCGACTTAAAGGTTCTGGCTGAATCGGATATTGCGGGAGTATGTCTTTGTGTTGCGGAAGGCGGAAAACGGGTATTTGTGCAGGGACATTTTGAATATGACCGTTTGACTCTTAAAAATGAGTATGACCGTGATGTTGCAAAGGGACTTGATATTCAGGTACCTTATAATTATTTTCCTAATGACGATCCGTCGCAGAAGCCCACATTAAAATGGAGAGCTCATGCGAATACATTATATGCAAACTGGTTGAATTATTACGTATATCAAGCTACACCTTACGACGTGGAGAGTATCGGTAACAAGCCGTGACTCGAAAGCTGACGCTTTCTCGTTCACGGGCTGGCGCCCTATCAGCTGTCATACCGGTTTTTTAGACTTCTACGAGAGGCAGATTGGAGAATGTAGAATGAAGAAAGATGTTCAATATGAAGAAAACTTTATATTCACAATAGACAGACATCGTCGTCATGTCAAAGAGATATTTTTGTGGGGGCCATTGACATTGGCTTTATTATATTTCCTGATAGGAGCACCTGTTATCATCGCTTTGTGTGACGTTCCGGTATGGAGTTATCCTATTTTGCCTTCCGGACCGCTTGCTGTTGTGAGTCTTGTCCTTTTTATCAGGAAGCGAATTATTATGACTCATTTCATAAAAATTAAAGACATTAGCGATAAAGTTGAGTTGATAGAGCTTCAATTATCAGATTTTGAGAAATATAAGGATGAAGAGATTTTCATGTTCAAGAATAGCGATTATATGATGAAAATCTTGTATAACTGGTTATATTCCATTGGTATAAAGGGTGACGGAAAGCTTAAAATATATAAAGTATTTATTGATAATTATGCTCCGACATATCTTTCGATTCGTGAGTCTGACCTTATTATCCCCCCGGAGAGCATGGAAATGTTCAAGCAGGAAAGTCGTAAGATGTTGCATTATTCTGATTTGTCGCCACAAGGAAAAGCGGTTAATGTAAATGTGTACGAAAGGGTTACGAGAAAATCGTAAATCACAAAAGAATATCAGAACATAGGAAGAATGGTTATTTTCCTATGTATAAAGCGTCGGAGAGAATCCGGCGCTTTTTTGCAGTGGAAATGTGTCGCCGGCATGTCGTAAACGACATGCTTTGTTCCGGTATAGAAAACAGCAGAAAATCCACGTTTTATAATAATTGATATTGATTTCGGATTAACATAATGTCTATTTGTGCAAAATGGTGAATGAAAATATAAAGAAGAGAATTAAGATTATATTAGGGAAAATAAAACTAAATTGAAGAATACAAAAGGTTCAACTTCACATAATTGCGAGACAGTACAATTGGCATTTTACGAATGGAGTTGAATTTTACTTGATAATATGAGGTATAAAAGATGTCAAAATTCAGTGTAAAAAAACCGTTTACGGTATTTGTAATGATAGTTGTTATGATTATGGTTGGTGCTGTCAGCCTTACCAAAATGCAGATGGATTTGCTTCCTGAAATCAGTCTGCCATATTTGATTGTAATTACAACATATCCGGGAGCCAGTCCGGAAAAAATCGAATCAACCGTATCCGAACCGCTGGAGAGTTCTTTGGGAACCATATCCGGTGTAAAAAATGTTGTAAGCTTCAGTTATGAGAACTACAGCATGGTTGAACTTGAATTTGAAGACGGTACTGATATGGACAGCGTTCTTGTAAAGGTATCGACCGCTATTGATACGGTTTATGCCACTTTCCCTGAAGAGTGCGGTATTCCGTCCATAATGGAACTCAGTACCGATATGATGGCATCGGAATATCTTGCGGTCGCATATGAGGGTAAGGATATGGAAGAACTGTCAAGATTCGTAGAAAGTGATATTATGCCGGAATTCGAGAGACTTAACGGTGTAGCCAGTGTCACTACCATGGGTCTTATAGAACAGACTCTTCAGATAGAACTTAATCAGAGCAAAATCAATGATCTTAACGCCCGAATTCTTGCTGTGGCTCAGGATGCACTGGACGAAGGTATGGAACAGCTTGATGATGCAAAACAGCAGCTCGAAGATGCTCAGGCCGATCTTGATGAAGGAAAGCAGGAATTGATTGATAATCTGGCTACAATCAACGATTCCATTTCTGAACTTGAGAACAGTCAGGCAGAACTTGACGATGCGAAGGATGAATTGGAAGACGGTAAAGAAGAATTGTCCGCATCACAGAACAGTGTATATGAACAATTGGCGGAAGCAAGTGAGGCTCTCGAGGCTCTTGAGACATATCAGGCACAATTGATATCTCAGAAGGCAACACAGACCGCTGTAAATACCGCAATTAATACAATGAATGACGGAAAGAAAAAAGCTGAAGACGGTCTTGCGGCAATTAATACGCTCGAATCATTAATTACTTCAACTAATACCGGTATTTCCGATCTGTTGACTTCTTTAAGTTCGACAACCGATTCTTTGACTCAAGATGAGATAGATTCGCTTACGTCTTTGGCAACGACAATTGAAGGACTTAAAAGCAGTCTTGCTTCATTTATTACTGATGAATCAATTCGAGCAGGTATTAACAGTGCTCTTGATACGACATATTTGACAACAGATCGTAACACTGCCATTGCATGTCTCGGTGCTTATTCAGCTGCCCTTCAGAGTTTAGCTAATCCTATTGCGGAACAGAAGACAAATGTCGAAGACTCAATCAGTGACCTGGAGGATTTAATCAGCCAGTATCAGACCGAAAAGACGTCCATAGATCTTGAAGTAAAAGTTACCGAAGGAATTATCTCCGAATATGAAAAGAAACTTAGTGATATGGGTGTCAGCTATCAGGACATTGAACAGGCCAAGTTGGAAGCCGCTGCCGGATTCGGTAGTGCAGAAGCACAGCTGGCGGCAGGTGAAGCACAGCTTGATGCTGCTCAGGCTCAATTGGACAGTGCAATGGAGCAACTTGAGAGTGCTGTGGATCAGATTGACGCGGGTTGGGATCAGATAGAAGCCGGTCAGGAACAGATAGATGACGGATGGGACAGTTATTACGACGGCTTGGAACAGTTTAAGATTCAGTCAGAACAGGCTCTTCGAAATGCTAATGCCAATCAGCTTCTTACTTTATCGACTTTATCGGGACTGATTTATGCTCAGAATTTTGAAATGCCCGCGGGTTATATAGATGATACCGAAGACAATTCATGGTTATTAAAAGTCGGTAACGGCTTTGCAGGTATTGAAGATATGGAGAATATGGTACTTTGCCATATTGACGACGTCGGTGATGTTAAACTTGGCGATGTGGCCGATCTTACCATTATCGACAATACCGGCACTACATATACACGTCTTAACGAAAACAGTTCCGTTATTCTTTCAATTTTTAAAGCAAGTACAGCCGGAACCAATGAAGTCAGCAAAGAATGTAAAAAAGCAATAGAAAGGCTGGAAGAAAAATATGAAGGCCTTGATATTCTGGTTCTTATGGATCAGGGAGATTACATTGACATTATTGTAGGAAGTGTTGTATCCAACATGGTTGTCGGTGCGGCTCTTGCAATATTAATATTGGCTATATTCCTGAGAGATTTTATGCCTACTCTTGTTGTTGCAATCAGTATTCCGTTATCGGTTCTTACCGCGCTTATTGCGATGTATTTTTCTAATATTTCGCTCAATATGATGTCACTTTCAGGTATGGCGCTTGGTATCGGTATGTTGGTAGATAACTCAATTGTAGTAATCGAAAATATATACCGATTGCGAGGGCGTGATGTCGGAGCAGCGAGAGCTGCCGTTCAGGGAACCAAGCAGGTAGCCGGTTCGGTAATTGCGTCTACACTTACGACTGTATGTGTATTCCTCCCTATGATTTATACATCGGGACTTGTAAGAGAATTATTGCTTCCGATGGCATTTACTATTATTTATTGCCTTTTGTCATCACTTTTAATAGCTATGACAGTAGTTCCCGCCGCTTGTTCTACACTTCTTAAAAATACCAAGCCGAAGGAACATAAATTATTTGACAAGATTCAGGAATTGTATGGAAAATCTTTGTATTTTTGTCTCAAAGTAAAGATTGTGCCGCTTTCCATTGCAATCGGATTGTTGGTATTAAGTGTATGGTTGGTAATAAGAATGGGTATTGTAATGATACCGGAGATGACCAGTAACCAGATTCAGGCAACGGTAATTTTTGAAGAAGATACTCCGCGTGAAACCGCATATTCAAAAATGGACGCACTTATCAGTAAAGCCGTAGAGGTTAAAGGCATAGAATCCGTCGGTGTAATGACAGGTGGCGGTACGGCTCTTATTGCCACAACTGACACGGATGATTACCTTAACTATTCTCTTATGTTTATGACAGAAGACGAAAAAATAGGTGCCGGAGAAGTTAACCGAATATGCGACGAGATACAGGCTGCAGCAGATGAAATTGGAATGGAAATATCAATTTCAAGCGGAATGGGAGACATAGGAAGTCTTCTCGGAAGCGGATTGTCAATATCAATATACGGTAAGGACAATGATACACTGATAGCGATAAGTAAGGATATTATGAATATAGTTTCCGAAGTTGAAGGCTTTGAGGAAATTTCCAATGGTCAGGAGGAAGCTGCACAAGTACTTCACCTTAACATTAACAGGGATTATGCAATGAGCTTAGGACTTTCGGTTGCTCAGATGTATCAGGAACTGGCGACAGAGATTTCTACATCGGTTGATTCAATCACAGTTACAATCGACGGTGTTGATATGAATGTTCAGATTGTCGATAATACGGATCCGCTTACTTACGAGAATCTTATGGATTATACTTTTGAAGTAACGGAAAAAGATGATAAAGGTAATACAATAGTTACAGATGTACCGTTAAGTGATTTGGCTACTATCGAAGTTCAGGATGGTCTTAGCAGTATTCAGCGTAAGAACCAGTCAAGATACATTACCGTTACGGCATCCGTAGCTGAAGGATATAATGCGACACTTCTTTCAAGAGAATTGGAACCTCTTCTCGAGAAATATGAAATGCCGGAGGGGTATGCATTTGAAGAGGAAGGTGAATCGGAAGCCGTTACCGAAATGCTTGGTCAGATGGCCTTATTAATTTTGATGGGTAGTGCATTTATTTACCTTGTTATGGTTGCACAGTTCCAGAGCTTGTTAAGTCCATTTATTGTATTGTTTACATTACCGCTTGCATTCACGGGAGGTTTGCTGGCACTGTGGCTGACGGGAGAACAGATTTCGGTTATCTCATTAATGGGATTTGTCGTACTCCTCGGTACCGTTGTTAATAATGGTATTGTGTTTGTTGATTATTCAAATCAACTTAGAATAGGCGGAATGGAAAGAAGAGATGCTTTGGTTGCGACCGGAAAGACTCGTATGAGACCTATTTTAATGACAGCTCTTACAACTATTCTCGCTGAGGCAAGTATGCTTTTCGGAGATGATATGGGAAGTCAGTTGGGAAAAGGCATGGCACTTGTTATTGCGGGTGGTCTTGCTTACTCAACATTAATGACATTGTATATTATCCCTATTATGTATGACTTACTCTTCAAGAAGAAACCTCTTAATGTTGATACGGGTAGCGAAGATCTTGATGATGTACCGGATGATGCGCAGGAGTTTATGCAGCAGATGCTCTCCCAACGTTTATCTCTTGCCGGAGGTCCTGCATTTGTAGGCGAGGGAGATAATGACGAGATAACCGGGAACTCAGATAATGTATCAAATATCATGACCGCTGATGAAAGTGATGAAATTGTTGTAGAGGAACAGGTCGAAGATATTGAAAATACAACGGAAAATACATTGGAAAATACGGTATCGGATGAGTGATTTACTTTTTTACAATGAATATGAGCAGTTTTATCTGATGGCAAAACAATCCAATGCCTTTCGGATTTTTTGCCTAAGAGGAAAGTATGAAGTCGGATGTAACGTTAAATGTTATGAACAGAAGGAAAAAGTAAGAAATGGAACATCTGGTATTTGCAATATGCATAAGTCCTACAGGTAACACAGAAAAAGCAATTCGTAAGATTGCCTCGGGAATGGCCGATATTCTGTCGGGCGGAGATTATTTTTATATAGATATTACCCGGCCTGACGCAAGAATCGGAGTGTATGAATTTTCGGAAAATGATGTTGTTATAATCGGAAGTCCGACATACGCAGGACGTGTCCCGAATAAACTGATGCCTTATATATGTGAGTCTGTATTTGGCGGCGGGGCAAAGGGCGTAAGCATTGTTACATATGGCAATAGAGCATATGATGATGCGCTTAAAGAAATGTCCTATATCATGAAAAATAATGAATTTGATATGATTGCAGCGGCTGCTGTTCCGTCGGAACATGCATTTTCGCCTGCGCTGGCCGAAGGGCGTCCGAATAAAGATGATTTGGATAAGTTATATTCATTCGGGACCAAAATAGGCCAAGCAATTATTTCAGGGAAATGCAAGTCCCTTAATCTTCCTGCTATTCCGGGAAGAATGCCTGATGAAATGAAATATTATATTCCCAAAAAAGAAAATGGCGATCCTGCTTCATTTTTGAAAGCAATGCCTGTTACGGATGAATCAAAGTGCACCGGATGTGAGGAATGCAGAAGAAAATGCACAATGGGCTGTTATGATAAAAGCCTTACACAGCCGGAAGGAATATGTATAAAATGTCAGGCCTGCATAAAAGCCTGCCCTAACGGTGCTAAGAAGTTTGATGATGAGGATTTCCTAAGTCATGTCAGATTTCTCGAAACAAACTATTCTGATAAGGTCCGTGAGATTGATTTCTATATATTTCCCAATTCGGAAGAGTAAAAGGAATTTGCCAAGAAGCGGTATTCTTCATTTTAAGATGTTTATATTGTAAGCGTTGGAGAAATTCAACGCTTATTTTTATGTGTTTTTACCAAGGGGCTGAGTAATATTATGTGAACATTATATGATATAATTAAGTGACATGGGGGAATGGAATCAGTGATCATATTTTGCTATTATTCCTTGAAATAAATGAAAACCCGGTCTTAGTTTTTTATTTTATTTTCCGATATTATAATAAGATAGAGGGTGAGGGTAAGAAATTATGTTTTGGGCATGTGGTTGTTAAAATGGAATTCCTCTACTGAATAATGATAAATAAAATCTCATGGTGAAAATATGTTTGATATTTTGGAATTTGAAGCAATTGCAAGATGGGATGGTAATGTTGCGTATGCTGCAAGTATGTACGGAAATGCATTATTTGAAGTTAATATGTTGACAGGCGAATGTAGTTATATTTGCATGTTTGACGAATCTGATAAAAAACGAAGATTATATACAACAGCTTATAAACTGGGAAATAAAATATATTTTATTCCTGCTTCTGCTGACAGGATAGCAGTGTATGAACCGAAAGAAGATTTCTTGTATTATCTCGATATAGAAGATGTTGATAGCTCTTGTCATAAATACTATAACATCAAATCGAAATTTAATGGAGGAGTTGTGCAGGGTAACTATTTGTATATCACGCCTTGTACATATCCTGCAATTCTAAGAATTAATTCAAGCAACGATAAAATAGAATACTATAAAGACTGGTTCACAGAGACGGATTATATGTTTCGGAAGTCGCCATATTTTGATGGCATTAATATTTATTTACCATGCACAAAAAATAATTTAATTCTTAAATTTAATACAGAAAATTGCAGAGGAAATATGTTTGAACTGCCTACTAAATATGGTGGTTGGTGGAGTATGTGCAAAATAGGTGACAATTTTTGGCTGTCTCCCAGAAAACCGGGACCGATAATCAGCTGGAATGAAGAAAATAATACAGTTTCGGAATATGAGGATTATCCGTCCGGTTTTGAAAAATCTGATTTCTTTTCAACATATATTTTTGAACATAATGGTATGCCGTATATTTTGCCGGCTTTTGCCAATATGGGGTTGTACATAGATATTGACAAAAAAATCATATCACCATGGACCATTAATGGTGTTATATCGGGTTCTGAAGTTTTCTTTTTGTTTTCGGATGAAGATAATATTTATTTGAAAATTATTAACAATAATAAAGCGGTGTACAGAGTAGTTAATAAAAGTAATCTTTATGAACAAGATTTTGTTTTTTCTTTTAAAAATAATAAAGATAAGTTTTTAGAGGATTATATCTCGACTAAAAAAAATTCGACAGTGACAGAAAGTATTTTTTTTGGACTAAAAGATTTTTTACAGGTACTGTGAGGTTTTTTCGTGAATAACCAAATAAATAGAATATCTGTATCACAATTGAATAATATATCCAAAAACAAAGAAATATGTTGCCTGGGATGTGGAAAACGTTTTTATGAAATGCTGAAAAACTACAGTGAAGAACCATTTATCAACAGTATTGTCCGAATTTTTGATAATAATCAACAAATACAGGGGATGGAAGTTAATGTCGGAAAAAATATATTGAAAATATTGCCATTTGAAGAGCTGTGTTCGATTGAAGGGAATAATGTGATATGCCTTATTACTTCGGATTCGGCAGAAAGTATTTTTTTGAATTTTAAAAGATTATATTCAGGTGAAATATCATTATATTTATATCCCCGTTATTATAGAAAAAGTACAGAATTTTGGTTAAAGTTTTTTTCCGGGAAAGTATGCAAAAACAGATTGCTTTTTTATGCCGGTAAAGAGCCACATGAGAACGCGGATGCTATTTTGTTTTATATAAAAAATAATAATAAGAAACTTAAAGTTGTATATTATGGGCATTCAGATAATGATGTGATAACAATATTAAATGATGATGTATCTCAAAAACATTCATATATAAAAATGCTCAGATATTGTTATTACTATGGGTCCTCTAAATATTTGTTTTATGAAAATGAAGCTTTGGAAAAAATTAATCCAAAACAGAAATTGATTTTTCTGAATCATGGGACAATTCCGTTAAAAAGAGTCAATGATGTTCTTAAACAGAATGATAATATTGATTATGCATTGTGTCCGGCAGAAGGATGCGCGGAATTTTATGAAAATCAATATGGAATAAAAAATGAAAAACTTATATATATTATGCCAGCAAGAACTTATTCTATGCTTACATTCAAAGGTAATAACCCTTGGAAAAAAAGTGATGAGAAAGTGACATTATGGTTACCTACGTTCAGACAGCTTGTGGGTACTTTACGAAAAGATTCTGAACAGGACAGTGCTTTTAACATTATAGAAAGTGAATCTGAGTGGAAAGAACTTAATGAATTGTTGAAAAAAACCAATCAACGATTGCTTATAAAAAAACACCCGAGAGATGGTAGTTGTATAAATATAAACACTGAATTTTCAAACATACAATTTATATCCGATATGGATTTACAGGAACAAAAAATTGGTTTGAATCAGTTACTGGCTACGACGGATGTGCTTTTGACAGATTACTCGGGAATTGCCTTTGAATATATGCTTCTTAATAGACCTATTGGATATGTAATACATGACATTGATAAATATACTCGGGGATTTTCCGTAGAAAATCCTGATAAGTATATGCCCGGGGTTAAAATAAGAAATTATAATGAACTTATTGAATTTTTCAAAACAGTGTATTTGTCGGATGACTATGAATTGAGTAGAAAGAGTCTGATTAATGAATTGTTTTCTTCAAACGGGATGACGGATGGTGCCGCCAATCTAATTAATTTGATTATTGAAGGGAGATTATAGCAAAAATTATGTTTGACGAGAATATGTTTTTAGAAGAAATAAAAAAATACGAAGATATAATTATTTATGGGTATAAGGATATAGGAACCTGTATATTAGACTATATTATATTCCAGTGTACAGATATAAAAACGAGCAATTACGGTGGTAAAGTTAAATATTTTGCTATTTCCGGAAAATTGAGTTTTGATTATGAAAAAAAAGGTATTCCTGTTAGGCAGATAGATGAATTAACCGGTTATTCAGAGGATGCTTTAGTAATAGTTGCAACACAAGAGAAACACCATGATGATATTACAAAGCGTTTGGATGAGTTGAATTTTAAAAACAGATTCTATATCAAATATGAAATGTACAATCAAATAAAAGAAAAGGTAAATGTACATAGAGAATTAACAGATAATAAAGTTCGCCAGTATGGTCTTATGCACGAAATGAAACTCGAAAGAGTACGTAAAAAAGTTAAAGATGGTAAAAAAGTCAAAGTTTTTTTCATGACTCAACGCGCCGCGGCTTTTGGTGCAGCATCTGTATACAAAGCTATGGAGAAAAGTGATATTTTCGATCCATATATTTTTTGTATTTCTAAAAGAGATGTTTTTTATCAGAATTTTTATGAAGATGTAATGGATGATGTTAATTTTTTTAAAAACAGAAATTATAAAGTAATTTGTGCTTATGATGAAAATAAGCAGGCTAAAGATTTAACGATGTTAGAACCTGATATTATTTTTTGGGATTCGCCTAACTTGTATGGGCCTGCAAATAACTCTCACTTCAGATTGGATCATATTAATTGGAAATACTTAACTTGCTATATTCCTTATGGATTATTGATGATTGATTCATTCTATTATCATTACGATAACATTAATATACGTAATTGTTGGAAATACTTTTTGGATACAGACAGCAGTTATGAAAGAGCATTATATCAGGCTGAGTTTAATGGCTATAATATTGTGAAAGCGGGTTATCCCAAATTTGACGATTATATTAAGACAGATAAGTCTTTATTGCCGAAAAAATTATTGAACGGAAATAAAACTGTTATTTATGCACCGCATTGGTCGCTTTTTATTGAAAACAATCTTGCTACATTTGATTTATACAAGGATATTATTATGGATTGTGTGAAAAATAATCCCAATATTAACTTTGTATTTAAGCCACATCCCGAGCTTGGTTTTAGAATTACTGCAACGTATAAAAACGGCTTAAGTGATTACAGTTTTGAAGAATATCAAAAATATGTTGCAGAATGGAACAATCTTCCCAATGGTGTTGTTGTTAATCAGGGTGATTATTTTGATGTTTTCCTCCAAAGTGATTGCATGATTACAGATTGTGGTTCTTTTATAGGGGAATACCTGCCATCGCTTAACCCTTGTATATATCTTTTTAATCCAAGGAAAAAACGACAATGGGATTCATACACTCCATTGGCCAAAAAAATATTGGATACATACTATATAGCAACAGATGAAAAACAATTGAGAGACTACATAGAACAGGTAATTTTCCAATCTCTTGATTCCAAAAAAGAGAAACGTAAATGTTTGTTACAAAGTGAATTTGGAAGTATCGGAAAAGCCGGTGATTTTATTTGTGGTTATCTTGAAAAAGAATTATTGGATTAAGTGTAAACTTTGAAATCATTATAATCATTATAATATTAAAACGACTATTATAAGTTGAACGAGGGGGAGATTACATGATTATTGGATATACAACCGGCGTATATGATTTGTTTCATGTCGGACATTTGAATTTGTTGAAAAATGCAAAAGGAATGTGCGACAAACTTATAGTTGGAGTGACTGTAGATGAACTCGTCCGGTATAAAGGCAAAAATGCAATGATTCCATTTGAGGATCGTATAGAATTAGTTAGAAGCTGCAAATATGTAGATGTTGCTGTGCCACAATATGATATGGATAAATTAACTGCTGCAAAAAAACTGAGAGCATCATATCTTTTTGTTGGTGATGATTGGTATGGAACGGAAAAATGGAATAACTATCAAAAGGAGTTTGAAGCAGAAGGAATCAAGATAATCTATTTTCCTTACACAAAAGGAATTTCGTCGACAAAAATTAATGAGGCTTTAAAAGCAATTCGTAAGGATGATCTTCTGGATGTGAAATAGGGAGAACCGAATGATATTAAAAAATAATAATTATAAAAACCTGATAGAGGATATAAAAAAAACAAATACTAAAATTATTATTTATGGCGCCGGAATGATAGGTCAGGTTATTGTGCCTTATCTTATTAAAGAATATAAGCTGTATGAGTATGTAGACTGTTTTGTGGATATAGATTCACATAAAATCGGGAAGACAATTATTGTAGATGATTTTAAATATGAAATTAAAAGTACTGACTATTTGAATATAATATCAGCTGATCATGTGATATTGATAACAAATAGTAATTTCTCTCCGGTTGTTAATTTTTTGGATGGTATAAAGAACTTAAATGATATTAATGGTTATATTATACCCATGATTCAATTGCAGGAAATTGAAAATTCCGAATCGATTACTATAAAAAAAATAACAGAAAATATGATGATTCCGAAAGTGATTCACTATTGCTGGTTCGGGAGAAATGAAAAAAATGAATTCTTAAAAGAATGCATTTCTTCGTGGAAAGAACAATGCCCGGATTATGAAGTAATAGAATGGAATGAGAATAATTATGATGTAAACAGACATATATATACAAAGGAAGCGTACGAAAAAGGCAAGTATGGATTTGTATCAGACTTTGCAAGATTAGATATTTTGTATGAAAACGGCGGTATTTATCTTGATACAGATGTTAAGCTTATAAAAAATTTGGATAATTTACTTTATCAAAGTGGTTTTGTAGGTACTGAAAAGTGGGGAAATATTAATAGCGGAGGAGGGTGTGGTTTTTCAATCGGCCATCCAATGCTAAAGAGATTATTGGAATTCAGAGAAAAAATCAATTTTATTTTGGAAGACGGAACATTAAATCCGGACACATGCGGTTTGTATGAAAGCAGTATATTTACCGGTTATGGATTTAAACCCAATAATCAATTACAAATCATAGAAGGGGTTACAATATATCCTTCATATGTTAATCATCCGTATGATTATATGAGTTGTGAATTGCAAAAAAAAGACGCAACAGTGTCAGTACATCTGTTTTCAGGCGGATGGATGAGTCCGGATGAACAAAAGAACAGAATTAATACTCAAAAGAATTATTATGAAATGAAAAAAAGAATGACTTTACGATAAGTTAAGCATAAAGAACCACTAACAATTGATTGTAATAATAATTTGAATGGAACGGGAGTGAAATAATATGAATTTTGAATTGACAGCCTCGATGATGTGTGCCAATTATGGTAATTTGGAAAAGGAAGTTAAGGCCTTGGATGAAGGCGGAATAGATTCATTTCATATTGATATAATGGATGGAAGATATGTTCCCAATTTTGCAATGGGATTAAATGATATGAAATATATTGCGGGAGCTACCAAGAAACCATTGGATGTTCATTTGATGATTGAGCATCCTAATAATCATATAGATTTATTTTTGCAGAATCTTCGTCATGGGGATACTGTTTATATTCATCCGGAAGCAGAGTATCATCCATCAACTACGCTTCAAAAGGTTATTGACGCGGGTATTACCCCCGGAATAGCAATTAATCCGGGAACTTCTGTAGAGACAATTGTTGAAATGCTTCGTATAGTAAAAAAGGTTTTGGTGATGTCTGTTAATCCCGGGAATGCCGGACAGATGTATTTACCATATGTTGGAAAAAAAATAACAAAATTGCTATCTATGAAAGAAGATATGGGGTTTGAGATATACTGGGATGGGGCGTGCAGTTCCGATCGTATTCTTGAATTTGCTCCCAAAGGAGTAAAAGGATTTGTTCTTGGAACTACTTTGTTATTTGGGAAAAATAGAAATTACGGAGAGATTCTTAAAGATATCAGGGAACTTAAGTTTTAGGAGTGAAATTGTATGAATACTGCCTTGATTTTGTCCGGGGGAACCGGAAGCAGACTTGGAAATAAGATTCCAAAGCAATATTTAATGGTTGCGAATCGAATGGTTATTTCGTATTGTTTGGATACAATTTTAAAAAGTCCTTATATCGATGCAGTTCAGATTGTCGCCGATATAAAATGGCATGAAGCAATATTAGATAGCTGTAATTATCCGGATGAATCGTACATATCAAAAATTAAAGGATTCTCTTTGCCCGGTTCAAATCGTCAACTTTCAATATATAACGGGTTGGAAGATATTTCTGAATATTCTGTAGAATCGGATTATGTTTTGATTCACGATGCGGCACGGCCGTTTTTGTCGCAGGATTTAATTAAAAGGAGTTTTGAGGCCCTTAAGCAGCATGATGGTGTGATGCCGGTATTGACTATGAAAGATACAGTATATTTAAGTGAAGACGGAAAACATATTTCCTCACTTCTTAATCGCAATCATGTATATTCAGGTCAGGCTCCGGAAAGTTTTGTCTTGGGTAAATATTTGGAAGCAAACAGAAAACTTCTTCCTGACGGTATCCTGAATATTAATGGAACTTCTGAGCCGGCGATTATTTCAGGCATGGATGTTACAATGATTGAAGGCGATGAAAATAATTTTAAAATAACTACAAAAGACGATTTGAAACGATTTGAATCAATGATTAATGGTATTTGTGAAAGGTAGATTTTATGAATGCATGGTCGCTACGTAATATTGGTGATTTTCAATATATAGAAAAAGATATTCCCGAATTAAGTCAGGGAGAGGTGCTTGTAAGAGTTAAAGCAGCCGGAATTTGCGGTTCCGATATACCTCGTGTTTACGAAAATGGTGCTCATATGATGCCAATTGTTATAGGACATGAATTCTCGGGAGTTGTAGAGGCGGTTGGAAAAGATACAGATAAAAAGTGGCTGGGAAAACGAGTTGGTATTTTCCCGCTAATTCCTTGTAAAAAGTGTACATCATGTAAAAATAAGAAATTTGAAATGTGCAATAACTATAATTATCTCGGATCAAGGACTGATGGTGGATTTGCAGATTTTGTTTCTGTTCCGGAGTGGAATCTTATAGAACTTCCTTCTAATGTTACATTTGAACAGGCAGCTATGCTTGAGCCTATGTCGGTTGCTGTTCATGCGATGAGAAGGCTTTCTTTAACGCAGGAAATGACTGTTGCCGTATGTGGTCTTGGAACAATAGGCCTTTTATTAATAATGTTTTTAAAAGAATTAGGAATAAAAAACATCTATTCGATAGGAAATAAAGAATCACAGAAAAAAATATTAATTAAATTAGGAATCCCCGAAGATGACTTTTGCGATTTGAGGAATAATGATATTGACACTTTCCTGAATGAAAAGACGAACGGTATTGGCGTTGACGCATACTTTGAGTGTGTTGGCAAGAACGAAACGATTACACAGGCTTTGAACGTTGTTGCCCCCGGCGGGAAGATTTGCTTAATTGGGAATCCGTATTCGGATATTACTTTTAATCGAGAATTATATTGGAAAATTCTAAGAAAACAGTTGAAAATTACAGGTACGTGGAATTCTTCATTTTTTGGTGTTGATGATAGTGAGGCAGAAAAAGATGACTGGCATTATGTTTTAAATTTATTGTCTTTGGAAAAAATAAATCCGCAGATTTTAATTACACATCGTTTTATTCCCGAAGAACTGTCCAAAGGATTTGATATTATGCGAAATAAAAAAGAAGAATATATGAAAATTATTATGACTGCAATATAGTTTTTTAAGTGCTATTTAGTATTGAAAATTTAATTAACATTATGGTAGAATTTACTGTAATATCACGTGTTAATCTAATTGATATTTTTTAAAGTATAAGGGTTATAGAAGAGGGGGATAAATATGGGATCGTTAGGTGTGTCTGAAGACCAAATACTCAGGGCTTTGTCTGATATTTATGTTTCTGTAAATGTATTCAACCTTAAAGAGAATACCGGTATGTTATTTAAGACCAATAAGTGGATTATTGAATGGATTAATGAGTATCCCGGTGATTTACAAAAGCAGTCGGATAATGTTGTCATGAAAATTACAGAACCCGGAGATTTGGATAAAATGCTCGCTTTCGTTGATTTTTCTACGCTTGATGAGAGAATGAAAGGAAAACACAGCATTTCAGAGATTTTCCAAGGTAAAATGAACGGATGGTGCCGTGCCCGTTTTACTGTTGTAGATTATGATGAAGACGGAAAAATTCTTAATGTAATATACAGTGTTGAATGTATAAATGAGGAAAAAATCCGAGAGAGAGAACTTATGTATTTATCTCAGACGGATTTGATGACTGATATCTGCAACAGAGGACATGGGGAAAATACTGTTTCCGAATATCTTCAACAAAATATTCAAGGTGTGTTCTGCGTACTTGATGTGGACAATTTTAAACATGTTAATGATAAATACGGACATGATATCGGTGATAAGGTTTTAAAAGCTATTGCAGATATTCTTAAGCGCAACAAGCGTAGCAATGATGTAGTTATGCGTCTTGGCGGTGATGAATTCGCAGCATATTTTGTAGGGATTGATAATGTTGATAAAGCAATGGTTATATTCAACCGTATATTTGAAGATATCAGCTCAATAAACTTTGAACCCCTGGAAGAAAGCATATCAGTCAGTGTAGGTGCTTTCATTAAGAATGGTGATATTAATTTCGATCAGATTTATAAAGAGGCTGATAATTGCGTATATGAAAGTAAAAAGACAAAGGGTAATTCATTTACATGTAAGTAATTAACATTGGATTAGAAACATATTTATAGAAAAAGGAGCGGAATATTTATATTTTCCGCTTTTTTTGTAGGTTATAAAGGATGAGAAAGTATATAAAAAATAACATATTAAAATCTTTTAAAGTAATAGATAATGCCATCCGGCTTTTGGCTAAATTAATAGATAAGGATAATCAAGAAGGAATAAAGATTCTGCTGCCGGATATGCAGGAGCAGATTATAAATATCGGTGAAATATTGGAGGACAATCTTGGAGAAAATTGTGATTATGTAAAAATTCTTGAAGATGTTTGCGAAGATATATGGAGCATAAGCCAATCAGATAAAGAAAATGATAAAAGGACAAGATGTCACGAACAGGCCGGAATATGTAAAAAAATGTGGGGCAAAATAAATGGGATTGTATCCGCTGTTTCAAATATTAAAGAGGAAAAAGTAATCATGCTTTTTCCGTATATGGCAGCAATGTGGGATTCTTTATATGGTGCCTATATAAAAGCTAATGAAGAAAATAATTGTACGGTGATGGTGGTACCTATCCCTTATTTTGAAAAGAATAAAGATGGTACAATCGGAAATATGCATTATGAAAAGGATTTGTTTGATAAACAACTTCCTATATATGATTATGATAAATTAGAGTATTCAAAGATTCATCCTGAAGAAGTATATATTCATAATCCCTATGATGAATTTAATTTTGTAACAACCGTTCATCCGTTTTTTTATTGTAAAAATATAAAAAACTTCACTGATAAACTTATATATATTCCGTATTTTGTTCATTATAATGATGTGGTAAAAGAGCATTTCTGCGTTTTACCGGGGACGGTACAGGCTGATGAGGTCTGGCTCCAATCAGAGAATGTCAGGAAAAAGTATATTAAATATTACAAAGAACAAATTCCCAATGCCACAGACGCAGATAAATTTATTGTTGTAAAATCATCCAAATTAAATACATTTAGTGATACACAGGAGGATATACCTGAGGAATGGAAAAAATTAATATTTAAAGATGGCATAAAGTTGAAAGTGATTTTTTTTAATACTCATTTGTCGTGCTTAATGAAACAAAATTCAGAAAAATTTTTTGCTAAGATTGAAGAAATTTTTGGTTTGTTTAAAAATAATAATAATATGGTTTTATTGTGGAGACCGCATCCGTTAACTCTTTCAACAATCAGATCAATGAATCCGGAAGTTGAGAAGCAATATCTGGATATTATTCAAAAGTTCAAGGATGAACAGATAGGCATATTTGATGATTCGCCGGATATACATAGGGCAATAAATATATCGGATGCATATTACGGTTCGACCAGTTCTGTTGTTGAAATGTTTAAGATACGTGAAAAACCGATAATGATAATGAATTTGAATGTAAAGTCAGATGATTGATACAAGGAGGAAACTTTATGAATTCGATATTTTCACCGAAGGACAGACAGGAGGCATATGACTACATTCTCTCGATTACACAGGCTAATGATTCAATTGTCTCATTGGTTCAGGTTGGCTCCGGGGCCGGGGGATTTACCGATGACAGATCGGACCTTGATTATGTTGTAGCATTGGAATCTGATGATATCATGATAAAGGTCATGGAGTATATGCATGAGAAGATTTCCGAAAAATATGAAATCCTTTATTTTTCTCAGAGCGAAGCGGCACATTTACAGTGTTATATATTTTCCAATCTTCTCGAAGTGGATTTGGGATATGGAGGGTATGAACATGCAGCTGCACGTAAAAAGTCTTTCAAGGTTCTCTATGACAATTCCGGCGTTGTGGAAGATAAGATGGTTAAGTCGTTAGAATGGATGAATAACAGTATATTCGGTGATAAGAGTAAGAAAGATCGGGAAAATGCTTGTGATTCTGCGTGGGCCCGTATGATGCACGCAAGTGTTGCAATAAATCGTAATAATTATTTTCGCGCAATCGGAGAGATTGATAATCTGAGAAGTATTTATACCAATCTTCTCGGGGACAGATATATGCTTGAGAGCGGATTATATCGTGAAATGGATAAATTGCCCGAGGATGAAAAGGCAGCACTTAAGAGTACGTTTGTGGCAGAAGTCGACCGGGGAGCTTTGTGGACAGCTCTTTTAAATCTAACAGAACTTATCTATAAAGAATTGGAAGAATGTGAAGTTCCTATTTCAAAAGAAATGATTTATGAGTATTACAAAGGTTTGAGATGATATGTGTTTTAAGTGAGGGGGACGATGAGATGAGAAGAAGGAGCATGGCTTTTGTCTTTAGAGATGAAAAAATATTAATTGAGAAAATACATTTTGATAATCGCATTTTTTATACCATTCCGGGGGGCGGTATAGAGGAAGGCGAAACCCCGGAAGAAACTGTACTCAGAGAACTAAAGGAAGAGTGCGGCCTTGAAGGGACAATTGTAAAAAAAATGGGAATATTTATGACAAAAGGCGAGGGTTCCGAGGAGTATGCTTTTGAAGTATATGTACCTGATGATCAAGAACCTGTTACAGGCTCGGATCCGGAATGGCCCGCAGATGATCAGCCGCTTAAAGAGGTATGCTGGATGAGACTTGATGAGATAAGTGAAAGAGACAGGGCGTTTTTATGGTCATACGGCTTGATGGCAAAAGAAGATTATTTTAATGAGATACTAAACTGGGGCGATGAAATAAGTTATCCCGGAAAAGAACATGATATCTGATATAATTATTGCCGGTACATCATTCTTAAATAAACTACACCATAATGGATTCGGACTCTTTGAAAGTCGATTAATTAATAACGAACGGGAGATAAATGAATGACCAAGTGTGTTGGTATAAGTTCTGTTTTAATACTGGTTGTGTTTATACTTACAGGCTGCAATATTTTTTTTCTTAATTCGGATGAAGATAAGAAAGAGATTAAGGAACCGCCTGCTGTTGTTTTTTTGGAACAAGTCAGCTTTTATAAATCATATGAAGGCGAATATGTGGATGAAGCCAGATATTATTTCTATGATAAGGACGGTACCGTTTGTTATACTCAGTCCAAAAATGATTACAATACAATTATTAATGAATATATGTCGGGTAATTTGAATGAAAGCCTGATTATGTCGGGGACTGCGGATCCGACGGTTATATCTGATTATTATCAGGTGTTTTATGATATTTGCAATGATAAGAATCTTGAATTTGAATCTCTTCCGGAAGGCAATCCTATGTGTGCGCTGACATCTGATTCCGGAATTGTGGTTATAATAAATTGGTATGTTTGTTATTATGATGAAGACGGTGTATTAAGAAATCAGATGTTTCATTTTAGTTATGATGACAACCATTATTATGTGGATGATGAAGATATTAACAGTATATTCAACAAACTTGTTCGCATAGCCGATTTTGACAGTATGTCGGAGGATACGGGAAAACAATAGATTAATATAGAATTGTATTTTACAACATATTTTTATGGAAATTTGTCCTTTGTATAATTCCTTTTGTTAACAGAATTCTGTGATAAATCACATTTTTCCAAAAGGAGGAAATTATCATGAAGAACAACAGATACAGAGGTACGAGGACGGAACTTAACCTTATTAAGGCATTGGAAGCAGAATCGGTAGCGAGAAATAAATATACTTTTTTTGCATCTCAAGCCAAAAAAGAGGGTTATGAACAGATTGCCGATATTTTTCTGAACACAGCGAATAATGAAAAAGAACATGCAAAGCTTTGGTTTAAGGAATTGTACGGAATCGGTTCCACCGCGGAAAATCTTAACGATGCGGCACTCGGAGAAAATCATGAATGGACGGTTCTTTATTCCCAATATGCCGAGATCGCTGAGGAAGAAGGCTTTCCCGAATTGGCTGAACGGTTTAGACGAATTGCCGAAATTGAAAAAAGCCATGAAGAAAGATATCTCATTTTTTTGCATAATCTTTCGACCGGTGCGGTGTTCAGAAGAAATGATGTAAAGGTTTGGGTTTGCAGGAACTGCGGACATATTGTTGTGAGCAACGCGGCTCCCGATGAATGCCCGGTATGTCTTCACCCGCAAAGCTATTTTGAAATATGCTCTCAAAATTATTGATATAAATTTTATAAAAACCGGAGGTTATTATTATTAATGGAGAATTTTAATTTTTACTCACCGACTTATTTTGCATTTGGTAAAGGCAGGGAAAATGACTGCGGAGAATTGGTCAGAAGATTCGGAGGCACCAAGGTGCTTATTCATTATGGCGGGGGAAGTGCGATAAAAAGCGGACTTATCGATCGTGTAAAACAGTCTCTTTCAAAAGCTTCGATTGACTTTATCGAGCTCGGAGGTGTTCAGCCTAATCCCAGAAGTGGGCTGGTATATAAGGGAATAGATCTTTGCAAAAAAGAAAATGTTGATTTTATCCTTGCAGTCGGTGGAGGAAGTACCATTGATTCTTCTAAAGCAATTGCTTCCGGTGTTTTGTATGACGGAGATTTTTGGGATTTTTATCAGGGAAAACCTGTTGAGAAAGCCTTGCCGGTAGGGACGGTACTTACTATTGCAGCCGCAGGTTCCGAAGGCTCTCCGGATTCGGTTATTACCAATGAGGACGGCATGATTAAAAGAGGAGCTTCAGGTGATGCTATTCGTCCAAGATTCTCGATTCTTAATCCGGAACTTTATCAGACACTGACGGCTTATCAGACGGCATGCGGCATAACGGATATTATTGCTCATCTGTATGAAAGATATCTTACCAATTCCAAAGATGTTGAGGTTACGGACAGACTTATAGAATCGCTTATAATCACGATGATTACAGAAGCACCGAAAGCATTGAAAGATTCTTCGGATTATGAAGCAAGAGCCAATATTATGTGGGCCGGCATGGTTGCACACAATAACATTGTCGGTGTGGGAAGAAGTCAGGATTGGACCAGTCATCAGATTGAGCATGAACTGTCAGCATTATACGATTGTGCTCATGGTGCGGGACTGGCTGTTACAATGCCGGCCGTATTTACATATAATATGTCTCATGATGTGATGAGATTTGCCAATATTGCGTCGAGAGTATGGGGTTGTAAGATGGATAATGATAATCCGGCCGCTACGGCGAAAGAAGGAATAGAAGCTCTTCGTCGTTTCCTTATCTCAATCGGAATGCCGAAAAATTTTGAGGAACTGGGCGCAAGAGAAGAAGATATAGAGAAGATGGCTTATACATGCTGTTACGGAAAAGGAAATGAAAGCGGTGTAATCGGCGGTTTTGTTCCTCTTAAGCAGAAAGATGTTGAAGCAATATACAGGCTGATGATATAAAAGCGGAGAGATGGGTTTAAATGGTTAAATTTGCTGAGATAAATGATATTCCGTATGTATTTAAGTTTATTAATGAACTGGCGGAATACGAAAAAATGTCTGATGATGTAGTTGCCGATGAGGAAATGCTGAGGAAGGCAATTTTTGAAAAGCACAATGCAGAGGCTTTGTTAGTATATGAGGGGGATAAACCCGTAGGATTTGCTCTGTTTTATCAAAGTTTTTCGACTTTTCTGGGCAGAGCAGGTATTTTCCTTGAGGATCTTTATGTTTCTCCGGATTATCGCGGACGCGGTTACGGAAAGGAATTGCTGGAGTTTCTTGCTAAGACTGCCTCTGACAGGAAGTGCGGACGTCTTGAATGGTGCTGCCTTGATTGGAATAAATCATCTGTTGATTTTTATAAATCAATGGGGGCGGAAGCACTCGATGACAGGACTATTTTCAGACTTAAGGTCTGATTCAATTAACATTCATTATGAAGGGATGTTGTAGTAATGCATGATGCCGCTATGGATACTATAGATAATAAAATTTTGGAAAAAATCAAAAATGCCATTGATTCTCTGCCTTCCGCAAAAAATCTGATAGTTGCAATCGACGGTCCGGCCGGAGCGGGTAAGAGTACACTTGCAGAATATATTCAAAAGGTTTATGATTGTAATGTTTTTCATATGGATGACTATTTTCTCAGACCTGAACAGAAGACAAAACAGCGTCTGAATATTCCCGGAGAAAATGTAGACCACGAACGATTTCTTAAAGAGATTATTCTTCCGGTCAATTTGTATAAGCCGGGCGAAAGTGTGGTATACAGACCATATAATTGTCATAAACTTGAATTGGAAAATGAGATAACGGTTCCTTATAAAAGACTTAATATAGTTGAAGGATCTTATTCCCTAAATAAGGAGTTGATCGGATATTACGATCTCAGAATCTTCCTCGGAATATCAAAGGAATTACAGGAGGCACGTATAAGAGAGAGATGTAATCCTCAACTTGCAGACAGATTTTTTAATGAATGGATACCTTTGGAAGATAAATATTTTGAAGAGTGCGACATTATTAATAAATCGGATTTAAAGATTGCTCAACAATAATACTAAAAATGTTTAAAGGATGTTTAAATGAAATCAGACAAGAAATTAACAAAGATGGTATTGACTGCAATGATGCTTGCGCTTTCACTCGTGTTACCTTTTTTGACGGCTCAGCTAAAGAGCCTCGGAAATGCATTTTGCCCTATGCATATACCCGTTATCTTATGTGGTTTTTTATGCGGACCGTTTTATGGTTTATTTATCGGATTTATAGCACCGATTCTTCGTTTTTTCCTTTTCGGCATGCCGCCTATAATGCCTATCGGAATTGCAATGAGTTTTGAACTTGCAACTTACGGCTTTATTTCGGGCCTTCTATTCAGAATATTTCCTCGAAGAAAAAAATATATTTATGTTACACTCATTATTTCTATGCTTGCAGGCCGGATAATCTGGGGAGTAACAGAGTTAATATTGATGGGACTCGGTAAAACTGAATTCGGAATTAAAATTTTTGTTTCAAGTGCCTTTTTGAATGCGATTCCCGGCATTGTTATACAGCTTGTTCTTATTCCCATATTGGTAATGACGCTTAAGAGGAATTTTTACAGAGAGAGTCGGTGACTTACAATTATTAATTAATTCGGAAGGGAAATTCTATGAAGAAAATTAACTGGGGGGTTATGGGAACCGCGAGGATTGCGAAATCGTGTGTTATTCCCGGAATGATGAAAGCTTCCAATTGTAATCTTTATGCGATTGCGGGAAGAAAGTCTGACAAAGTGGAATGTTATAAAAATGAGTTCGGTTTTGAGAAGGGTTATTGCAGTTATGACGAACTGCTTGATGATCCTTGCGTGGAAGCTGCCTACATTCCTCTTACCAATAATCTTCACAGGGAGTGGGTTATTAAAGCTCTTAATCACGGAAAACATGTGTTATGTGAGAAGCCGATGGCGTTAAATGCCGAAGATGCAAAGGAAATGTATGCTGCTGCAGAAAAGAACAAAGTACTTCTTATGGAAGCTTTTGCGTATTTGCACGGAGCTTATATGAAGAGTCTTACAAAGGATATTAAGTCGGGCATAATAGGAGATGTGATTTATGTGGATACCGCCTTTGTTACACAGGGATATGACGAAGACTTCAGACTCCACAAAGAACTCGGCGGAGGTATGATATACGATTTGGGCTGTTATTGTACATCGATGATATTGTCATTTATTGATTCAGACTTAGATTATGCAAGAGCTGTATGTGAAAAGAATAATGAAGGCGTTGATATATATGACAGTGCCATTGTCAGGTTTAAAAACGGCGCAAGGGCATCTTTTGATGTTGGAATGATATTGGGAAATGACAAGAATTCCAGATATGACAGGCTGTTTATTCACGGAAGTAAGGGAGATATAAGATCGGAGGCGGAATATAACGGATGCGGTAATCTTACATATCGTATAATTATTGACGGAGCGGAGACAGTTAAGACAATTCCCGTTCAGGATAATTATTCTTGTGAAATATCCGAATTCGGAGATTGTATTATCAATAATACCGAAGCTTTTCCCAATAAAGAATTTTGTTTGAAAAATGCGACATTAATCGATAAACTTTTGGAAAATATAGATTATTAATTTATAAAAGTACAAGAAAA